>NZ_JAQSDL010000042.1 GCF_029945895.1 Polaromonas sp. | reverse complement strand
CCTTGCTGGGCCACTTCCGCCACGAGGTCGGCCACTACTACTGGGACCGCCTGGTCGCGGGCACACCGTGGCAGCAGGGTTTCCGCGAGCTGTTCGGCGATGAAAGCCAGGACTACCTGGCCAGCCTGCAGACCAACTACGAGCAGGGGCCGCGGCCGGACTGGGCCCTGCACTACGTGAGCGCCTACGCCAGCGTGCACCCGTGGGAAGACTGGGCCGAGTGCTGGGCCCATTACCTGCACATGCGCGACACCGTCGATACGGCCCTGAGTTTTGGCCTGTCGGCCGAAAGCGCCCAGCTGGAATTCACGCCTTTTACACTGGATGCCTTGTACCAGCCGGACTACCCCGAGGCACAGGTGTTCCTGGACTTCCTGAACCAGTGGACGCGGCTGACCACGCTGCTCAACGAAATGTCGCGCGCCATGGGTCAGCCCGATTTTTACCCCTTTGTGCTGCCACGCGAAGTTGTGGCCAAGCTGCATTTCATCCATCTGGTGGTGACTGCCGTCCGTGACGGGGCGGGTCAGGAGCCGGAGCAGCACCCGTCCCAACGCCCGTTCTGATCAAAAAACGGTCCCAGCCCAAGAGCGGCGGGCGCCAGCAGCTCCTGATTCAGTAGCGTCTTGCGAACCACAGCCTCTTATTCGAGCGCCTGCACGGACAGCCCGTGTTGTTCGGAAAACGCCTTCAGGATGGCGGCAATTTCCATGTCCGGCAAGGTGGTCACCAGCTCGACGATCTTGTGGCCGCTGCCCTTGTGGCTGTCGCTGACGACCACCGTGGCCGCGCTGTCGCCAGCGGCAAACAGCGCCTGCAAGGTCGGGCCCAGCGAGGCCATCAGCTGCGTGCGTTGGGCCTCCGGCACGCCGGCAAGCGCCGGGTAGTGCAGCTCAAAGGAAAAATTGGTTTTCGGGCTCATTCTTGTCTTCCATGTTTGTCGGAAAACGTCCAGTGTGGCCGGGCGGCGGGTGTGCTGGCGTCGGACAGGGGCGCGCGATACCGTGGGCGGCCTGGCCCCGCTTGGCCCAGGAATGCTGACTTGACCGTTCGGGCTGAGCCTGGCCTGCCCTGAGACTGTCGAAGGGGCGCAGCTTGTTCGCGGTTTGCAGTTTGCAGTTTGCAGTTTGCAGTTTGCAGTTTGCAGTGTGCAGTGTGCGAGCCTTCGACAAGCGCAGGGCAACCGGGTGGCGACGCTCCAATGAACCGTATGGCTCCTAGACATCCCCGGCGAGGTCCTTCATTTCCCAGGCGATGCGCGCGAGCTCGGCTTTGAGCTGCAGACGCGCCGCGTCGTCCAGCCCGGCCAGGCTTCTGGCCAGGTTCAGCTTGCGCGGTGAAATCGCCGGGCCGCGGCAGGCAAACACAATCGCGTTGCTTTTTTCGGCGGACATGACTTCGACCGCGTTGCCGCTGAAACTGCGGTGGATACGGTCGGCCAGCAGCGGGTAGTCGGGGTGGTCGTGGTGCAGGTTGACCACCAGCACGCCGCGCTCGCCCAGGGCGGCGAAGCAGTCGTCATAAAAACGCTGCGAACACAGCGCTGCGGGCTGGCCGTCCTGGTCAAAGCCGTCGACCAGCAACACATCGAAGACCGGCGCTGCGGTCTGCAGGTAGCGTGCGCCGTCGGCGGCGATCACCGCAAACCGCGCGTCGTCGTCGGGAATCTGGAACTCGCGTCGCAGGGCGATCACATGCGGGTTGATCTCGAGCACCGTCATGCGCGAGGCCGGCAACTGCCGGTAGCAGAACTTGGCCAGCGAGCCGCCGCCCAGGCCGATCATGCCGATGTGGGCCGGCGCGGGCTGGAACAGCAAAAAACCCATCATGGTTCGGGTGTAGTCCACGTCCAGCCGCCAGGGCTGGTGCAAAAGCATGCGGCTTTGCAGTTCGCCCAGCGTGAAATGCAGCGACCTGGATGCGCCGTCTTCCCGCACAAAGGGCACGGTGTACTGCAGCGACTGAAAATCGCCGGGTGCCAGTGTCACGGCGACCTCGCGAGCTTGCGCAGGTCCAGCACGACGGCGGGCAAGGCCATGGCCACCAGCAGCAGGGCGATCGGCAGCGTGGCGCTGAAGCCCAGGGCCTTGAAGGCGACGGCGCCAAAAATGCCGCCGGAGAAAAACAGCCCCAGCAGGGTGGCATGGATGAACAGCTTGTCGGTGTTGGCCTCGACAAACTGGATGCTGTTGGCCTTCTTCGACTGGTTCCAGTAGATCAGCCGGCCCAGCTCGATGCCCAGGTCGGTGATGACCCCGGTCATGTGGGTGGTGCGGATCTCGGCGTGCGAGATCTTGGTGATGATGGCGTTTTGCAGGCCCATGATGAAACACAGCAGCAGCACCGCCGTCGGCACCAGCAGGGTGGCAAAAGACTTCAGGTTGGCGCCCACCAGACCGAACAGCAGCAGCAGCAGGGCCTCCAGCAACAGGGCCAGCGCGTACTTGCTGCGCAGTTCCTGGCGCCTGGCCCAGCTGATGAGTAAGGTGGTGGTGATGGCCCCGCCGATAAACGCGGCCAGGCTGACCAGGCCGGCCAGCGCCAGGCCGATGCTGCCCACCACCAGGTCATCGGCGATGGCCGAGACGATGCCCGTCATGTGCGAGGTGTAGCGCTGCACCGCCAGAAAGCCGCCGGCATTGATGGCGCCCGCCACAAAAGCCAGGATGCCGCCAAACTGCCGGTTGCTGCGGCGCGTGCGTTCCCTGGCGGTGAGTCGAAGCAGAAATTTGAACAAGAGGGTCCTCTGCCAGGCAAGAAGCATGACACAGGACATTATGGTGCCGGGAAACGGGCGTGCCGTTGCCGCCATCAAAATTCGTGATGACATCGGCTGTAGCCCGCCAACGGTGGGCGCAAGACGCTATTGAAGTTGTAGCGACCCGGTGTGGTGTCCGGATGGCGTCTGCCGCCCGGACTCGGGGGCGGTGCTGCCCTGCGGGTCCTGCGGTGCGGCCCGATTGACGAGGTGGTCCAGCGCGTGGGCCACCACGTCGTGCGTCTCGACCGGACGCAGCAGACCCTGCGTGATCAGGCGCACGCAGCTGCGTTTGGTCATGGAGTGCGGCTGGCCGCCGTGGCTGACGAACATGAAGAGTGTGCCGCGGGTGCTGGCCCAGATCAGCTGCGCGCGCAACCAGTGGCGCCGTGAATAAAGATCGACCCAGCTGCCTTCGCGCAGGCCCATCAGGATGTCTTCGGGCTGACGGACATCTTCCCCGGCGTTGTCTGGCGGCGTGTCATCAGCGCCGCAGGCGGGCGCTTCGCCCACCGGTGCGGCCTCCTGCGGCGTGGCGTCCAGCGCCGCGGGTCCGGACGGCAGGGTGTCTTCAAAACCGGCCCTGTCCAGCTCCCCCTGCGCCAGCCAGGGCTGGCCGGCGGCCTTGGCCTTGCGCTGTTCGGGCGTGGCGGGCAGGAGGTCGCTCAGGTCGGAGAGGTCGGTTTCGACCGTGGCCACTTCCAGCGGGGCATTGTCCGATTCGACGGCGTCGCGCCGGCTGCGCACGCGCCGCAGTTTGAGCACCGGGCGGTGCAGCCTTTCCATGGCGTTGAAAAAAGCCTCGGTCTCGCCCGGCTCCAGCCCCAGCGATGTCAGGCCGGCCTGCAGCTTGGCCAGCAGGCCGGGAATCATGGCGATGAGTTTGCCCGGCCGCCTGAGCGTGGCCTGGCGCTTGACGCTCCACAGCAGGTCGGTGACCAGTGATCCGTAACCCTGGGGGTCGATCTGGTGCGCGGTGTCGGTGAGCCGGGCGTGCGCCATCACCAGCGCCCAGGGGCCGAACAGGAAGTCCAGCACCACGCCGGGCACATGGTCCAGGTCGGCGCGCAGGCTCATGTCCAGGGCAATCTGGTCGGCCTGTGCCTGCCGCTCTTCGGCAAACTGCATGGTCTGGCGCATGTTGCCGCGCACATTTTTCTCGTGCCGGTCCTGCTCGTCCCACAGTGCCTGCAACTCGCCCAGGGCGGCGTCAAAAGGCCGGGCGTCCTCGATCTCCAGGGCGTTGAGCCCGTTGAAGGCCTCGGTCAGTGAATGGAAAAAAACGTCGAACGCCGGGCTGCGCTCGTCGTTGTACTTGAAACTGCGCTGCGCCACGCGCTCCATCAGGCGGCGTGCGGGGTGACCTTCCTCGCTGAAAAAGCGCGAGTCCACCATGGCCAGGCGCAGCAGCGAAGGCTCCAGCGCCACAATCGCCTCGCGCACCGGCACCAGCAGGCGTGGGTCCTGCGCGACCTGGTTGACCAGTTTCTTCACCACCTCCATGCCCAGCACCTGGCCGACGCGGGTGGCGTCTTTCTTCAGCTGCGTGCGCACCAGCGCCCGTTCGCGGGCGCGGCCGTAGACACCCCAGACCTGCGAGCTGAGCTGGCTGAGCACGTCCACAATGCGCGACGGGTGGCCGGGCCCTTCTTCGGCGTCCTGCGCCGGCAGGGCCGGCCGCCGCGGGTCGCTGCGCGTGCCGTGGTAGCTGTGATCCTCAGAGTCAGCGCCGGCGCCGGCGCCAGGCTCGGCGTGCAGCGCCGCCTGCGCCGAGTCGGGCGTGCCCTTGAGCGCGATCAGTTCTTCTTCAATGGTGGCGTAGTAGGCCGGCGCCAGGCCGTGGTCGGCGTTGCTGCTGCCGCGAAGCAGGAAGTCCTGAAACAGCGCGTCCTTGACTTCATGGTTGGACAGGTCGGCGTAGTGCGACGGCACCGGCGTGAAGGGTTCGTCCGAGGCGTAGCCGATGCCGACCGGGCCGCCCTGGGCGCCCGGCTCGCCGCCTGCTGAGCCGCTGCCCGGTTTTTTGCCGGCGCTGACGGGGTTCTGCAGCACCCGGTAGCTGGCGGCCCGCACCTGGGCCAGTTCCATCACATTGATCAGCCGCTCATAGATACGTTTGAGTTCGCGCCCCAGGGGCTCGCCAAGGTGTTTGATCCACAGCGCGCTGGTCGTGGGCGCGACCGGCGCGCCCAGCAGCAGGGTGCGCAAGGTCTGCGTGTAGACTTCCGGCCGAACCGGGTTGGCCTCGGCGCGCACGTTGACCAGGCCCTGCGCCGCACTCATCAGGCCGTCGAGCTCGGCCAGCGCCTGCTCGACCACGGGCGCGACCTGCTGCAGCAGCCGTGAGGACTCGATGCCCTCCTCGACCTGGGTGTCGTCGACCAGCGAGAACATGTCGGCGCCCGCCAGCGAAGGCAGGGCCGTGCGCGCCGCGACCGGCTGCACAGCAGGTTTTGCGGGCTGGCTGAAGGCGGCCATCAGCAGCCCCGGGTACTGCGCACACCAGCCGTCGCGGTGACGCAGCAGTTCGCGCCAGGCCCGTGCGAGGTCATCGCGCTCGGAGACTTTCAGGCTTTGCGTCTCTGCCACCTGCAGCGCCGCCACCGCGTGGTCGATACAACGTTCAAGCGCCGGCCTGGCGGCCTGGGCGGCCTCCTGCAGACAGCGGGATAAAACGTCGGCTTGCGATGCCATGGTGAAGGGCGATGGGGCTAACAGCGAAAATGCAGAGGAGTGGACGGGATAGGTGTCAAGTCAATCGTTTGGGAAAAAATACCGGCTCGACCCGACCCCGCAGTGTGGGCTGAACTGGGGGGCTGCTGCCGAAAATCGCGAAGTATCTTGTAACGATTTCTAACCTGTCGCACAGCAAAGAGACGCTGCTTACATTCCACTCAGGCGGCCACCACCGAACGCATTGCCCGGCGACGGCTTTCTGCGCGCCTGGCCCCTGCAACGGAATGGTCTGGATGAATAGGGCGCGAGCCCAACAGCAACAGGCACCTGCAGCTATCTTTTGCATAGCAAATCCGAAGGGCTGGGGCGGGTGCTGCCGCGTGGCTGGAGGCGCGCGCGGGGTGTCCTTTGCGCGGCCCGAAGGGACAAAGCCACAACAAACCGTTGCAGTTTGTTGTGGCTTTGTTGTCGCTTGGCCCGGGGCGGCGTTGCCAGTCTGGCAGCGGCACCACACGGGTTGGCTCAAGTGGGGATCAGTTGGGCACCAGCACCTTGTTGACCACGTGGATCACGCCGTTGGACTGGTAGACGTTGGCAATGCTGACCATCGCCGTGCCGCCTTTTTCGTCGGTGACCATCACATTGGAGCCGCTGGCCGTGACCACCAGGCTGTCGCCGCTGGCGGTGGTCAGGGTGGCCCGGCCATTGCCGGCCATCACGCGCTGGCTCAGGGCGGCGGCGTCGAGTTTGCCGGGCACCACGTGGGCCGTCAGGATTTTTGTCAGCAGGGCCTTGTTCTCGGGCTTGAGCAACGTGGCCACGGTGCCGGCGGGCAGAGCGTCAAACGCGGCATTGGTCGGTGCAAACACGGTGAACGGGCCGGGGCTCTTGAGCGTGTCAACCAGACCCGCAGCCTTGACCGCGGCCACCAGGGTGGTGTGGTCCTTGGAGTTGACGGCGTTGTCAATGATGTCCTTGGTCGGGAACATGGCGGCGCCGCCGACCATGACCGACGGGCTGCCGGACATCTGGCTGCCGGACATGCCACCGGCACAAGCGCTGAGCAAAACGGCAACGCCGGCTGCAATGAGTAGTTTTTTCATAGTGAGACTCCTGTTGAAGGTTGTTGGTCTGTGTGATCCGCCACAGCGCGTCAGCGTGGTGTCCGCCTGGAGGGAGTACGCGCGAAATACTCCACTGGATTCAAGGGGCAATCTTCACGCGTCCCGAGGCCTGACCCCAGGGAACACAGCCGGCCCAGCCGAGCTTGAGTTTCCTGCAGCAGGCTCCGTTTTCCCCGCCGCCATCGGCGCCGCCGCATCGTGCCATGGCGGCGGGAGGGCGTTGGCCGGACGGTTGCGGCCCTCTGCGCGGAAAAACAAAAACGGCGCCAGAAGGCGCCGTAGAGGGAAAATCATGCATCAAATCCGGCTTCAGCCCTCATGGGGTGGGCGGAAGCAGCTATGAATTTAGAAGTAAATCAGGCGCTGCCGGCCTTGACCTTCAGGCGCCAGGCATGCAGCAGCGGCTCGGTGTAGCCGCTCGGCTGCTCCAGGCCCTTGAACACCAGGTCGCAGGCCGCCTTGTAGGCCGCGGAAGTGTCAAAGTGGCCGGCCATGGGTTGGTACAGCGGGTCGCCGGCGTTCTGTTTGTCCACCACGGCGGCCATGCGTTCAAAGGTCTCCTTCACCTGCGCTTTTGTCACCACGCCATGCAGCAGCCAGTTGGCCATGTGCTGGCTGGAGATGCGCAGGGTGGCGCGGTCTTCCATCAGGCCGACGTTGTGGATGTCGGGCACCTTGGAGCAGCCCACGCCCTGGTCGATCCAGCGCACCACATAACCGAGGATGCCCTGGGCGTTGTTGTCGAGTTCCTGCTGTTTCGCCTCGGCGCTCCAGTCGGGTGTGGCCGTGACGGGCACCTGCAGCAGGCCGTTCAGCAGGGCAGGGCGCTCCTTGTTGGCGTCGATCTTTTCCAGGTCTTTCTGCACCTTGCTGACCTTGACCTGGTGGTAGTGCAGTGCATGCAGCGTCGCGCCGGTCGGGCTGGGCACCCAGGCGGTGTTGGCGCCGGCTTTGGGGTGGGCGATTTTCTGCTCCATCATGGCTTTCATCAGGTCGGGCATCGCCCACATGCCCTTGCCGATCTGTGCCTTGCCGCGCAGGCCGCAGGACAGGCCGACCAGCACGTTGTTCTTTTCGTAAGCCGCGATCCAGGCGCTGCTTTTCATGTCGCCCTTGCGGATCATGGGGCCGGCGTGCATGGCGGTGTGCATCTCGTCGCCGGTGCGGTCCAGGAAACCGGTGTTGATGAAGGCGACGCGGCTTCTGGCCGCGGCGATGCAGGCTTTCAGGTTGACGCTGGTGCGGCGCTCTTCATCCATGATGCCGAGCTTGACGGTGCTGTCGGGCAGGCCCAGCATTTTTTCGACCCGGCTGAACAGCTCGGCGGCAAAGGCGACTTCGGCCGGGCCGTGCATCTTGGGCTTGACGATGTAGACCGAGCCCTTGCGTGAGTTCCTGATGCCTTTTTTGCCCTTGCGCTTGAGGTCATGAATCGCGATCGTCGTGGTGACGACGGCGTCCAGAATGCCCTCGGGAATTTCTTTCGTCGAGCCATCGGCAGCGGTGTAGAGAATGGCCGGGTTGGTCATCAGGTGGCCGACATTGCGCACAAACATCAGCGAGCGGCCGTGCAGGGTGACCGGTTTGCCCTTGCTGCCTTTGGGCGAGGTGTACTCGCGGTCCGGGTTCAGGCCGCGGGTGAAGGTCTTGCCGTCCTTGGTGACGCTTTCGGTCAGCGTGCCCTGCAAAATACCCAGCCAGTTGCTGTAGGCCAGCACCTTGTCGTCGGCATCGACCACGGCCACCGAATCTTCCAGGTCGAGGATGGTGGACAGCGCTGCTTCCACCACCAGGTCGCTGACACCGGCCGCATCACTTTTGCCGATGGGCGTGCTGCGGTCGATGCGGATGTCGATGTGCAGGCCGTTGTGCTGCAACAGCACTGATGACGGTGCCGAAGCCTTGCCCTGGTAACCCATGAACTGGCTCGCATCGGCCAGCGTGGTGTTTTTGCCGCCCTGCAGCGTGACGACCAGCTTGCCGCCCTTGACCGCGTAGCCGGTCGAATCGATGTGCGAGCCCTTGACCAGCGGCGCGGTGCGGTCCAGTACATACCGCGCGTACTCAATGACTTTGGCGCCGCGCACCGGGTTGTAGCTCTTGCCCTTTTCAGCGCCGTTGTCTTCGGACAGCACGTCGGTGCCGTACAGCGCGTCGTACAGCGAGCCCCAGCGCGCATTGGCCGCATTCAGCGCATAACGCGCGTTCAGGATGGGCACCACCAGTTGCGGGCCGGCCTGCTTGGCGAGTTCGGCGTCCACGTTGGCGGTGGTGATGGTGACGTTTTTTGGCGAGGGCACGAGGTAGCCGGTTTTCTCCAGAAAGGCGCGGTAGGCCTTCATGTCGGCAATCGGGCCGGGGTTGGCTTTGTGCCAGCGGTCCATCTCGGTCTGCAGGCGGTCGCGCTCAGCCAGCAGGGCGATGTTTTTCGGGGCCAGGTCCGCCACGATGGCGTCAAAACCTTTCCAGAAGGTGGCGCTGTCCACGCCGGTGCCGGGCAGGACCTGGTCATCGACAAAGCGTTGCAGAACCGTGGCCACCTGCAGGCCGTGGAGCGATGTGCGTGGAGTGGTTGTCGTCATGGGGGAACCTCAAAAAAGGGCAAAAAAGAAGGAAAGGGAAGGAAAGCAAAAAAAGGAAGGTCGAAACAGTGAAACGGATTATCCCGCCGGGAAGAAACCCAGCACGTCGCGCAGATTGCTGCCGGTGCGCGACGGCTGTGTGCCCAGCTCCTCGAAGGGCAGGGCATATCGGTTGACCCAGAGTGTCTGGTAGCCGTACCAGGTCGCGGCCAGTGCGTCCCAGCTGTTGCAGCTGACAAAGGCAATCTGCGCCGCGGGCAGCCCCGTGGCCTGCGGCCCGAGCGCATAGGCCTCGGGGTGGGTCTTGTATTTGCGGATGCCGTCGACACTGAGCACATGGTCGAGCAGGTCGCCAAGCCCGGCGGACTTGACGGCTACCTCCAGCATCGACGGGTCGCCGTTGGACAGAATGCCGGTGACGATGCCGCGTTTTTTCAAAGCCTGCAGCACCTCGCGGTTTTCCGGAAAGGCCGACAGATGCCGGTACTGGTTCATCAGCCGCTCTTCGCGGTCGGCCGTCAGGTCCAGGCCCAGGCGTTTGCACGCGTAACGCAGGCCGGCGCGTGTCAGCTCCCAGAACGGCCGGTAGTGCGCACCGCCATTGCTGGTGGTGACCAGCCGGGTGTATTCAATCTGCTTGTCGCGCCAGAGCACGCCCAGCGCCTGCCCCTGGCCCGGAAACAGCTGCTCGGCCAGCAGGCCCACGCTGTACACGTCGAACAGCGTGCCGTAAGCATCAAAAAGAACAGCCCGTGGCGACACGTGCCCGGTTTTGGGTTTTTCCATGGCTAGACTGTATTTGATACTTTGACAAAGATTAATCGATTGAAAAGCGATTTATCCATGACATATTTGGATGTAATGCTCGCATCCAGCCCGCGCCGCATAATTTGGAGGTCATGAGCCGAGTGGTCGGCCAACCACCGTTTTTCCAAGGATTCCACCGTGTCCGAGCCCTCTTCGCCGCCCCCAACGGTTTCCAGCCCCGCCGCGCCCCTGCCGCTGGCAGGCCTGCGCGTGATCGAATTCACCCACATGGTGATGGGCCCCACCTGCGGCATGGTGCTGGCTGACCTGGGCGCGGAGGTCATCAAGGTCGAGCCTCTGGGCGGCGACAACACGCGCCGCCTGCTGGGCTCGGGCGCTGGATTTTTTGCGCTTTTCAACCGCAACAAGAAAAGCATCGCCCTGGACCTGCAGACACCCCAGGGCCGGGAGATTGCGCTCAGGCTGGTGGCGAGCGCCGACATCGTCAGCGAGAACTTCAAGCCCGGCACCATGCAGAAGCTGGGGCTGGACTACGCCAGCCTGTCGAAACTGAACCAGGGCCTGATTTACGTCAGCCACAAGGGTTTTCTGCCGGGCCCCTATGACCACCGCACCGCACTCGACGAGGTGGTGCAGATGATGGGCGGCCTGGCCTACATGACGGGCCGGCCCGGCGACCCGCTGCGCGCCGGCACCAGCGTCAACGACATCATGGGCGGCATGTTTGGTGCCATCGGCGCCATGGCTGCGCTGGCCGCGCGCGCGAAAACCGGCAAGGGCCAGGAGGTGCAGGCGGCCCTGTTTGAAAACAATGTGTTCCTGGTGGCCCAGCACATGATGCAGTTTGCCGTGACCGGGCAGCCGGCTGCGCCCATGCCGGGCCGCATCTCGGCCTGGGGCATTTACGACGTGTTTACCGTGCGGGACGGCGCGCAGATTTTTCTGGCTGTGGTCAGCGACACCCAGTGGCAGCTGTTTTGTGATGCCTTCGGTTTTGCCGACCTGCGCGCCGATCGCCGGCTGGACAGCAACAACGACCGCGTGCGGGCACGCGAGTGGCTGCTGCCGCAGCTGCGCGAACGGCTGGCGCCGCGAAGCGCGGCCGAACTCAGCGCGCTCTTCGAGCAACACGGCCTGCCGTTTGCGCCCATCACACGGCCGGAAGACTTGTTTGAGGACCCGCATCTGCAGCAGACCGGCGGCCTGGCGCCCTTGCGGCTCCCCGACGGGCGCGAGACCCACGTGCCGCTGCTCCCCCTGACCCTGGGTGGCGAGCGCCCCGGTGTGCGCCTGAACCCGCCCCGGCTGGGTGAACATACGCAGCAAGTGCTGCGGGAGCTCGGTTATGGCGAAGCGGACATCGAGGCCCTGGAGGCCGGGAAGATTGTTGCCGGCTGACCGTTGCAGGCGCGGCCGGCGACGCAATAAAGACCTTCCGCGCCCCATTTCCACCTTTTGTGCCCATAATCGCCGGCCATGAGCAAACTCAAACAGATGGAGTCCTTCGTCTCGGTGGCCACGCGCGGCAGCCTGACGGCGGCGGCCAACGCCGAGGGCGTGGCGCCGGCCATCATGGGGCGCCGGCTGGATGCGCTGGAAGAACGGCTGGGCGTAAAGCTGCTGGTACGCACCACGCGGCGAATCTCGCTGACCCACGAGGGCAGCGCCTTTCTGGAAGACTGCCAGCGTCTGCTGATCGACGTGGCCAATGCCGAGGCCAGCGTGTCGGCTGGCGGGGTCAAGGCCAGCGGTCATTTGCGCATCACCGCGCCGGCCGGGTTCGGGCGCCGCCATGTCGCGCCGCTGGTGCCGCTGTTTCGCCAATCACATGCCGACGTCACGATTTCGCTGAACCTCAGCGACCGCGTGGTCGATCTGGCGGGCGAGGGCTTTGACTGTGCGGTGCGTGTCGGTGACCTGCCCGATTCCTCGCTGGTCAGCGTGCGCATGGCCGACAACCGGCGCCTGTGTGTGGCCACGCCGGGCTATCTGCAGCGCCACGGCACACCGCAGCACCCCACCGAACTCGCAAAATTTGACTGCCTGACGCTGTCCAGCGACGCGTCGCAGACGCGGGGCTGGGCCTTTCGCATTCCCCGCAACGCCCCGGGGCGACCCCAGGAAGCTGCGCTGGCGGACGCGGCAGGTGAGGGCGACTACGAGGTCATTCATCTCAAACCGGGTGGCCCGCTCGACTGCTCCGACGGCCAGGTGCTGCACGACTGGTGCATGGCCGGCTACGGCATTGCCTGGCGCAGCACCTGGGAAGTCGAGGCCGAAATTGCCGCCGGCAAACTGGTAGCGGTGCTGCAGGACTTTGACGCGCCGCCCAACGGGATTTACGCGGTGTTTCCGCAGCGCAAGCACCTGCCGCTGCGCGTGCGGCTGTGGATAGACTTCCTCAAGCACAATTACGGCGAGCCCGCGTTCTGGACCGGCCAGCGCACAGCGCACCCCTGAAAGCACCGCGAGAACCCATGACCCTTGAAGCCCTGCTCGCCTACGCCCACATCCTGGCCATCCTGACCATGGTGGTCTTTCTTGCCAGCGAGGCCGCCCTGTGCCGCAGCGAGTGGCTCAATGCCGCCGTGGTCGAGCGTCTGGGCAAGATCGACCTGATCTACGCCGTGTCGGCGGGTGCCGTCTTGCTGACGGGCTTGCTGCGCGTGTTCCTGGGCGTCAAGGGTGCGGGCTGGTACGGCAGCAACCCGCTGCTCTACGTCAAGCTGGGCCTGTTCGTCGTCATTGCACTGCTGTCCATCCAGCCCACGCGGCTGTTTGCCCGCTGGCGCCGGGAGTTGCGCGCCACCGGCCGCCTGCCCGACGCGAGCCAGGTCACGCAGGCGCGCAAGCTGGTGATGGTGCAGGCCCATCTGCTGCCGCTGATCCCGCTGGCCGCGGTGTTTCTGGCGCGCGGTTTCGGTTAAGCGCCCTCTCAGGTCCGCACGGCCGCTGGCCTGCCCAGCGACACCCGCCTGCGCGGCTGCGCCAGGCCTGTGAAGGCAAAGTCCACCTCGGGTTCCCGTCCGCTGACGATGTCGGCAATCGCCGCACCCGAGCCACAGGCATGGGTCCAGCCCAGGGTGCCGTGTCCGGTATTGAGGAACAGGTTGCGGGTGTTCGAGGCGCCGATGTAGGGCACGTTGGACGGCGTGGCCGGCCGCAGCCCGGTCCAGTACTGCGCATTTTTCCCGTCTGTCATGTCCGGAAACAGCTGGCGCACACGCCGCACAATCGCTTCGCAGCGCACCAGGTTCAGGTCGGTGTTGTAACCGCCCAGCTCGGCCGTGCCGGCGATCCGCAGCCGGTTGCCCAGGCGCGAAAACACCAGCTTGTACTCGTCGTCGGTCAGTGAAACGTTGAACGACGCGGCTTCATTGATCACCGGCAAGGTGACCGAATAACCCTTGGCCGGATAGATGCGCAGCGTCTGCCCGAGCAGCCGCGCCCACTGCGGGCTGTACGCGCCCAGGCACATCACATAGGCGTCGGATGGGACCTCACTCACCATGCCGTCGGCATTGGCGATCTGGACACCGAGCAGGGCGTCGCCTTCCCTGCGCGCGCCGACGATGCGGGTGTTGTACAGAAACTCCACCCCGGCCGAGGCGCACAGGGCCGCCAGTCTGGCCGTGAACAGGTGGGCATCGCCCGACTCGTCGCTGGACGTCATGCTGCCGCCCACCAGCTGGCCGCGGCTGGCGGCCAGCGCGGGTTCGATGGCCACGCATTCGTCCGGCGTCTTCATGTCCAGCTCGCAGCCGTATTCGCGCATCAGCGCGGCGGGCGCCTGCGCATCGGCATACTCTTTCTCACTGGTGTAGAAGTGCAGGATGCC
The DNA here is from genome assembly GCF_029945895.1 of Polaromonas sp. Taxonomy (GTDB): domain Bacteria; phylum Pseudomonadota; class Gammaproteobacteria; order Burkholderiales; family Burkholderiaceae_C; genus Polaromonas. The sequence continues at coordinate 29,400 of NZ_JAQSDL010000042.1, read as the reverse complement.
TTCGGTTTTCTGCTGGTAGTCGATGCCGGTGGCGGCCCGCAGCTGCTGCAGCGTGGCGCGGCTGTACAGGCCCAGGTTCACCATCTGTTTGATGTTGTGCCGGGTGCGGCCCGGTGTGCACTGGCGCAGGAAGTCCAGTCCCCATAACCATTGGTTCAGGTCAGGGCGCAGGCGAAACAGCAGCGGCGCGTCTTCACGCATCAACCACTTCAATACCTTCAACGGTGCGCCGGGGTTGGCCCAGGGTTCGGCATGGCTGACCGAGACCTGGCCGCCGTTGGCAAAACTGGTTTCCAGCCCGGCGCCGGGCTGGCGGTCGATGACGGTGACATCGTGGCCGGCCTGTCGCAGAAACCAGGCCGAAGCAATACCGGTGACGCCGGCACCCAAAACAGTGACTTTCATGAAAGATCCAAGGAAAAAAGGTCGCAAGCCCTTGCCGGGTGTGCGCGAGCAGCTATGAAATAGATAGCATTTCAAGGCGGCAGCAAACACCCGTCAAGGTGCCGCTCCCACTGTCCTTGGTACCTGAGAGATTCAACCTGCAGCGCATTCGGCGCTGGGCAGGTTTTGCTCCTTCGGTGGTCACCGCGTTGCGCGGCGACTCTCTCCAGATTCGGCATGTTTCATTCAATACGGGAGCCTGAGCGATCATGGGAGATTGCGCCTTCGGCGGCCTGCGTCGGAACGCAAACACTCTCTTGAATGAAACCACATTTTGCCACGACTCGGGACGAATGCGGCAACGATGGCGCGCGCCCTTAAAATCAGTCCATGCTCCTAGTCAAACAAGAATTGCTCGCGGTCCTGGCCGCTGAGCTGGACAAGCTGTCCCCCGGTGCCGGCCAGAAGGCTGCTTTCGAGTCGCCCAAGGTCGCCGCCCACGGCGACTTCGCCTCCACCGCAGCCATGCAGCTGGCCAAACCCCTCAAGCTCAACCCGCGCCAGCTCGCCGAGAACCTGCGTGAGTCCCTGCTGGCGGCGCCGGCTTACCAGCGCTGGGTCGATACGGTGGAAATCGCCGGGCCGGGCTTCATCAACTTCCGCCTCAAGCCGGCGGCCAAGCAGGAAACCGTGCGCGAGGTGCTGACCGCGGCCGGGCAGTTCGGCGTCAAGCCGGTGGACAAGGCGCGCCGCGTGGTGGTCGAGTTTGTCTCGGCCAACCCGACCGGGCCGCTGCACGTGGGCCATGGCCGGCAGGCGGCGCTGGGCGACGCGATCTGCAACCTGTTTGCGACCCAGGGCTGGGACGTGTACCGCGAGTTCTATTACAACGATGCCGGTGTGCAGATCCACACGCTGGCCACCAGCACGCAGGCACGCGCCAAGGGCCTCAAGCCCGGCGATGCACTCTGGCCCGAGCCGGCTTACAACGGCGACTACATCGACGACATCGCCCGTGATTTCATCGCTAAAAAGACGGTGCGTTCCGACGACCGTGAGTTCACCGCTTCGGGCGACATCGAGGACCTGGACGCGATCCGCCAGTTCGCCGTGGCCTACCTGCGCCACGAGCAGGACCTGGACCTCAAGGCCTTTGCCGTCGGCTTCGACAACTACTACCTCGAGTCCAGCCTGTACAGCTCGGGCCGGGTCGAGGCGACCGTGGCCAGGCTGAAGGAAGCCGGAAAAACCTACGAGCAGGACGGCGCGCTCTGGCTGAAGTCCACCGACTACGGTGACGACAAAGACCGCGTGATGAAAAAAAGCGACGGCAGCTACACCTACTTCGTGCCCGACGTGGCCTACCACCTGGCCAAGTGGGAGCGCGGTTTTACGCGCGCCATCAACATCCAGGGCATGGACCACCACGGCACCATCGCCCGCGTGCGTGCCGGCCTGCAGGCCGCCGGCGCCGGTATTCCTCCCGGTTATCCGGACTACGTGCTGCACACCATGGTGCGTGTGATGCGCCACGGCGAGGAAGTGAAAATTTCCAAACGTGCCGGCAGTTATGTCACCTTGCGCGACCTGATCGAGTGGACCAGCAAGGACGCGGTGCGCTTTTTCCTGCTCAGCCGCAAGCCCGACACCGAATATGTGTTTGACATCGATCTGGCCCTGGCCAAGAACAACGAAAACCCGGTGTATTACGTGCAATACGCGCACGCCCGCATCTGCTCCGTGCTGGCGGCCTGGGGCGGCGATGTCGCCACGCTCAGGGGCATGGACCTGTCAGCACTCGACAGCCCGCAGGCGCAGGCCCTGATGCTGCTGATGGCCAAGTACCCCGACATGCTGGCCAATGCCGCCACCGGCTTTGCACCGCATGACGTGGCCTTTTACCTGCGCGAGCTCGCGGCCAGCTACCACAGCTACTACGATGCCGAGCGTATTCTGGTCGACGATGAAGTGGTCAAGCTGGCCCGCCTGGCTCTTGTCGCCGCGACCGCTCAGGTGTTGCACAATGGCCTCAAGGTGCTGGGCGTTGACGCCCCGCAGAAGATGTAAACCAGAGCCTGACACCATGACGCGTAACCCTTTCATCAAGCAACCCGGCCAAGGCATGAACACACAAAGAGGCGGGACCCTGCTGGGGCTCATTATTGGTGCGCTGATCGGCCTCGCGGCTGCCCTGGCGGTGGCGGTCTACATCACCAAGGTGCCTGTGCCCTTCATGAACAAGGGCCAGTCGCGCAGCCCCGACCATGACGCTGCCGAAGCCAAGAAGAACCGCGACTGGGATCCCAATGCTCCCCTGTATGGCAAAAACCCCGCCAAGCCGTCGGCGGCTTCGGGCGGGCCGGTGACCGACGTCACCCCGCAGAAGCCGGCGGCGGCGCCTGTCGCGCCGGCCGAGCCGGCCGCCAAGACTGCAAAACCCGCCGCCGACCCGATTGGGGACCTGGCCAAGGCCAGGCTGGCCGCGCCCGCCGCAACCCCGGGGGCTGACCCTTTCAATTATTTTGTGCAAGTCGGTGCTTTTCGCACCCCCGAAGACGCCGAGCAGCAGCGCGCCAAGATTTCGCTGATGGGTCTGGAAGCCAGGGTGACCGAGCGTGAGCAGTCCGGCCGCACCGTCTACCGGGTGCGCCTCGGGCCTTTCGACAGGAAGGACGATGCCGACAAGGCCAAGGAACGGCTTGACGGCAGCGGCATCGAAACCGCCCTGGTTCGCGTCCAGCGCTGAACTTTCTGCCGCCAGGGTATCCAACCTTCTCGCACCTCGCCAGAACCAACGGAGAAAAAACTGATGCAACGACGTGAATTTTCGATAGCCACCGCTTCGGTGGCGGCTGCCGCCTCGCTGGGCGCCCTGAGTACCCCGGCACTGGCCCAGGCGCTGGCGCCGCGCGCAGGTACCGACTTTCTGGTCCTGGACAAACCGGCCCCGGTCGAGGCGCCAGCAGGCAAGGTCGAGGTGGTGGAGTTTTTCTGGTACAGCTGCCCGCACTGCAACAGTTTTGAGCCGGCACTGGACGAGTGGATGAAGAAAACGCCGAAAGACGTGGCCGTCCGCCGCGTGCCGATCGCTTTCCGCCCCGATTTCGAGCCGCAGCAGCGCCTTTACTACGTGCTCGAGGCCATGAACAAGGTCGACGAACTGCACAAAAAGGTGTTTTACGCCATCCATGTCGAAAAACAGATGCTCAATACGCCGGACCTGATTGCGGCCTGGGTTGAAAAGCAGGGCATCAACAAGGCGAAGTTTCTCGAGACCTACAACTCGTTTTCTGTGGCGACCAAGGCGCGCAAGGCGACCCAGCTGCAGGATGCCTACAAGATCGACGGCGTTCCCGCGCTGGGCGTGGCCGGTCGCTATTTCACTTCCGGGTCGATGGCACAGACCATGGCGCGCGCGCTGCTGGTCACCGACTACCTGATTGCCCAAGTCAGGAAGGGGTAGCCCCCACGGTTGCTCACTGCGTATAGCGCCCTGCCCCCTGGGGGCGCTGCGCCTGCGGCCCGGCAGAGCCGGTTCCGCGGCCCCGGCTGGTGGGAAAGAAGCAGACCCGCGTTTGTTGCTTCCCATCCCGTTCGTCCTGGGCCGAGGCATGTCCCTCGGTGGCTGTCGAGCGCTACCCCGAATGGGAGCTTTTTTAGGGGCGGGGCGGATTCCCTGGAGTTGCGTCGCTACAATGGGTCAATCCCACCAAAGCAGCAAGATTCGTGCCTTTATGAATAAACCCGCCTGTGTACTGATGCTGGCCGCCGCCCTGGCGGCTTTTCCGGTTGCGGCTGAAAAGGCCGACCGCGACAAGCCCATGAACGCCGAGGCCGACGCGCTGCGTTACGACGACCTCAAACAAACCAGTGTTTTCACCGGCAACGTGGTCATCACCAAGGGGACCATCATTGTTCGTGGTGCCCGCGTGGATGTCCAGCAGGACCCCGAGGGCTACCAGACCGCGATCGTGATTGCGGGGCCCGACAAGCTGGCCTACTACCGCAAAAAGCGTGATGGCGTCGACGAATACATCGAGGGTGAAGGCGAAAGAATCGAATACGACAGCCGCGCCGACACCGTCAAGTTCATCCGGCGCGCCGTGTTGCGCCGTTACGTGGGCGCGACCCTGGCCGACGAAACCACCGGCGAGCTGATTGTTTACGACAACCCGACCGATGTCTTCACGGTGGATGCCGGCGCGCAAACCAAGACCCCGGGCAACCCGACCGGGCGCGTCCGCGCCCTGCTGGCCCCGCGCAACACGGTCTCCGGGGCCGGTGCCCCCGCAACGCCCGCGCCCGCCGGGCCTTCTCCCTCCCTGCGACCCAGCACCACGCTGGGCAATGACAAGAAGTAAGCAAACCCCCATGGATGTGTCCCCGGAAACCGCTCCCGTCAGTCGCCTGGTTGCCACCGGCCTGCAGAAATCGTACGGAAGCCGCCAGGTCGTCAGGGATGTTTCCCTCGCGGTGAAAAAAGGTGAAGTGGTGGGTCTGCTCGGTCCCAACGGGGCCGGCAAGACAACTTCGTTTTACATGATCGTCGGGCTGGTGCGTGCCGACGCTGGCGAGATCACCATCGACGGCGATTCGATCGAGCACATGCCGATCCACAAACGCTCGCGCCTGGGCCTGAGTTATCTGCCGCAGGAAGCCTCGATTTTCCGCAAACTCACCGTCGAGCAGAATGTGCGCGCCGTGCTGGAACTGCAGACCGATGACGCCGGCAAACCGCTGGTTGCCGAGGTGCTCAACAAGCGCCTGGACGGTCTGCTGCAGGATCTGCGGGTCGACCACCTGCGCGACTCGCCGGCACCGGCGTTGTCCGGCGGCGAGCGTCGCCGCGTCGAGATCGCCCGCGCACTGGCCACGCAACCGCGCTTCATCCTGCTCGACGAGCCGTTTGCCGGCATTGACCCGATCGCGGTGATCGAGATCCAGCGCATCATCGGTTTTCTCAAGTCGCGCGGCATTGGCGTGCTGATCACCGACCACAATGTGCGCGAAACGCTGGGCATCTGCGACCACGCCTACATCATCAGCGACGGCCATGTGCTGGCCATGGGAACCCCTTCTGAAATTGTGAACAATGCTGACGTGCGCCGGGTCTACCTTGGTGAGCACTTCAAGATGTGATGGCTCCCCCCTGTTGCGGACTCACTTCGTGTAGCCGCCTCTCCCCCCAGGGGGACGGCGCCTGCGGACTGGCAAAGCCAGATCCGCGGCCCCTGCTGAAAAAATCCGGATCCCTGGACGTCTCGTGAAACAAGGCCTGTCCCTTCGCGTCTCGCAGCATCTGGCGCTCACGCCCCAGCTGCAGCAGTCGATCCGCCTGCTGCAGCTGTCTACGCTGGAGCTGAGCCAGGAAGTCGAGCAGATGCTCGACGAGAACCCGTTTCTGGAAGTGGCCGAGGAGGCCGCCCCGCGTGAGGATTTCGGCCTCGGTGCCGTCGACACGCCGGTCAGCCAGGAAACCCGCGAGTTTGAGTCCACTACGGATTCCATAGCAGTCGGCGCAGACGATTCGGGGGCTGCGGCCCAAAATGATTCAGAACCTGGCAGCGAGGCCAAACTCGAGGAAAGCTGGGAGGGCGACGGCAGTGTCGAGACTGCCCCCGACGACAACGAATGGGGCGGCGACGCCACGCCGCGCAAGAACAACAACAACGACGACAGCGATGTCGACGCCACGGAACTGGCGCGCAGCCAGGAGTCGCTGCAGGACCATCTGCACCGCCAGGCCCTGTCGCTGCGCCTGTCGCCGGAGGGCAAGGCCGCACTGCATTTCCTGATCGAGTCGCTCAACGACGACGGTTACCTGGAAGACAGCCTGACTTCGCTGGCGGCCGGCCTGGCCGGCGACGACGTGGAGCAGCTTGAAGCGGTGGAACATGAGTTCGCGGTCGCGCTCAAGCTGCTGCAACACATGGAGCCGGCCGGCGTCGGCGCGCGCAACCTCGCCGAGTGCCTGAGCCTGCAGCTGCTCGACTGCAGGAACAATGACGAGACCCGTGCCGCCATCGCGATCTGCCAGCAACCGATGGAGCTGCTGGCCAAGCGCGATGTGAAACGCCTCTCGCATCTCTGCGGCTTTCCCGATGCGGTGATCAAGGTCGCGATCGGCCTGATCGGCCGGCTCGACCCCAAGCCGGGCCGGCGTTTTGTCAACGTCGAGCGCAACCTGATCGTGCCCGACGTGCTGGTGGTCAAGTCGGGCCGCGGCTTCAAGGTGTCGCTCAACAGCGAGGTGATGCCGCGCCTGCGCGTGCACGACATCTACGCCAACGCCCTCAAGCAGAACAAGGGCCAGGGCGGGCCGGCGCTGCAGCAGCGCCTGCAGGAGGCGCGCTGGTTCATCAAGAACATCCAGCAGCGTTTTGACACCATCCTGCGCGTCAGCAGCGCAATTGTCGAGCGGCAGAAGAACTTTTTCACCCACGGCGAGCTGGCCATGCGGCCGCTGGTGCTGCGCGAGATCGCCGACGAGCTGGGCCTGCACGAATCGACGATCTCACGCGTGACCACCGCCAAATACATGAGCACGCCCTTCGGCACTTTTGAGCTGAAGTACTTCTTTGGTTCGGCGCTGGGTACCGAGACCGGCGGCAATGCATCCAGCACCGCGGTGCGCGCGCTGATCAAGCAGTTTGTCGCGTCCGAGAGCCTGAAAAAGCCGCTCAGTGACAACCAGATTTCCGAGATGCTCAAGGAGCAGGGCATCGAGTGCGCGCGCCGCACGGTCGCCAAGTATCGCGAAGCCCTGCGCATTGCGCCGGCCAACCTCCGAAAATCTTTGTGAATATGGCCCCCACGCTCTCGCACTTCGTGTCGTTCGCTGCCCCCCGCGGGGGCCGCTGCGCCTTGCGGCCGGCGGAGCCGGACCGCGGCCCCTGTTTGTATGGCGCGCCAGTTAATTTATGAACCAACTACAACTGTTTTTACCCTGCGCCGCCGGCGTCGAGGAGCTTCTTGCCGCTGAAGTCAAGCGCATCACCGGTGCGCAGGGCAAGGCCTGGCGCGCCGGCGTGCAGGTGACCGGCTCCTGGCGCGATGCGCTGCAGCTCAACCTGCACAGCCGGCTGGCCCAGCGTGTGCTGATCGAGCTGCAGCACAACAGCTACCGCAGCGAGCAGGACCTGTACAACGCCGCAGCGGCTGTGGCCTGGGAAATCTGGTTCACGCCCAAACAGACTTTCAAGGTCGAGATCACTGCGCAGCACAGCCCGCTCACCAGCCTGAACTTTGCCGCGCTCAAGATCAAGGACGCGATCGCCGACCGCTTCCGCGACAAATACGATGTGCGCCCCGACGTCGACACCCGCTGGCCCGATGTGCGCGTCTACGTCCACCTGACCACCGACACCGTGACGCTGTACATCGACACCTCGGGCGAGCCGCTGTTCAAGCGCGGCTGGCGCGAGGACAAGGGCGATGCGCCGCTCAAGGAAACCCTGGCCGCCGCCATGCTGGCCGCCAGCGGCTGGAGCGGCGAGAACGGCCTGTGCAGGCAGGGCGTGCCGCTGTACGACCCCTGCTGCGGCTCGGGCACCATCGTCATCGAGGCGGCGCAGATTGCCTGCAACATCGCGGCCGGCATGGGCCGGCATTTTGCGTTTGAAAAATTCGTGCCCTTCCAGCCCCACGTCTGGGAAGGCCTGCTGGACCAGGCCGAGCAGGCCATCACGGCGCCAACCGCACCTGTCTTCGGCAGCGACGTCTCCTTCCGCATGGTGGACTTTGCCGAGCGCAATGCCGAACGTGCCGGTGTCGCGCACGCGGTGCAGGTGCGCGGCGGCGACGCCCTGCAGCGTATGCCGCCCGCACCTTCGGGTGTGATGCTGGTGAATCCACCTTACGGCGAGCGCATTGATGTGGCCGGTGTCGCCGGCATTCCCGCCTTGCAGGGCCGCGACCAGCGCCGCCAGCAAGGCGGCCAGGCGCCACACGACCACCGCCACCAGCCCATCGACGAGTTCGGCCAGCCTCTGAACCGCGACGCCGGCGACACCCGGGACACTCGCGAAGAGCCCGCCTTCGAAACCTCGCGCGACCGCTCGGCCAACCCGGGCCGCGAGCAGGCCCTCAATGCCTGGGGCGAGGAAGCCTCCGACTTCTTTCCGCAGCTGGCCAGCCACTGGAAGAAAAACTACGCCGGCTGGACCGCCCACGTGCTCACGCCCGACATGAAGCTGCCCCAGAAAATGCGCCTCAAGGAATCGCGCCGCGTGCCGATGTGGAACGGTCCCATCGAGTGCCGGCTGTTTCGCTTCGACATGGTGGCCGGCTCCGCGCGCGAGAAAAAGCCCGCCGCCACACCTTGAACCTGGCTGCCATGGACACCCAGGCGGGGGCCGGTGACTGCGTGGTGCTTGACACCAACATCGTGCTGGACCTGTTTGTTTTTGACGACCCGGCGGCGCGGGCGCTCAAAAGCGCGGTGATCACCGGGCAGTTGCACTGGCTGGCCACCGCGGCCATGCGTGTCGAACTGGCGCGTGTGCTGGACTACCCGCAGGTCGCCAAACGCATGACGCGCGACGGACTGGTTGGCGCGCAGGTGCTGCTGGCCTTCGACACCCGTGCGCGCATCGTGGCAGCCGCCCCCAAGGCACCGGTGACCTGCAGCGACACCGACGACCAGATCTTCATCGACCTGGCGGTGGCGCACCAAGCCTGGCTGCTGAGCAAGGACCGGGCCGTGCTTTGCATGAAGAAAAGGCTGCTGGCCCTTGGTGTACGGGCGCAAGCAGCTATCAATACAGTAGCAATCTAGGGCTTTGGGGCTTCAGGCGGTTGCGGGGGCCAGCTCGCCGGTGCTGGAGACCTTGTCTTTGGGCGGGGTCACCGCAAAGCTGTGCGAACTGGCCAGCGGCCAGTACAGCTTGAAGACCTGGTGCTGGCTGTCCAGGTCGCTCAGCAGCGAGCCCTCTTTCACATGCAGCACCAGATTCGACAGCAGCCGGACCTCGGTGTCGTTGATGCGCCGCACGATGTGGTGCGCCGTGACGTCGCGGGTGTGGTGCAGCCCGGCGGCTTCCAGCAGTTCCTTGAGCGCCTTCAGCGTGCTCTGGTGAAAGCGCCAGACGCGCTCGGCCTTGTCGGGCACGATCAGCGCCTTTTGCCGCAGCGGGTCCTGCGTGGTCACGCCGGTCGGGCAGTTGCCGGTGTGACAGGTTTGCGCCTGGATGCAACCCAGTGCAAACATGAAGGCGCGCCCCGAGTTGCACCAGTCGGCGCCCAGAGCGAGCATGCGCGTGATGTCGAAGGCGCTGATCACCTTGCCGGCGCAGCCCACGCTGATCTTTTTTCGCAGTCCCGCGCCGAGCAGCGTGTTGTGCACCAGCAGCAGCCCCTCCTGCACCGGCGCGCCCACATGGTCAGTGAACTCCAGCGGCGCCGCGCCGGTGCCGCCCTCGGCACCGTCAACCACGATGAAGTCGGGCGTGATGCCGGTCTCCAGCATGGCCTTGACCATGGCAAACCATTCCCAGGGGTGGCCGAGGCAGAACTTGAAGCCGGTCGGTTTGCCGCCCGAGAGTTCGCGCAGCCGGGCGATGAAATGCATCATCTCCACCGGTGTCGAAAACGCGCTGTGGGACGACGGGGACACGCAGTCCACCCCGATCGGCACACCGCGTGCGGCGGCAATCTCGGCGGTCACCTTGGCGCCCGGCAAAATGCCGCCGTGGCCGGGCTTGGCGCCCTGGCTCAGCTTGAGCTCAATCAGCTTGACCTGCGGGTCGGCGGCGCTGGCCGCAAATTTTTCGGGGCTGAAACTGCCGTCGTTGTTGCGGCATCCGAAATAACCCGAGCCGATCTCCCAGATCAGGTCGCCGCCGTGCACCCGGTGGTGCTGCGAGATCGAGCCTTCCCCCGTGTCGTGCGCAAAGCCGCCGCGCTGGGCACCGCTGTTGAGCGCCAGGATGGCCGGCGCCGACAGCGCGCCGAAACTCATGGCCGAGATGTTGAAGATGCTCGCGCTGTAAGGCTGCGCCGTGGCCGGGCCGATGGTGATGCGAAAGTCGTGCGAGCTGATGTGTGTGGGTTGCACCGAGTGGTTGATCCACTCGTAGCCGTGCTGGCTCACGTCCAGCTGCGTGCCGAATGGCCGGTTGTCCAGCTCGCCCTTGGCGCGCTGGTAGACCAGTGAACGCTGCGCGCGGGAAAACGGCACCGCCTCCGAATCGCTCTCAATGAAATACTGGCGCATCTCCGGGCGTATGAACTCCAGCAGGAAACGCAGGTGCCCCATCACCGGGTAGTTGCGCAGGATGGAGCTTTTTGTCTGCAGCACGTCGTGGATGCCGACGCCGCAGAGAACGCCGAACAGCAGCAGAACGGCCAGGCCCCGGCCGGAGTCAAGCAGCATGAAGAGGCCCAGCAGAAAACCGGCCGCGCACAGGACCAGGGCGCTGTAACGAACGGGGTACATCGTGTTGAAACGATCAAACATGCAGGCCTTTGCAGTGGGAAGGAGGGGTGGCTGGCGCCCGCCCGCCAGGGGGCTGCGGCTACACTGCCCATCATACGAGTTAACCACCACGGACACCCCATGACAGACGCCGCCGCCCCTGCTGATTCGACCTTCCCGGGTGCCCTGAGCCCGGAGGATTTCGAGACCCTGGACACCATCCTGGACGACCTGCGCAGCCGCGAGGATGAAACGCCGCAGTGGGAGTTCTGCGAGGGTTTCATGGCCGCGCTGGCCTGCACGCGGCGCGAGATTCCGCCCGACGACTACATGGCCGTGCTGCTCGACTTCGAGGGAGCCGAAGACGAGGCTGTTGCCCGGCAGCTGTTTGCCAGCGACGCGCAGCGCGCACAGTTCATGGACCTGTGGGAACGCCGCTACCAGGACATCTGCCGCGCGCTGGATGCCGACGTGGAAAGCCTGCAGGACGAGCGCGCCTTTTACCCGCAGGTCGGCGACATGCGCGGCATGCTGGCCCGGCTGCCCGAGGAGGAGCGCAAGGACATCGACCTGGACAGCGTGCCTTCGTTTGCACAGGTCTGGGCGCTGGGCTTCATGTACGCGGTCGAGTCCTGGCCCGACGAGTGGGCACTCTCACGCCAGGAAGCCAAGGACAAGCAGGCCGTCGAGGACCTGGACGCCGCGCTGGGCGCCATCATCGAGCTGACCGACGACGACCCGGGCCCGATGGAAGTGCCCATGCTCGGTGAAGACGCCGCACCCAGCGCCAGCGAAACGCGGCTGGAACAATTCGGCGAAGCCTTGTGGGCGGTGTACGACCTGCGCGGCTTCTGGCGCAGCTTCGGCGCCAAGGTGGCGACCATTCACAAAGAGGCCACGCCCGGCCGCAATGATTTGTGCCCCTGCGGCAGCGGCAAGAAATACAAGAAATGTCACGGGGCGGGGTGAGCCCGGGCTTCACGCTTTGACATGAGGGCCTGAGCGGCGTGGCTGGACTCAGCCCTGCGCGGGCTGCTGTCGCATCAGACGGGACTTCGCCGAGGACAGGAGCGCGCGGGAATACAGCTTGTGAAAGCCAAGCAGCAAGCGAAAGGTCAAACCCAGGCTGGGTGTTTGGGCTCCGGCCCTTGGGGCGCGCGCTGGCACCACAGCGGACCCAAAGTACAAGCGCGTGCCTGCGGAGTTCTCGTCTTCCATAGGAATGACCATCAACCAGGAGCGCGTACGGCCCTGGAAGTCGCACATGAGCAACTGGTCCTCGCGCCGTTCCTCCACGCTCCACGCGGCAAACGAATCAAGCGTTCCTGAGGCCAGTTGACCGGCCTGCGCGTCCGTCGACGGTTTCGAAACCAGCCATGCAAGCAGCAGCCTTTCGACCTTGAACAAGGGGGTGGTGTAAAAGGCCTGGACATACTCGGCCGGGGAAACGTGCCGCGTTATCTCCGTGGCGTAGCAGTCCGCGTACGCTCCCCCGTTTTGATATTTGCTGAGGAGCGCTCCGGGTGGGAGTTCACATCGGTGAATGGATGGCATGTTGTAAATGCGTTGAGTTTGATGCCTGACGTGAAGATGACCGGACAACAACACCTTGCGGCGAAGCCGCAGCCTGCTGTTGTTGGTCCGTGTCGATTGACATGTTATCCATCATGTCCCGGTGCCGCCGAATACATCTCTGACAGCGAACACCAAGAATTCGTACTCGGCTCGATTCGCCGCCAGGAAATGGAGAATCTCGTCCGCCAATTGCTCGTTCGGGACACGGAGTTCTGCTGGAACGCCCCACGTACTTGAATCAGGATCGCCAAAGCCGACGGAGCATCCACGGGTGACCAACCCTGAAACGACCGCTTCGAGAGTCTCGGCGTCAGGTTTGACGTTGCCCCCTCCAAGACTACCGTTCGTGATGTTCCAGAGAAATATCAAGTCTCGCCCCGCTTCTGCAAACAGGGCGGCGACCCACTCTTGCACATCAGCGGGTGCGTGAGTCATGAGGGATAACGTAATTTAGACCGCAAAACCTGCGGTATAACTTGGCGTCTGCGGTATAACTTGGGCATCAAAATCTCCTGCAAGTGGCGTGGTTGTTGGGTTTTACAGCAATAGGCTGCAAATTCATACAGGTATAAAAAATTCCCGAAACACCGCAAACTCTCTTTTTTTCGCCTGCCGACGCGCCATACAGCAAAAGTTCAGGGCAATTTTAGCCATTGACCCAATAGGCACGGGCACCAGTAGCTATATATTTGGTAGCAAATAGACATGGTGTGCCGGACTCACTCCGGGCGTTGTCAAACCTCCTGCGAATAGACAATGAAACCCAGGTGCTGGGCCACCTTGTCATAAAGAAGCCGGCCGGCTGAATTGGTCGTGTGGGTTTGCCAGTACACCCGCTTGATGTCCGCGGCCTTCGCTTGCTCGTACACGCCTTCGATCAACGCCCGCCCGACGCCCCGGCCGCGAACCAGCGGGTCGGTGAACAGGTCCTGCAGGTAACAGGTGAGTTCGACGCGGGTGGTGCTGCGGTGGTACAGGTAGTGGGTCAGGCCGCACAGCTTGCCCTCACACTCGGCCACCAGGGCAAAGACGGGTTCTGCCGGATCAAAAAAGCGCTGCCAGGTGATCTTCGTGATTTCCGGGGCCAGCGCGGTTTTGCCCTCGCGGCCGTAGAAGGCGTTGTAGCCGTCCCAGAGCGGCGTCCATGCGCTGAAGTCGGTTTCGCGAATCGGGCGAATGTGAACGGCAGAGGCCATGGTGTTCTGAGTTGGGGTGGTCATGGGGCGGGTTTGCTTTCGTAGACGCGCGCCAGCAGCGATCCGAAAGCGGGCAGGCTCGCGGCCGGCGTTGGGCGAAGCACGCCCTGCTCCTGCAGGAGGGCGATCAGTTTTTTGGGAGCCACGCGTTTGTCGCCGACGATCTCGACATGGCCGGCCCGGACCACCACCCGCGTGGTGCGCGCATCGCTTTCGACCTGTTCCTGACGCTGCTCGTCCAGCGTGAAAATATCGTCGTCCTCGACGCAGCGTCCTCCCTCTTCGCGTCGGCAGCTGTCGCGCTCGTCGGTGTCGATTTTCAGGTAGCTGGCAACTTGTGCGTCCAGTGCGCCGGGCTCGCGAATGAAGCGCGAGGAATAGGTGATGTCTGCCCATTTCGGGCCCGTCGCCAGGTAGCAGCTCAGCGGCACGATGCCAAAGGAGAGCGGGTACAACCAGGTCCGGCCGCAGGTCCGGGCCGCCGCAATGCCGGCAAAGGGCCCCGAGATGGTCACCAGGCGCAAGTCCACAGGACGGCCCGGTGACCGCGTGCCGGGCGGTGCTGTCATGGCCTTGCGCGCAATCAGCGCACCCTGGCTGTGGCCGATCACCGTGATCTCGGGGGCGCGGGACTGAGCGGCGAGCCGGGTGACGGCGGTGCGCAGCTCATCCGCCACCTCGGAGAGCCTGGCGCGATCATCGTAGGTAAAACAGGCCGACTGCTGGCCGTGAAAAGCCAGCACCTGGGCCAGACCCCGAAACTGGCCGGACGAACCAAAACAGCCATGCACGAGGATGTGGACCGGCTGGCTGGCATCCAGGCGCAGGCTGCGGTCCGGGTTGTCCGTGCAAGGACCCAGCCCCGCAATGTTCAGCGTGATGTCCGGTGCAGGCAACTGGCCCGGCTCAAGATCTGCCGCGATGAAGGAGTCGGTGGAGGCGCAGCCGCCGATCAGGCCGCACAGCGCGATGAGCACGGCCGTGCGCTTCATGCCGGTGGTCCATTGGCTGCCGTGCCGTGCGCGGTGCCGGGTCATGTCAGCGCCCCATACACCGGCTCGCAGCGCACCTCGGTCTTGACCGAGTTGGCAATGAAGCAGGCGTCGTGCGCCTCATGGTGCAGACTGTCCAGCGCTTCGCGGGTCGGCTGGCGCGCGCCGGAAAACTCCACATCGGGCCGCAGGGTCACGACGGTCATGGCGATCTTGCCTTGGGCATTTTTTTCCATGATCCCTTCCGCGGCATCGAAGTAGCGGTCCACGCAGAATTTGCGCTTCGCCGCAATCGACAGAAACCACAACATGTGGCAGCTCGACAGCGAGGACACAAAGGCTTCCTCCGGGTCCAGCGCCGAGGCGTCGGACATCGGCAGCGGCACCACATGCGGTGACGATGAGCCGGGTACTTCCAGGCCACCGTCAAAACGCAGCAGGTGCCGGCGGCTGTAGCGGTTGCCCGCAAAGTCGCCTTCGTTGCGCAGCCATAAAACCTCAGCGGTGTAGTGCGCCATGATGGTTACCTGAAAAATTGGTGAAGCGCGTGCGCGGTTTCCAGCGGCAGCTCTTCGGGAATGAAATGCCCGGCCGGCAGGGCCTGGCCGCTGACGACGCCGGCGCATTGCGCCTGCCACAGGTCCAGCGGCTGGAACAGCTGCTGCACCACACCGCGCTCACCCCACAGCACATGGGTGTCGCAGGTGATCTTTTCGCCGCGCGCCCGGCTTTCCCGGTCGTGCACCAGGTCAATGCCGGCGCTGGCGCGGTAGTCCTCGCAGGCGGCGTGAATCGCCTCGGGCGTGCAGAAACAGCGTTCGTACTCGATCAGCGCCTCGGGCTCGATGTAGCTCAAACCCCGGCTGCCCCAGCCGCCCAGCTTGGCGTGCAGGTAGGCGACAGCGTTGCCGCCAATCATGGTTTCGGGCAGAGGGTTGGGCTGGATCAGGTGGAACCAGTGGTAATACGCGGTGGCAAAACGCATGTCGGTGGCGTTGTACATGTCCAGCGTGGGTGCAATGTCGATCAGGCACAGCCTGTCCACGCGGGCGGGGTGGTCCACCGCCAGGCGGTGCGCCACGCGCCCGCCGCGATCGTGGCCGCACAGGTAGAAGCTGCCGCGGCCCAGCGCGTCTATCACGGCCACGGCGTCCTGCGCCATGTTGCGTTTGCTGTAGTTGCTGTGGTCGGGCAGGCCGGCCACCTTGGACGAATCGCCGTAGCCGCGCAGGTCGGGCAGGACCAGGAAAAAGTGCGCCTGCAGCGCCAGCGCCACGCGGTGCCACATCACATGGCTTTGCGGAAAGCCGTGCAGCAGCAGCAGGGTCGGGCCGGCCGCATTGCCACCGTAGCGGGCGAAGATGGAGGTACCGTTGACCTCGAAGTCGCGCGCTTCAAAGCCTTCAAACCAGGCCTCGGGCAGGGTCGATGCCATGCTCAGTGCCCGCCCTGTTTGCTGCGCGCCAGGTAGGTGTGCAGGTTGGCTGCCGCCGTTTTGCGCACCTTGCTGCGCAGGAAAGGCGTCCAGCCCAGCAGCAGGCCCGGTGTGCCCAGCGCCTGGCGCGCCCAGGCCCAGAAGTCGAAGCGGTCGCGGTGGGTGGCGATCAGTCCCTGCGGGGTGAAGGTGAAGCGCCCGTCGATCACGTTGTGCACCATGCGCCCGGTGGCGCTGAAGCGGTAGTGGGCCTCCCAGTGCGCCCGGCCGGTGGCCGCGTCGGCCTGGATGCCGCTGTAGTCGAGTTTCCACACATCCCGCCCCCTGGCCCGGGTGGCGTCGCACAGCATGTGCCACATGCCCGTGACGTGCTCATGCCCACGCAGCGAAAAAGCCTCGTCGTCGAAGGACGCGTCGGGCGCATAACACTGCGCCATGGTGTCCGGGTCCAGTCGCGCAAAGGCGCTGTAGAACTTCTCCAGGGTTTGCTCATTGGGGTGCATGGGCGCTTTCGGAAGGGAAGGAAATCGTACACCGTCCGGGTGCGCCTGTGCAGCGAGCTGTCACAGACGGGGCATTGATAATGCGCCAACGCGACCCATCTGCCACCCATGATCCCTTTTTCCGTTCTGGACCTCTCCCCCATCGTGGAGGGCAGCGATGCCGCGCAGTCCCTGCGCAACACCCTGGACCTGGCGCAACACGCCGAACGCTGGGGCTTCCAGCGCTACTGGCTGGCCGAGCACCACGGCATGGCCGGTATCGCCAGCGCGGCCACAGCCGTTGTCATGGCGCATGTGGCCGGTGGCACCTCGCGCATCCGTGTCGGTGCGGGTGGCATCATGCTGCCCAACCATTCGCCGCTGGTGATTGCCGAGCAGTTCGGCACCTTGGAATCGCTGTTTCCCGGCCGCATCGACCTCGGGCTTGGCCGGGCGCCGGGCTCCGACCAGGCAACGGCACGCGCGCTGCGGCGCGACCTGAACGCCGACCCCAACGAGTTTCCGCAGGACGTGGTGGAGCTCATGCATTACTTCGATCCGGTGTCCGAGGGCCAGCGCGTGCGCGCCGTGCCCGGTGCCGGCCTGAAGGTGCCGCTCTGGATTCTGGGCTCCAGCCTGTTCGGCGCGCAGCTCGCGGCCCAGCTCGGCCTGCCGTTTGCCTTTGCCTCGCACTTTGCGCCGGCGCAGATGATGCAGGCCATCGAGGTTTACCGCAGTCGCTTCCGGCCGTCGGAACAACTGGCACGCCCTTACGTGATGCTGGGTTTCAATGTGTTTGCAGCCGACAGCGACGAGCAGGCGCAACTGCTGTCGTCGTCGATGCAGCAGGCCTTTGTCAACCTGCGCAGCGGTCGGCCTTCGCGCCTGCAGCCGCCGGTGGCCGGTTACGAGGAGCGCCTGACACCGCCCGAGCGCGCCATTCTGGAGCAGACCCTGTCATGCTCGGCCATCGGTGCCCCAACGACGGTGCGCCATGCGCTGGAGGCCTTTGTGGCCCGCACCGGCGCCGACGAACTGATGATCACCTCCCAGATCTTCGACCACAAGGCGCGCCTGCGCTCTTACGAGATCACGTCCGGCTTGCTGGGCTGAGGCGCGTCGGGGGGGAATCCTTCGCCAGGCTCAGGACGAACGGATCTTGTTGCAAGTGACCGTGGGGGCTTATTTCCTGACTTCCAGCAGCTCAATCTCGAACTGCAAGGTCGCGTTGGGCGGAATCACGCCGCCCGCGCCGCGTGAGCCGTAGGCAATCGCCGCCGGGCAGGTCAGCTTGGCCTTGCCGCCCACCTTCATTTTCTGCACACCTTCGGTCCAGCAGGGGATCACGCGGTTCAGCGGAAACTCGGTGGGCTCATTGCGTTTGTAGGAGCTGTCGAACTCCTTGCCGTCCGGAAAGCTGCCGCGGTAGTGCACCTTGACGGTGTCGGTGGCGGCCGGGCTGGCGCCGCTGCCGTCTTTCAGCGAGCGGTAGACCAGCCCGCTGGCCGTGACGGACGCGCCGGCTTCCTTGGCGGCCGCCGCCGCAGCCGCATCGGCTTGCGCCCAGGCGGTGGGCAACACCAACAATGACAAAACGCTGGCACAGAGAATGGATCGCATGAGAATTCCTTGGGTGATGGTCAGAAAGGCCGATACGCCATGTTAGCGCGCTGCAAGCAGTGACACGAAACGAGCAACGGTAGGAAGTCTTCAGACCAGCCAGGGCCGCAGGCGCAGCGGCCCCCTCGGGGGGCAGGGCGCTACACGCAGTGAGCAACCGTGGGGGCCACATTCACCGCGGCGCATCCCGCAGCAGGTCCCGGTTGTCGTTCCACCACGGGTCGTTGACGCCCTCCAGCAGTTTGTCAAAAGCAAAAGCCTTCTGGCTGATCACCAGCCGGGCCGCGCAACGCCGCACTGCGTGAAAGGACTCGTCCGTGGCGTCCAGCGGTGGGCAGCGGGCGCTGAGCCTCTGGAAATAGTAGGGTGGCCAGGTGCCGGTGGTGTTGACCTCCGGCCCGGACAGCCAGTACACCCCCGGGGTGCGGCTGGCCATCCAGCGACCGTAAACCGACGCGGGCAGGCCCTGCTTGAAAAGGTAGGTGCGCAGCCGGTCGGTGGGCCCCCTGTCCGGCGCGGAACCCGGCTGTTGTTGCAGGCCAATCCGCCCTTCGGGCAACAGCCGCCAGGCGCCTGCCAGCCAGACGATGGCACAGGCGCCCGCGCAGTCGGCGGTGGTGACCGTGTGCGGATACAGTGCGGCCAGGGTGTCGGCCAGCAGCACGGCTTCCGTGGTGTCGCCGCCTGAAATGGCCAGCTCGACCCGCCCCAGGGCGTGCCAGGCGTCGGCGGGTTTGCGCCGCACCAGTTCGGTCAGGCGGGCCGTGTCGCCCGGCACCAGCTCCCCGCTGATCCGCAAGCTGCGGGCCACACCGGCCAACGGGCCATCGGGGAAGGGGTTGCCGTAGCTGAACTCCAGCGCGTGGGCGCAAGGCAGGGCCAGCAGGGCCCCCAGCAGGGGCAGCAGCAACATCTTTGCGGGGCCTTGCCCGCGGCCCGCCGCGCGGGGGCGGTGCCCAGGCGTCTGGAGCCAGCGTGGTATCAGCATTCAATCCTTGTCAAACCCGTCAGCCGCGCCGGGGGTGCTTGGCCAAAAAACAAAACAACTTTACACGCCCTGCCAAGGCGGTGCTGCAGGGCAATGCCTACTTTACACAGCCCGGAGAACCCCGTTGCCGAAAAAGCCTGGCGCGACCGGCCGGGCGTTGATCTGCGGCAAGCCCGCCGGACATCGGTGTGCCATGGTGTGACCATGAACACACGCACCGATGCCCCGGGTTTTCTTTCTGCCGCCACGCGTTTTCTTTTTTTCACCGGCAAGGGCGGCGTAGGCAAGACCTCCCTGTCGGCCGCGGCGGCCATCGCTCTGGCTGACGCGGGCCGGCGCGTGTTGCTGGTCAGCACCGATGCCGCCTCCAACCTCGACGAAATGCTGGGCGTGCCGCTGCGCAACCAGCCGGTGGATGTGCCCGGTGTGCCGGGACTGGCGGTTCTCAACATCGACCCCGATGCGGCCGCCGAAGCCTACCGCCTGCGCGTGCTGGCGCAGCTCGATGCCGGCGCGAGCGAGGACGAACGCGCCACCGTACGCGAGCAGCTGTCCGGCGCCTGCACCACCGAGATTGCTGCGTTCGACGAGTTCGCCGCGCTGCTGGCCCAGGAGGGCGCCGGCTGGGACCACGTCATCTTCGACACCGCGCCCACCGGCCACACCTTGCGCCTGCTCAGTCTGCCCAAGGCCTGGAGCGGGTTTCTGGCCGGCAACGACCGCGGCGCCTCCTGCCTGGGACCGCACTCGGGCCTGAAGATGCAGGAAGCGCGCTTCAATGCCGCGCTGGCCGCGCTCAGCAATGAGGTCACCACCACCGTGGTGCTGGTGACGCGGCCCGACCCACGCCCGATGCAGGAAGCCGCGCGCACCGCCGATGAGCTGCGCACCCTGGGACTGTCCAACCAGCGCCTGGTGGTCAACGGCGTGTTTCACGCCACCGTGCAGAAGGGCGGCCAGGTCGACCCCACCGCCCGCGCCATGGAGGCGCTGGGCCTGCGGGCCATCACGCAGATGCCCGAGGCGCTGGCGCGCCTGCCGTGTGACGAGGTGCCGCTGCGCGCCTTCGACACCGTGGGCTTGCCGGCGCTGCGTGCCTTGCTGGCGGGGCCAGGGCGAGAGTCTGCGCCCGCCGCCGTGCCGGCCGCGCCAGCCGGCGCGGAGCTGCCGGCCGAACCGTTGTCCCGCCTGGCCGATGAACTGGCGGCCCTGGGCCACGGCCTGATCATGGTGATGGGCAAGGGCGGCGTCGGCAAAACCACCATTGCTGCAGCGCTGGCCGTGGGGCTGGTCCGACGTGGCCACAGCGTGCACCTGACCACCACCGACCCGGCGGCCCATGTGGCGGGCACGCTCAACGGCAGCCTGCCGAACCTGAAGGTCGGCCGCATCGACCCGAAAGCCGAGACCGAGGCCTACATCACCAAAATCATGGCCACGCGTGGCAAGGCGCTCGACGAACAGGGCCGGGCCCTGCTGCTGGAGGACCTGCAGTCGCCCTGCACCGAAGAGGTGGCGGTGTTTCATGCCTTCAGCCGCGTCGTCAACGAGGCGCGCAGCGCCTTTGTGGTGCTGGACACCGCGCCCACCGGTCACTCGCTGCTGCTGATGGACGCCACCGGCGCCTACCACCGGCAGATGATGCAGCAGTACGAGGGTGGCAACCATGGGGTACACATCATCACGCCGTTGATGCGCCTGCAGGATGCGTCCACGACGCATGTCCTTCTGGTGACCCTGCCCGAGTTCACGCCGGTGAGTCAGGCCGCGGCACTGCAGGACGATTTGCGCCGCGCAAAAATCGAACCCTGGGCCTGGATCATCCACAAAAGCGTGGCCGCCACCGGCACCACCGACCCGTTGCTGCAGGCCCGCCTGGCCGGAGAACACCGCCAGACCGCACGTATCGCCGGCGGCCTGGCGCGCCGCACTTTTGTGCTGCCCTGGCTGGCCGAGCCGCCGGTGGGGGTGGCGGCCCTGGGTGCGCTGGCGGCACCTGCCGCCCAGGCCGCCTAAAGCGCCTTCGGCACCGCCTGGCTCAGGAAGTCATACACGGCGCGAATGCGGCGGCTGGTGCGGATTTCGCGGTGCACCGTGAGCCAGATCGGCAACGGCGGCACCTTGACCATGGGCAACACGGCGACGACGTCCCTGTCGGTGGCGGCGAGGTAGTCGGCAATGAAACCGATGCCCAGGCCGGCGCGCACGGCCTCCCAGTAGGCGATCAGGTCGTCGCAGCGAAACGCGAACGACTCGCGTGTCACCGGCAGGCCAAAACCCGTCATGCCCTTGAGGATGGCCTCGTCGCGGTCATTGCCGACCAGCTCGTGGTTCAGCAGCTCCTGCGGTTGCCTGGGCATGCCGCGCCGGCGCAGGTAGTCGCGATGTGCGTAGCAGCCCAGCGTGACTTTGGCGATGCGTTTGACCACCAGACTCGCCTGCGCGGGCTGCACCATGCGCAGCGCGATGTCGGCCTCGCGCCGCAACAGGTTGCTGACCGCATTGCTGGCCACCAGCTCGACCTGGATGTCGGGCAGGGCCAGGCGCATCTGCGCCAGGATGGGCGGCAGCACATAACACGCCACCGGCTGGCTGGCGGTGATGCGCACTGTGCCCGAAATGCCCGGCTCCAGGCCCGACACGTTGCGTGCGAGCTCGTTGGCCGCACTGTCCATGGCGCGGGCCGACGCTGCCAGCTGCAGTGCGGTGGGCGTGGGCAACAGGCCCCGGCCGGTGCGCTCGAACAGCAACACGCCGAGCTGCGCCTCCAGTTCGGCGACGTGTCGGCCGATGGTGGGCTGGGTGGTGGACAGGACACGTGCCGCGCCCAGCAGGCTGCCCTGGTCCAGTGCCGCCAGGAAGGAGCGCACCAGGCGCCAGTCGAAGTTGTTATTCATTGATGAATACCTGATGTGAGGTGTCAGGGGATTGTCGAACAGCTGGCAGGTTTCCACAATCACGCCATGTCCACCGCTTTTCTTCAGGAGAATTTCATGACCCAGCCTGCCACTGTTCTCATCCTCGGCGCCCGTGGGCGATTTGGCCTGGCGGCCACGCACGCCTTTGCCCAGGCGGGCTGGCGGGTGTTCGCCCAGCTGCGCCCGGGTGCCAGCGGCCCGGTGATTCCCGGTGTGGTGTGGCTGCCAGCGCAGCCGGGCGACACCGCCCTGCTTGCATCGGCTGCACACGGCGCTGCGGTGGTGGTGCAGGGGCTGAGTCCGGTCTACACCCACCGGGCCTGGCGCCGCGATCTGCCCGGGCTGACGCAGGCGGCCATCGACGTGACACGGGAGCTCGGGGCCTTGCTGATGCTGCCGGCCAGCGTCTACAACTTTGGCGCGACCATGCCGCCGCTGCTGCGCGAAGACACGGCGCAGGCGGCCAGCACCTTCAAGGGACACATGCGCATGGACAGCGAGGCGCAGGTGCGCGCAGCCACGCAGGACGGCCGCATGAAGGCGGTGGTGATTCGCGGCGGCGACTTTTTTGGCAGCGGCAGCGGTTCGTGGCTGGACGAAGTGATGGTCAAGGACATCCGGCGCGGCAGGTTCACCTACCCCGGTCCCCTGAACGTGCCGACGGCCTGGGCCTGGCTGCCCGACATGGCGCGCAGTTTTGTGACGGTGGCCGGACAGCGGCACCGGCTGCCGGCCTTCGAGACCCTGCACTTTGCCGGCTACAGCCTCACCGGCCAGGACTGGACCGATGCACTGACCGATATCGCCTGGGAGCGCGGCTGGCTGCCCGCCGGCGGAAAGCTGCACACCGGCTCCCTGTCCTGGCCCATGATGCGGGCGCTGGGCCTGGTGTTGCCGAAAATCGCGGCGCTGTGTGAAATGCGTTACCAGTGGCACACGCCGCACGCGTTGGTCAACACCCGCATGGCGGCCCTGACCGGGGCCGAGCCGCACACGCCGTTTGCCGAGGCGTTGCGAGCGGCGCTGGCCGAGCTGGGCCTGTTGACTTTGCGCAAGGCGGTTCCTGCGAAAGAGCTTACGGTCTCAAGGCAGGCTTTTGAAAGGACCGCTTCATGAACCGCAGAAACTTTGTGCGCCTGGCCGGCGGCGGCGCGGTGCTGGGCGCCAGCGCCAGTCTGGCCGGCTGCTCATCCGAGCTGCCGCCCGAGGCGATTGCGCCTTGGCGCGGCCCTGCGGCCGACACTGCCGACGTGCGCCACTGGATCCTCAGCCATGCGATTCTGGCGCCGCATTCGCACAACCTGCAGTCCTGGCTGGTGGACCTGCGCCAGTCCGGCGAGATCACGCTGTACTGCGACCTCACGCGCCTCCTGCCCGAGACCGACCCGCTGTCGCGTCAGATCATGATGAGCCACGGCACCTTTCTGGAACTGCTGGACATCGCCGCAAGGCAGAAGGGCCTGCGCGCCGACATCACGCTGTTTCCGCAAGGCGAGTTTGGCCCGGTTGCGCTGGACCAACGTCCGGTGGCCCGCATCCGCCTGAGCGCAGATGCCGCCGTGCAGCCGGACCCGCTGTTTGCGCAGATCCTCAGACGGCACACCAACCGCGAAGCCTATGCGATGCGCGAGCCGTCCCCGGAGGCGCTGCGGGCGATAGCCGCCAGCGTTGCGCCGCACCCGGTGCGCACCGGTTTTGTCGGAACCGGCCAGCCAGAGCTGATGCAGCGGCATCGCGCCATCGCCATGCAGGCCTGGCGCATCGAGCTGGTGACGCCGCGCACCATCATGGAATCCTTCAAAGTGCTGCGTGTCGGCCCGCGCGAAATTGCCGAGCACCGCGACGGCCTCACCATCAACACGCCCATGGTGCGTGCGCTGGCGGCGCTGGGCCTGTTCGACCGCAGCAAGGCGCCGGCGCCGGACGACACGGCCACCACCGGTCAGATCAAGGACTTCAATGCGAAGATCGCTGCAACGCCGGCGTTTTTCTGGATGGTGACCGAAGGCAACGGACGCGCGACGCAGGTCAACGCCGGCCGGGCCTATGTGCGTGCGCAGCTGGCGGCAACGGCGCTGGGCCTGGCCATGCAGCCGCTGTCGCAGGCGCTGCAGGAGTACCCCGAACAGGCCAGGCCCTATGCCGACATTCACGCCCTGCTGGAGGCACCGCCGCCGCGGTACACGGTGCAGATGTGGGCCAGGTTGGGGTTTGCGCCGCAGGTGGGTCCCTCGCCGCGGCGTGGGGTGCAGGCCCACCTCATCAAGACATGAGGGGCAGCTTTATGGCGCGTCGGCCGGCGGTTGCATCAGTTGCAGCAGCCGCTGCAGCGCATGGTGCACGGTGGCCGACCGCACGGCCGCGCGGTCGCCGCCGAAGTGGCTCATCTCGCTGCTGAGCCGGCCGTCCACCATGAAACCGAACCACACGGTGCCTACCGGTTTGGCGCGGCTGCCGCCGGTGGGGCCGGCCACACCGGTCACCGCCACAGCGACCTGCGCTTTTGAATGCCCGATGGCGCCCAGCGCCATGGCGCGTGCGACTTCTTCGCTGACCGCGCCGTGCGCCGTGATCAGTGCCGCGTCCACGCCCAGCATGTCGGTCTTGGCCTCGTTGGAGTAGGTGACAAAGCCGCGCTCAAACCAGTTGCTGGAACCCGCCAGGTCGGTGCAGGCGGCGCTGATCAAACCGCCGGTGCAGCTTTCGGCGCTGGCCAGCCGCCAGCCGTTTTTGACAAGCAAATCTGCCAGCAGCCCCACAAGGGCGGGCGCAGGCAGCTCCTGTTTTGGTAGTGACACGGGGTTCACCAGAACCTCCACGCGGCCATCACCAGCAGCGTGCAGAACGCCGCCGCGAAGTCGTCGAACATGATGCCGAAACCGCCACGCCAGCCAAACCCCTTGAAGGTCCGGTCGGCCCAGGCCATGGGGCCGAACTTCACTGCGTCAAAAAAGCGGAACAGCACAAAGGCCGCGAGCTGGGCCCACAGCCCCGCCGGCATCACCAGCCAGAGGACGAGCCAGAAGGCCACGACTTCGTCCCAGACGATGCTGCCGGGGTCGGCCACGCCCATGTTTCTGGCCGTCACCGTGCTGGCCCACCAGCCCAGCAGCGTGGCCACGGCAATCAGCAGCCCCATCTGCGGCGCTGTGAGCCAGGGCGCGATCGCCAGCCAGGCCAGCCAGGCCCACAAGGTGCCGGCCGTGCCGGGCGCCACCGGGCTCAGGCCCGAGCCGAAGCCCAGCGCCAGCAGGTGCGCCGGGTGCGCCAGCATGAAGCGGGCCGTGGGCCGGCGCGGCGGCGCCGGGTTCGGCACGCCCGGAAAGGCAGGGGTTTCGTTGAGTGGGGGCATGGTGTGTGGAGCGGGTGCGCTGGGGGCACAGCGATTTTATTTCATGCGTAAAAATGGCACGCAGCCCAATGCGGATGTGCGCAACCAGCTATGTTTTTCATAGCGTTTCAAGGGGTGAGGCTTTCTTCCAGCACCGCCCGCAGCACGGCATCAAAGGCCTGCGCCTGCTCGAACTGCACCCAGTGCCCCGCGTTGTCTATCCAGTGCAGGCCGCGAAAGTGGGGCGCCGACTGCAGGGCCAGCGCCAGTGCTTCCTGCCGTTCGCGGTACAGCGCGTCTTCGCGGCCGTAAATCGCGTCCACCGGACAGCGCACCCCAGCGAGTGTGCGCGCCAGCACGTCGGTGTAGGCCAGGCGGCGGCCCTTCATGCGGTCGCGCAGCGTGTTGTCGCTGTGCACCCGCAGCGCCAGGGTGGTGATGGCTTCGGGGCGGTAGAGCATCAGCGCGGCGAGGTTCTTGCGGTGCACGGCCTCGCGTTCGGCCAGGTCGGGCAGGTGCCGCCAGGCCGTGAGTGTGACGGTGTTTCTCGACGCCACGCCCAGGCCGGGGGAGCCGACCAGCACCAGCCGCGCCACGCGGGCCGGCCACTGTGCCGCCAGAAAACCGGCGACCATGCCGCCGAAGGAAAACGCCACCAGGTCGCAGGCACCATCACCCAGCAGTACTTGCAGACCCGCCTGCAGCGGGGCGGCCAGCGCGTCGGCGTCGTTGCCGGTGGCGGGCAGCGCCGAGTCGCCAAAACCCGGCAGGTCGGCGGCCAGCACCTGACGGCCGCTGCCCACCAGCGCGTCGATGTTGCGCAGCCAGTGGGTCCAGCTGCCGCTGCCGCCGTGCAACAGCACCACCGGCAGGTGTGTCGCGCCAGACGCAGCCGGTGCGGGCTGCCAGCAGTGCCAGACCATGCTGCCGCTGCCGCAGGGGGTTTCGAGGCGGGTGGCGCTGGCCAGCAGGCGCTCAACTTCGGGGGGCGGGGCGAGGGGTGTGTCGGCTTGCATCAGGGGGTTATACCCGCAGCGGGCTGCGCGCCCCCGGCCTGGGCAAACCAGCCGGCCCAGTGGTCGAGGCAGGCCCTGATTTTGGGCAGGCGGTGCCGGCTTGTCAGCGTGACGGCGTAAATCGGGCTGGGCTGTTCATCGACAAATTCGGGCAGCACCGGCACCAGCAAGCCGCGCCGCACCAGGGGCTCGGCCACCACGGTGGCAAAACGCGAGATGCCGAGGCCGTGCAGCGCCAGCTGCGCGGTGATGCCGGTGCTGCCCGAACGCCACTGCCCTTCGGCCACCACCACACTGGGTTCACCCTTGACGATGAAAGGCCAGCGGTTGAGCATGGTCACCGTGCTGTTGGTGATCAGGCGGTGCTGGTGCAGCTCGTCCGGATGGCGGGGTGTGCCGTGGGCCTGCAGGTAGCCCGGCGTGGCGTACAGCTTGCGGCCCAGCGTGCCGAGCTGCCGCGCCACCACCGTGTCGGTCGTCGGCGTGCCGGTGCGGATGGCAATGTCGATGCCGTCGTGCGCCATGTCGACCAGCCTGTCTTCAACCTGCAGTTCCACACACAGCCTGGGGTGGCGCGCGTGCAGGCTCTCGAAGCTGGGGATCAGCAGGTACTCGGCCACCACCGTGCTGGCCGCCACCCGCACCCAGCCGCTGGCCTGGCGCGACTGGCTGGCAAACTCGCCCTCCAGCTCGTCCAGCGTACCGGTCAGGCGGCGGCAGTATTGCAAAAAGGTGTGGCCTTCGGCGGTCGGAGTCAGGCCGTGGGTGGAGCGGTGGATCAGCCGCGCGCCGCAGGCCTTTTCGATGCGCGCCAGTGTGCGCGAGACCTGGCTCACCGGGACATCGCGCTCGCGCGCCACCGCCGAGAGTGTGCCGAGCTCGGCCACGCGGGCAAACAGGTGCATGTCGTCGAAGCTGAGGTCGCGCATGGCGCCATGGTAACCAGCCGCGGCTGTCCCTGCCTTTGCAGCGCATGCAAAACCCAATTGCCTGTCACGCTGTTTCCCGCAGGCGAGGCCTTGCCTACAGTTGCCAGCACCCGCTACACGTAACGAAAGGACCCGCCATGTACAGCGATCTCCACCACGACAGCTACCAGCGTCTGCACGATGCAGCGAAGCGCCAGGCCGAGGCCTTGCGCCGGCAGGCGATCAACGATTTCTTTCGCTATGTCATCCGGCGCAGCCTTCAGGCCCTGCGCCGCCCGGCAAGGCTGCAACTTCCCCGGGAGGCCTGAGATGCCCACCTTGACACTGAAAGTGGCGCCGCCGCAAACCCCGGCCCGTTACCGGCAAATGGCCCAGGCGCTGACCACGCTGACCGCGCAGCTGCTCGGCAAGCGGCGCGAGGTGACGGCGGTCATCTTCGAAGGCCTGCCGGCCGCACAGTGGTATGTCGGTGGCGACGAGCTGCAGCGGCCCACCGCGCTGCTTGAGGTCAGCATCACGGCCGGCACCAACACGGTGGCGGAAAAAGCCGCATTTGTCAGCGCGGCGTTTGCCGAACTGCAGCACCAGCTCGCGGAGGGCGGCGCCCTGGAAGAAGCCAGTTACGTGGTGGTGCGGGAGCTGCCAGCCACCGATTGGGGGTATGGCGGACGCACGCAGCAGGCCCGCAAGCGCACACCGGTTCAGGCGAAGTGATCGAAGGACGCGTAGCGGCCCGGTACGGCATGGCCCGAGGCGTCGATCAGCCGCAGGCCGGGCGGGTGTTCGACGACACCGATGCGCGTCACCGCTGTCTGCGCCTGCAGCGCCGCGGACTGCACCGCCGCGCGGGCTGACACCGGGGCGGTGAAGACCAGTTCGTAGTCGTCGCCGCCGGCCAGCACGCAGCGCAGCCGGGTTTCATGGGAAAAATGGCCCTCAGCCCTTGCCGGATCTGCGCCAATAGCTAGCAAATTTATAGCAATCGAGGTGTCGATGCGGGCGCCGGTGCCGGACGCCTCCAGGATGTGGGCCAGGTCGCCGAGCAGGCCATCGCTCACGTCGATGGCTGCCGTCGCAATGCCGCGCAACGCCAGGCCCAGCGCCACACGCGGCGTGGGCTGCTCCAGCCGATCGCGCGCTGCGGCCAGCCGTTCATGCGGCAAGACGATGCTGCCGCGCAGTGCTTCCAGTGCCAGCCGCGCCTCGCCGAGCGTGCCGCTGACGTACACATCGTCGCCGTCGCGCGCACCCGAACGCAGCAGCGCCTGCCCGCGCGGCACCTCGCCGAACACGGTGATGCAGATGGTCAAAGGCCCTTGCGTCGTGTCGCCGCCGACCAGTTCGCAGCCGTGCGCATCGGCCAATGCGAACAGGCCCCGCGAAAACGCCGCGAGCCAGGCTTCGTCGGCCCGCGGCAGGGCCAGCGCCAGCGTGAAGGCCAGCGGCCGCGCACCGCAGGCCGCGAGGTCGCTGAGGTTGACCGCCAGCGCCTTGTGGCCCAGCGTGAATGGGTCCACATCCGGAAAAAAATGCCGGCCCTCGACCAGCATGTCGCAGGAAATGGCCATCTGCATGCCGGCGGCCGGCTGCAGCAGGGCGCAGTCGTCACCGACGCCCAGCACGGCGCGGGTCGTGGGACGTGTGAAATAACGCGCGATCAGGTCGAATTCACCCATGGGGGGAGCATAACGGGTGGCAGGGGGATCGGGTCGCGGATTGATTCACTTTTATAGCTTGCCAGCAAGCCGGGACTCGCCCCGGCGGGCGACTTACTTTTCTTTGCTTCGCCAAAGAAACCTAAGGAAAAGAAAGGCGACCCGATGGTCTGGGTCCCTCCGCTTCGCTACGGGCAGCCTGCGGTGCTCGGCAAAAGCGGGGTCTCGCTCGAACTCGGCTTCGCCTCAGACAATCGCGAGCCCTGATCCGCTTTTACCTGCGCTCCTCGGCCCAGCCCGACGGGTAGGGGAAGAAAAATCCAATACGGGTACGGGGAGACATGACGCGCGTAGCGCCTCATGTCGGAGCCAAGCGGCGGAGATGTTTGCACGCGAGTGCAGCACACGTTGCCAAATGAAGCTCCCCGCCATCGCCCAGCGGGGCGAGGGAGGGGCGGGGGGAGG
>NZ_JAQSDL010000041.1 GCF_029945895.1 Polaromonas sp. | reverse complement strand
GTGGCGACACCTTGCGGCCGCCCAGCACGATGCCGGCGTTGGCGGCGTTGTCGCTAATGGTGTCCTGCACCTTGCGCATGGCCTTGTTGTGGCGGTCGAACTGCTCGATGCGTGCGTCGATGATCTCGATCGCAGGCTGCACATGGTCGGTGGCGTCCAGCACGTCGTCCACGG
The DNA here is from genome assembly GCF_029945895.1 of Polaromonas sp. Classification (GTDB taxonomy): domain Bacteria; phylum Pseudomonadota; class Gammaproteobacteria; order Burkholderiales; family Burkholderiaceae_C; genus Polaromonas. The sequence continues at coordinate 45,936 of NZ_JAQSDL010000041.1, read as the reverse complement.
TGATGTGTGTGCCCTCCAGTTTTTTCTTCAGCACAAAGGCCAGTTCGACCTCGACGCGCGGCGCGATGAAACGCACCGCGGGGATGTCGCCGGGTTCAAAAAACATGTCGTCCAGCAGCGTGCCGTAGTCGGGAGAGTCGATCTGGCTGGAGATCTGCATCGCGCGCGAAGTCAGGCCGATCTTGTGGCCCCGGGCCACACGCCCGCCGGCAATTTTCATCTGCACCCAGGCGCGGGAAATCGCGTAGCCGTCTTCCACCGTCATGCCGGGGTAACGCTTTGATAAATGCTCGACCTGCACGCGGGTCTTCTCGCTGTGGTCCAGTTCGGCGGCCAGCTGGGCAATGAGTTCGGGGCTGAACATGGTCAGGTTTTCTGGAAAAGAGGGTGAAGGTTGCTGTGCTTGCCGTCGTAGACCTGGCCGGAACTTTCGTCCATCTGCAGCGTGATGCCGATCAGCCGTTCCTTCATCAGAGGATCAAAATGGGCTGTAGCGCTTGCCAGTAAAGCGTCGCCAGCTCTCTTTTTTGTAGCGTCGGAGCGGCCGGAAGCCATGCGCAGGTTCAGGTAGACGAAGGCGTAGTCGCGCTTGCCGTCGGCCACCGCATAGTGCGCCGCCGGGTAGGCCAGCACCCGCGTGCCGCCGGTGGGGAAGACCTGTTGGCCTTCGTCGTCTTTCACGGCCAGCATGGTGTCGGCCAGAACGCGGCACAGCGCGGTCATGTCCGTGGCGGCCTCGAGGTTGGGGGTGTAGAGGATGACGAGGTGGGGCATGGCTTGTCCAGTGTCGGTCAGAGCCGGCTCACGGCCTGGTAGCCGTGCGCGGTCGAGGCCTGCGCGGCAGGAATGGCGGCGCCGGTTTGTGGCGTGACCGGAAACACCGCATTGATCTGCCCGGTGCCCGAGGCGCCGAAGTAGGGCGTGATGACCTCGGCCTGGCCGTTGTAGTCCGACCAGCCCAGGGCGCCCAGCAGCATGGCGGTGTCGTGCATGAAGCCTTCACCGTGGCCCTTGGCGGCGTATTCGGGCAGCATCGCGCAGAACGTCTTCCAGTCGCCGCGCTGCCACATGCGCACCACCTCCTGATCCAGTGTTTCGAGGAAGGGGCTCCAGATCTTGAAGGCGTATTCAGGTGCCAGGCCATTTTGCGCAAAGCGGTGCGACAGCGAGCCGCTGGCAAAAATCGCCACCGTGCCGTCGTACTCGTCTTCAATCGCGCGGCGCAGGGCCCAGCCCAGGCGCGCGCTGTCGTTGAGGTAATGCGCCTGGCACAACGCCGAAACCGACACCACCTTGTAGTGCTGGTCGGCGTTCATGTAACGCATGGGAACCAGCGTGCCGTACTCGGGGTTCAGGGTGGTGGCGTCGTGCGCCAGGGTTTCCACGCCATGCGCATTGCAGGCCTTTGCCAGCAAGTGGCCCAGCGCCGGGTTGCCCGCAAACTCGAAGCCCATGTTGCTGATGAAGTGCGGCAGCTCGTTGCTGGTGTACAGGCCCTTGAAGTGCGGCGCGCAATTGATGTGATAGTTCGCGTTGACCAGCCAGTGCGTGTCGAACACCACGATGGTGTCCACGCCGAGGGCGCGGCAACGCCGGTCGATTTCCAGGTGGCCGTTGATGGCGTCCTGCCGCGTGCCCTTGCGCGGGCCGTCCAGCTCGCTGAGGTACATCGAGGGCACGTGCGTGATTTTGGCGGCGAGTGCCAGTGTTCCCATGCTCAGACTCCCCAATGCGGAATGTGATGGCTACCGAGCGACACCGCCACGTTCTTCGGCTCGCAGAACACCTCGTAACTCCAGGTGCCGCCTTCGCGCCCGGTACCCGAGGCCTTGGTGCCGCCGAAGGGCTGGCGCAAATCGCGCACGTTCTGGCTGTTGACGAAACACATGCCGGCTTCAACGGCGGCGGCGACGCGGTGCGCGCGGCCCAGGTTCTCGGTCCAGACATAACTCGACAGGCCGTACTGCGTGTCATTGGCCAGGCGGATCGCGTCGGCTTCATCCTTGAACGGGATCAGGCAGGCGACCGGGCCGAAGATTTCTTCCTGGGCAATCCGCATCTGGTTGTCCACGTCGGCAAACACCGTGGGCAACACGTAGTTGCCCTTTTTTACCCGCTCCGGCAGGTCCGGTGCGCCCAGCCCGCCGCACAGCAAGGTGGCGCCTTCTTTCGGGCCGAGTTCGATGTAGCTGCGCACCTTGGCCAGGTGGCCCTGCGAAATCATGGGGCCGATGGTGGTGGTTTCATCGAGCGGGTCACCGACCTTGATGCGTTTGGCGCGTTCCACGAACTTCGCAACGAAGTCGGCGTAGATCGATCGCTGCACCAGGATGCGGCTGCCGGCCGTGCAGCGTTCGCCGTTGTTGGAAAAAATCATGAAGACGGCGGCGTCGAGCGCGCGTTCGAGGTTCGCGTCATCAAAAATCACGAACGGTGATTTGCCGCCCAGCTCCATGCTGAATTTTTTCAGGCCCGCCGCCTGCACGATGCGGTTGCCGGTGGCGGTGGAGCCGGTAAACGAGATCGCGCGCACGTCGGGGTGGCGGCACAGGGGCTCCCCCGCGTCCTTGCCGTAGCCGTGCACGATGTTGAGCACCCCGGGCGGAATGCCGGCTTCGAGGGCGAGTTCGCCCAGGCGCGCCGCCGTCATCGGTGACAGTTCGCTCATCTTGAGCACCGCGGTGTTGCCAAACGCCAGGCAGGGCGCGACCTTCCAGGTGGCGGTCATGAAGGGCACGTTCCACGGCGAGATCAGCGCGCAGACGCCAGTCGGGTGGTACAGCGTGTAGTTCAGGTGCGTTTCGGTCGGGTAGGTGTGGCCATCAACCCGCGTGCACATCTCGGCGAAGTAATAGAAGTTGTCAGCCGCGCGTGGGATCAGTTGCTTGCCGGTTTGCGCAATCACCTGTCCGCAGTCGTTGGTCTCCATCTGCGCGATTTCCGGCACATGGGTGGCGATCAGGTCGCCGAGCTTGCGGACCAGTTTGGCGCGCTGCGGTGCCGGCATGCCGGCCCACTTCGGAAAGGCCTCTTTCGCGGCGGCCACGGCGGCGTTGACTTCGGCTTCGCCGCCAGCAGCGACTTCGGCCAGCACGTCCTGCGTGGCGGGGTTGACGGTTTCGAAGTAGCTGTTGCCGGCAACCGTTTTGCCGTTGATGAGGTGATCTATTCTTGTCATGTTCATTCAATCGTGTTGAAAAGTTCGCCCAAGCCCTCGATGCGGGTGACCACCACGTCGCCGGGCCGGCAATCGACCACACCGTCGGGTGTGCCGGTCAGGATCAGGTCGCCGGGCTGCAGCGTCATGAAGTTGCTGAAATACTCGATCAGGAAAGGCACGTCGAAAATCATGTCGCGCGTGTTGCCGGACTGCGTGACTTTTCCGTTGACGCTGGTTTGCAGTGCCAGCGCCATCGGGTTGGCGATGTCCGCCGCATCCACCAGCCACGGGCCCAGCGGCGTGCAGCCGTCGCGGTTTTTCACACGCAGATTCGGGCGGTACCAGTTTTCGAGGTAGTCGCGGATCGCGTAGTCGTTGGCGACGGTGTAGCCGGCGATGAAGTCGTAGGCGTCGTCGCGCTTGACCTTTTTTGCGGTCCGTCCGATGACCACCGTCAGTTCACATTCGTAATGCATGAACTGCACGTCGGCCGGCCGGCGCGTGAACTGCCGGTGTCCGGTCAGCGTGCCTTCACCCTTGATGAAGACCAGAGGTTCTTCGGGCGCCTTGAATTCAAGTTCTTTCGCATGGTCGGCGTAATTGAGGCCCAGCGCAAGAATGGTGCGCGGGCGCGGCGTGGGCGCCAGCGGCGGCAGCCAGGTGACGGCGTCTTCACTGACGAGGTGGCCGTCGTCGAGCAGCAGCCGCCCATCGCGCTCGATGGCGTGCTGGGTCTGGCCTTCATACACAACACGTGCGTGTTTCATGAAGATGTGGCCCCCACGCTTCGCACTGGCGTGTCGTCGCTGCCCCCCGCCGGGGCGCTCGCGCCTCGGGGCGGCCCGGCGTCGCTCGGTTCCTCAATGAGCCTGTTGCTCAATGTGCCAAAGCCAGCCGCGCTGATGTCGATACGATCACCCCGCCTTGCCAGGGGCCGGCCCGCATCGCAGCCCAGCATCAGCACATCGCCAGCGTGCAAGGTCATGAACTCACCGACATCGGCCAGCAGCCGGGCGGCGTCGCGCACCAAATGGTTGAAGTTCACGGTTTGTCCGAGTTCGCCGTTGATGCGCACTTCCAGCATGAAGCCCGCGGGATCGCCGGCTTCGCTGGCAGGCACCAGGCGATCCCCGATGCCGAGAAAGCCGTCCAGGCATTTGAACTTGACGGGTGGGCGGAAAAAGCTGGCGTGCGGAACGGACAGGTCGTTCATCAGCACATAGCCGGCAACCGTACCGGTCTCCCCCATCACCATCGCGATGGTGGCGCCGATCTCGACCTCGGGGACCCGTGCCGGCACGGCAATGGCTGCGCCATGCGCACTCCAGGTGTTGGCTGTTTTCACATACAGCACGGGCGCTTTCGGCGGCATCTTGTAAGGCGGCTGGTTCATCTGCGGCGCGAGCACCTCAACTTCGTGTTCGAAATTGAGCAGTACGCCGTACACGGTTCCTTCAGGCATCCAGCTCATGGCTGCTCCAGTGCAATCACCTCGTCGAGCAGCGCATACAGCTGCGCGAGCTTGTCTTTTCCCAGGCTTGCTTCCATCCAGGCGTAGTGCGCTTCAATGGCCCCCGAGAGTGTGGCCACCAGTTGCACACCTTTGTCCGTGGCTTCCACGGTGGTGCGGCGCTGGTCGGCCGGATCGCGCGCGCGGCGGATCAGGCCATCCCGCTCCATGCGGGTCAGCACGCCAGTCAGGCTGGGCCCGAGGATGAAGGCTTCGCGCGCAACCTTGCCGGTTTCCACCACGCCGTGTTCGCCCAGCACCCGCAGCACGCGCCACTGCTGGTCGCTCAGGGCATGCTCGCGCAGGCGCGGCCGGGTGTGCGCCATCACCGACTCGCGCGCCTGCAGCAGCAGGCGGGGCAGGTTGCGGTGGGTAAAAGGAGTAGTCATGTGGAATGCTGAAATTATTTAACATGTTAAATGAAAGGATGCTTTCCTGCCCAGCCCCTGTCTGCCGGGATCTGTTGGGAGTTACCCGTACTGTGAATAATTACAGTAATATTCCCCCATGGCCAAAGACAAGACGATTTACACCTGCACCGAATGCGGCGGCACCAACCCCAAATGGCTGGGCAAGTGCCCGCATTGCGGCGCCTGGAACACCTTGATCGAATCCGTCGCGGAAAGTCAGTCGCCGGTGAAGAACCGGTTTGCCTCATTGGCCAAACCCTCGGAAGTCGCGACCCTGGCTGACATCGAAGCGACCGACATGGCACGCACACCCACCGGCCACGAGGAGCTGGACCGCGTGCTCGGCGGCGGCATTGTCGAAGGCGGTGTGGTGCTGATCGGCGGCGACCCGGGCATCGGCAAGTCCACGCTGTTGCTGCAGGCGCTCGATTCCCTGCAGCGTGGCTTCGACGCCAGCTTGAGCACCGTCGGGCCGCCCCAAGGCGCGAAGGCCCCCTCGGGGGGCAGCGACCCACACGGGGTGGGGAAGCGTGGGGGCACGTTATATGTCACCGGCGAGGAAAGCGGCGCCCAGGTGGCGCTGCGCTCGCGCCGCCTCGGGCTGGACGGCTCGCAAGTCAAGGTGCTGGCGGAGATCCAGCTGGAGAAAATCCTCGCCACGCTGGAGGCCACCCGGCCGGCCGTGGCCGTGATCGATTCCATTCAGACCGTGTATTCCGAGCAGCTCACCTCGGCGCCGGGCTCGGTCGCCCAGGTGCGCGAGTGTGCGGCCCACCTGACGCGCGCGGCCAAAGCCAGCGGCGTCTGCATCATCCTGGTCGGCCACGTGACCAAGGAAGGCGCGCTGGCCGGCCCGCGCGTGCTCGAACACATGGTCGATACCGTGCTGTATTTCGAGGGCGACACGCATTCGAGTTTCCGGCTGGTGCGGGCGATCAAAAACCGCTTCGGCGCAGTCAACGAGATTGGCGTGTTCGCCATGACCGAAAAAGGCCTCAAGGGCGTGAGCAACCCCAGCGCCATCTTTCTGAGCCAGCACAGCGAGCCGGTGCCCGGCAGCTGCGTGATGGTCACATTGGAGGGCACACGCCCGCTGCTGGTGGAAATCCAGGCGCTGGTCGACAGCGGCGGCCCGAGTCCGCGGCGTCTGTCGGTGGGTCTGGACCGGGACCGCCTGGCCATGCTGCTGGCGGTGCTGCACCGCCACGCCGGCATCGCCTGCATGGACCAGGACGTGTTTGTCAACGCCGTCGGCGGGGTGCGCATCAGCGAGCCGGCGGCCGACCTGGCGGTGATGCTGGCGATCACCTCCAGCCTGCGCGGCAAGCCGCTGCCCAAGGGTTTCATCGCTTTTGGCGAGGTTGGCCTGGCCGGCGAAGTGCGCCCCGCGCCGCGCGGCCAGGAGCGGCTCAAGGAAGCGGCCAAGCTGGGTTTCAGCGTGGCGGTGGTACCCAAGGCGAATGCGCCGAAAAAGCCGATTGAAGGCCTGACCATCCATGCGATAGAGCGTGTGGAGCAGGCGATCGAGGTCGTGCGAAGCCTCGCATAGTGGCAGCCGCCATGGGGCGGGCGGTTCAGATGCTATTAAATATATAGCTGTTGGCGCCCGCCCCGCATGGGCTGAAGGCCGATTTTGCTTGAAAGAACGCGCAGTGACGGCCATGCGGTTTTTCCTACGCACTCCCCGCAGCCAGCCGGCGCGCGGCGCCTGCGAAAATAGCGTCATGAACTTCCAGAAAATTTTTGTTCCGATCGCCGGCGTCGCGGTGGTGGTGCTGGCGTACCGCGGTTTTGGCTGGGCGGGTGTGGCGGCGGCGGTCGGCGGCCTGATGATGTGGCTGCTGCTTCACTTCACCCGCATGATGCAGGTGCTCAGGCGCGCGGCCAATCGCCCCATCGGTTATGCCGACAGCGCCGTCATGCTCAATGCCAAGCTCAAGCCGGGTATGACGCTGCTGCATGTGGTGGCCATGACCCGAAGCCTGGGCGCGCTGCAGTCGGACAAGGACGCCCAGCCCGAGGTGTTCCGCTGGACCGATGGCGGCCAGTCGCATGTCACCTGCACCTTTGTCGGCGGCAAGCTGGTCCACCATGAACTTTTCAGGCCGGCGCCGACCGATTCGCTGCCGGCCGCCGACGGCTCGCCGCCCGGCCCGTAAAATCAGCGTTTCGGGTTTTCAGCCGGTTCTCCGGTCCGGCCAGCGGCCGACGACGGGCCAGCGGCCGGGAAACCTCTCACGACATTCACCACAGGATCAGCATCATGTCCCCAGTAGCACCCTCCATGGAAGACCGCGACGGCAAAATCTGGATGGACGGCCAGATGGTCGAATGGCGCGACGCCAAAATCCACGTCCTCAGCCATACCCTGCATTACGGCTGCGGCGCCTTCGAGGGGGTACGCGCCTACAAGACGGCCGATGGCAGCACCGCCATTTTCCGTCTGGAGGAACACACCGAGCGCCTGTTCAACAGCGCCAAGATCCTGCGCATGAAAATTCCGTTCACCCCGCAGCAGGTCATGGACGCCCAGCTGGCCGTGGTGCGCGAAAACAGGCTCGAGAGCGGCTATATCCGTCCGCTGACCTGGATAGGCTCCGAAAAGCTGGGCGTCAGCCCCAAGGGCAACACCATCCACCTGATGGTCGCGGCCTGGACCTGGGGCGCCTACCTCGGCGAGGAAGGCATGAAACGCGGCATCCGCGTCAAGACCAGCAGCTTCACGCGCCACCATGTGAACATCACCATGATCCACGCCAAGGCGGTCAGCAATTACACCAACTCCATCCTGGCCAACATGGAGGCCACCGACGAAGGTTACGACGAGGCCCTGTTGCTCGATCCCCAGGGTTTTGCCTCCGAAGGTGCGGGCGAAAACCTGTTCATCGTGCGCAAGGGCGTGGTCTACACGCCGGATTCCAGCGCAGGCGCTCTCAACGGCATCACGCGCAACACGATTTTCGCCATCTGCAAGGACCTGGGACTGGAGCTCAGGGAAAAATCCATCACGCGCGACGAGATCTACATTGCCGATGAAGCCTTCTTCTCCGGAACGGCGGCCGAAGTCACGCCCATCCGCGAGCTGGACCGCATCGAGATCGGCAGCGGTTCACGCGGCCCCATCACCGAAAAAATCCAGAGCGCGTTTTTTGACATCGTCAACGGCCGCAACCCGAAATACGCCGCCTGGCTGTCCAAGGTCTGATCATGAGTACCTCTTTCACCGTTGAGCTGCTTGCCGGCGACCTGAACCCGCAGGGCGGCGTGTTCTGCCCCAGCCCCAAGGCCGAGATGGCGGTGTGGAACAGCCACCCCAAGGTCTATCTGGATGTGGCGCGCACCGGCCAGGCCAAGTGCCCTTACTGCGGCACGCTGTACAAGCTCAAGGACGGCGAGCACGTCGCTGCAGGGCACTAGGGTGCCAGGCCTTCCTCCCGCGGCCGCCGCGGCCGAAGGCCGTTTCGGGGGGGCCTCCTTGATCATTGCTCCCCAGTGGATAGGCGACGCGGTCATGACCGAGCCTCTGCTGCGTCGCCTGCACGCGCGCGGCGAGCGGCTCAGCGTCGGCGCCCTCCCCTGGGTGGCGCCGGTGTACCGCGCCATGCCGCAGGTGCACGAGGTCATCGAATTCCCCTTCGCCCACGGCGGTTTGCAGCTGAAGGGGCGCCGCGCGCTGGCGAGGCGGATCGCGGGCCAGTTCGACACCGCCTACGTGCTCCCTAACTCGCTGAAAAGCGCCTTGTTGCCGTTGCTGGCCGGTATTCCCAAACGTGTCGGCTACCTGGGCGAGGCGCGTATCGGCCTGCTGACGCACCGCCTGAAAAATCCGGCCAAGGGCCAGCGCCCGCCCATGGTGGCGTTCTATTCGGCCCTCAGCGGCGACACCGACCTGGACGCGGACCGACCGCAATTGCAGATGCCCGCGGCCGAGGTGGCCCAGGCGCTGGCCGAACTCGGCCTTGCGCGCGGCGGCTATGACGTTTTTGCGCCGGGCGCGGAATACGGGCCGGCCAAGCGCTGGCCCGCTGAGCATTTTTCCGAACTGGCGCAAAGCCTGACGCTGCCGGTGGTGTTGCTGGGCTCGGGCAAGGAGGCGGCGTTGTGCGAGGAGATCGCCGGCACGGCCAACGCGCTGCGGCCCGGTGCCTGCATCAATCTGGCCGGCAAGACCACGCTGGTGCAGGCGCTGTGCGCCATCGCTGCGGCGCGCCAGGTGGTCAGCAACGACTCGGGCCTGATGCATGTCGCAGCGGCCTTTGGCGTGCCGCAGGTTGCCATCTTCGGTTCCTCGAGCCCGCTGCACACGCCGCCGCTGAGTGCAAAAGCCACGGTGCTCTGGCTGAAGAACGACGCGGGCTACCAGCCACCGCTCGATTGCGCGCCCTGCTTCGAGCGCGAATGCCCGCTGGGCCACACGCGCTGCCTGCACGACATCAGTGCGGTTCGGGTGCTCGCGGCGCTGGCGTCCTGACGCTTAGGGAAGCGCCGAACAAGTCCCCTGCGGCGCGCGATCAGCCGGGCTCGGGCGGTCTGCGGCGTTGAGTTTCTTGCCCATAGCCCGCTATGGGCTGCGAAATCCGCCTTGCATCCCATCCCGATCCCGCTGCCGCGCCTCCGCAAGGACTTGTTCAGCGCTTCCTCAGGCCGGAAAGGCTGTCAGGGCGCTGAAGTCCGGCTGCGGTTGGCCCGGCGTGCGCGCCACATTCATCACCCAGCAGACCATCGTGAAGTAGCCGACCAGCGTGGTCAGCTCCACCACCCCCTGTTCGCCAAAGAGCGGCAGGGCTGCGGCGTACGAACTGTCGCTCACGCCGTGGTGCTGCAGCAGCTCGGTCACGAAGTCCACCATGGCCGCCTCGTCAGCAGCGGTGCTGTGCGGGTATCGGCCTGCGGCGATGGCCTCCAGGCTGGCCTGTGGCACGCCGGCCTTGAGCGCCAGCGGCGCATGCATCAGCCATTCAAACTGGTTGGACACATGGCGCGCCACCAGACACATCGCCAGCTCACGGATGCGCACCTCCAGCATGCTGTCAAAGCGCAGGTACTCGCCCACCTGGCCGACGCGCGACATCAGCGCCGGGCTACGCAGCAGGGGAATGAAGGGGCCGAACACGGCCTTGCGCGGCCCGGCGATCAGGGCCTCGGCCGCTTCACGCTGCGCGGCGGACATCGTGTCGACCGGCAGCATGGGAAGCCGCTCCGGGGCCGGGGTGGAGAAGCCCTGGCTCGCGGGCCTGGACGGAGGGTGGGTGTTCACGCTGAAGCTCCTGCAATGAAGTAGCTGGCGATGGTAACCCGGGGAAAACGTGACTCCGGCGGGTGTATCCGGGCAAAAAAAAGCCACCTTTCGGTGGCCCTGCCAGGTCTTTTGAGGGACGTCGTTGAGACTGATGATCTGTTGACCGATTTCGAGTCTTCCGCTTTTGTTTTCAGCGATCGATGTTGTCACAGCAACGCCTTGACTTTAAGGGGTAGATAGTTTTTGTGGCATCCCCTATTTGAGGGAGGGATGTCGCTTTTTTGCAAAACGGTGTCGCAAAATGAGACTTTTTCATGCCTGCGTCCGCGGGGGCCTTGCCCGGCGCCTGGGTCGGGTGCCGAGTGGGTGCAGGCCGTCGGCCGCGGGCAAGGTGGCGTCAGGCCGCCACGGGCATCGGCAGCTCGACGACAAATGAAGCGCCGCCGCCGGGCCGGGCTTCGCAGCGCACGCTGCCGCCATGGCGCTCGGTGATGGATTTGACCAGCGCCAGGCCCAGCCCCACACCGCCTTCGCGTTCGCTGGCGCCCGGCAGGCGATAGAACGGCTCAAAAATGCGTTCGCGCTGGTCCGGCGGCACGCCGGGTCCGTGGTCGTTGACGCGTATCACGGCACGCCGCTGTGGCCCTGCGCCGGTCTGTCCGAGCTCGAGGCTGACCGCGCCGGTGCTGTAACGTCTGGCGTTTTCCAGCAGGTTGCGGATCAGGCGGCGCAACAGGCGCGCCGAGCCCTGCAGCGTCAGGCTTTCGGTCTGGGCCGCCGTGCCGAGTTCGGCCTGCACCCGCGCACATTCCTCGGCGGCCAGACCGGTCAGGTCCAGTAGCTCGAACGGTTCGGCGTCGGCCTGTTTGGTATCGAGCCGGCTGGCCAGCAGGATTTCGTCGATCAGCTGGTCGAGTTCGTTGATGCTGCGCGAGATTTCGGCGCGCTGCGCCGAGCCGGCGCCGCCACCCATCAGTTCCAGGCCCATGCGGATGCGCGCCAGCGGCGAGCGCAATTCGTGCGAGGCGTTGGCCAGCAGCGATTTGTGCGAGGCCAGCAGGGCTTTCTGCGACTCCATCAGCGTCTCGATGCGCTCCGCCGCATGGTTGAAACGTTCAGCCAGAAAGGCCACTTCGTCGCTGCCCTGGACCGCCACGCGGGCCGACAGGTCGCCGCTGCCCCAGCGCTCGACGCCGCGCTGCAGGCCTTCGAGCCGCTGCGTCAGCCGTCGGATGATGGGGTAGGCGCCCAGCGCGACAGCCAGCGCCACCACACCCAGCATCCAGCCAAAGCCGAAGGGAGGGCGGGTCCAGGAGCTGCCAGGCGGGCGTTTGGGCCTGGGCAGCTGCAGGTTCAGGGCCTGGCCGTCCCTGGTCGCCACATCAAACTCCAGGTCGTCCCCCCGTTTGCGGTCGGCTCTGGTTTGTGCCCGGCCGATCAATTCACCGGCCTGGTTGTGTACCAGGACTTCGCGTATCGGCAACTGGGGCGGGTCGGTGCTCAGCTGCCAGGCTGCGCCAACAAGAAAGGCGAGCACCACAACGGTGGCCACCACGGCGAGCCAGATCCGTACATACAGATGCGAGGTAAAACGTGACCACATCGTGCGTAAAGCCCTAATCCTGCTGCTTGGCAAACACGTAGCCCACACCGCGCACGGTCAGGATGCGTTTGGGGTCCTTCGCATCGAGCTCGATGGCGCTGCGGATGCGGCCCATGTGCACGTCGATCGAACGGTCAAAAGCTTCGAGCTCGCGGCCGCGCACGGCTTCCATGATCTGGTCCCTGGAGAGGACGCGGCCGGCGCGCTCGGCCAGCGCCACCAGCAGGTCGAACTGGTAGGAGGTCAACTCGCAGACCTTGCCGGAGACCGACACGGTGCGCGCATCGCGGTCGATCTCGAGCGAGCCGAAGCGCATGGCCTGCTGGCTGCCGCCCGTGCTGGCGGTCTCGCCGCCGCGGCGCAGCACGGCGCGGATGCGGGCCAGCAGTTCGCGCGGCTCAAAGGGCTTGGGCAGGTAGTCGTCGGCGCCGATTTCCAGGCCGACAATGCGGTCCATCGGGTCGCCCTTGGCAGTCAGCATCAGCACGGCCGTGCGGCCGGCGTCGCCGCCCAGCCCTTTGATGCGCCGGCACACTTCGAGACCGTCCATGTCGGGCAGCATCAGGTCGAGAATCACCAGATCGGGCTTGCAGTTTTGCAGTGCTTCCAGGCCCTTGCCGCCGTCGACCGCATGGGTGAACCCGTAGCCCGACTGGCGCAGGTATTCCCCCACCATGGTCGCCAGGCGGGTGTCGTCTTCGATCATCAGAAGTTGCTGTGTCATGGGCGGATTCGCTGCGCGAGTGCTGGAGGGCTGATCAGTGTAGCCAGTGGCGCCCGCCGCCGGGCTGGTCGCCAGCACGTCGGTGGTGAAAGGGCTGGGGGTACTGTCACTCATGGAGGCTCCTTCGTCAAATGACCGCTTCATGGTGCGCGCGGCGCAACAAGTCGCGTTAAAGCCGCCGTAAAGTTAGGTAAACCGTCGCAGTTCCCCGGACTGGTTCGCCGGAGACATCTCAAGGCGCTATGAAAACAATAGCTGTTTGCGCTTGTGAGTCAAGGACTTGGAGGCATTTTCATGCGTGAAGTCAGCCACACCAGCAGCAGCACCGGCACCCCCAGCAAGGCCGTGCCCGTGAAGAAGCTGCTGTAACCAAACGCGTCCACGTAGGTGCCCGAGTAACCCGCCAGAAACTTGGGAAGCAGCAGCATCATGGAGCTGAACAAGGCGTATTGTGTGGCCGAATAGTTGATGTTGGTCAGGCTTGAGAGGTAGGCGATGAAGGCCGCCGAGGCAATGCCGCTGGACAGGTTGTCAGCCGAGATCACGAAGATTAGCGCATGGACATCGTGGCCGAGCGTTCCCAGCCAGGCAAACAGCAGGTTGCTGCCGGCGCTCAGCACGGCGCCCAGCATCAGCACCCGCATCACGCCAAACCGCATGGCCAGCGCCCCGCCCACAAAGGCACCGACCAGCGTCATGATCACGCCATAGATCTTGGTGACGGCGGCGACCTCGTCCTTGGTGTAACCCATGTCGACGTAGAAAGGGTTGGCCATGATGCCCATCACCACGTCGCTGATGCGGTAGACGGCGATCAGCATCAGGATCAGCGCCGCCTGTTTGCCGTAGCGGTGCAGGAAGTCGGCAAAGGGTTCGACCAACGCGCTTTTCAGCCACTCGGCGGCGTTGCGCGCAGGCGGCAGCTCGCGCGGCGCAGGCTCGGGGGAAAAAAGCACCGTCACCACGCCCAGCAGCATGGACGCCGCCATCGCGAAGTAGGCGATCTGCCAGGCACCGTGCTGGTAGCCGATGACACCGCCCGCACCCGCGACTTCGGCCCGCGCGGCGATCCACAGCACACCGGCGCCGGCCCAGATCATTGCCATGCGGTAGCCGGTCTGGTAGGCCGCCGCCAGCGCGGCCTGGCGCTGCACGTCGGCCGACTCGATGCGAAAGGCGTCCAGGGCAATATCCTGCGTGGCCGAACCGAAGGCCACCGCCAGGGCGCACCAGACCACCGGCAGCAGAGCGATTTTGGGATCGGTCAGCGCCATGCCGACCAGGGCTGCCATGATGACGGACTGCGACAGCAGCAGCCAGCTGCGCCGGCGCCCCAGCAACCGCGTCAGCAGCGGAATCGGCAGCCGGTCCACCAGCGGCGCCCAGACCCATTTGAAGCCATACGCCAGCCCAACCCAGCTCAGGTAACCGATGGTGGTGCGGTCAATGCCGGCCTCGCGCAGCCAGAAACTCAGCGTGCCGAACACCAGCAGCAGCGGCAGGCCGGCGGAAAAGCCCAGCAGCAGCATGCGCAGGGTGGGGGCTTCCAGGTAGACGCGCAGGGTCTCGCCCCAGCTTGGGCGCGCGGCTTGGGCGGGAGTGGTTGGGGAAAGATGAGCTTCAGAAAGCGGCGTTGGCTGACGTTTTGCCTGGGGATCGTCGGATAAGGTCTCGCTCATCCGGGAATAATACGCTGTGGGCTTTTTGCCCGGCCGACCGGAACCTGCCCTTTATTTGGAGAAGGCGATGACACTTGCATTGAAACTGACTCTGGCGGCCTTGTCCGCGGCCTTGTTGCTGGGCGCGGCGCCGGCCCAGGCCCAGCGTGAGGGGGTGGCCGTCGGCGGCAACTCGGGCTTCACCAAACTGGTGCCGGCGGGGGAAATCGAGCAGGCCTCCCGGCAGCAATACGCCAAGATGATGCAGGAAGCGGCGGCCCAGAAGGCCCTCGCTCCCGCCAGCCACCCGCAGTTGCAGCGCCTGCGCCGCATCGCCCAGCGCGTCATCCCGCATGCCATCGCCTGGAACCCGCGTGCAAAGGACTGGCAGTGGGAGGTCAACCTGATAGGCAGCAAGCAGATCAATGCGTTTTGCATGCCGGGCGGAAAAATTGCGTTTTACACCGGCATCCTGGACCAGCTCCAGCTCAATGACGACGAGGTCGCCATGATCATGGGCCACGAAATGGCCCATGCCTTGCGCGAACACGCGCGCGAGCGCATGGGCAAGTCGGCGGCCACCAACATCGGTGCCAGCCTGCTGTCAAATCTGCTGGGCCTCGGGGACCTGGGCCAGACCGTCGCTGGTCTGGGCGTGGATCTGCTCAACCTTCGTTTTGGCCGTGAAGACGAGTCGGAGGCCGATCTGGTCGGCATGGAACTCGGCGCGCGCGCCGGCTTTGACCCGCGCGCCGGCATCACACTCTGGCAGAAAATGGCCGCCGCCAACAAAGGTGCACCGCCGCAATGGCTGAGCACCCATCCGGCCGGCGCCACGCGGATTGCCGACATGGAGCGCAACCTGCCCAAAGTGATGCCGCTGTACGAGCGGGCGCGAAAAAGCTGATGGCATGAGTACCCCGCAGCAGGATTTCCAGAAGTTTCTCGATCAGCAGCGCGCCGACTACCGGCGTGCCCTGCCGGAAAAAATCGCGCACATCCGCTCGCTGTGGAACGCCGTGGCCAGCGGCGACGAGACGGCGCCGCGGGCGGAGCTGGAGCGTCTGGTGCACACACTGGCAGGCACGGCCGGCACCCTCGGCTTTCATGCAGTCGGCGCAGCCGCCAAGGCGCTGGAATTGCTGCTCGAACAGGCATCGTCCGCCGGTCAGGTACGCTTGTCACCCCGGTGCGCCGATATTGCCCTGGCCGTTGCCGCGCTGCAGGCCAGCCTGCCGGCCGATGAACCTCTTCCCTGACCAAGGACGATAGCCATGATCAAAACACTTGCCCGCATTCTTTATGTCGAAGACGAGCCCGATATCCGCATGGTGGCGCAGATGGCCCTGGAAGCGGTCGGCGGCTTCACCGTGATCGCCTGCCCATCCGGCAGCGAAGCCCTGGCCGCGGCACCGACCGCCCAGGCCGACCTGCTGCTGCTGGACGTCATGATGCCGGGTATGGACGGCCCGAGCACACTCAAGGCCCTGCGGGCGCTGCCCGCCACGGCTGGCACGCCGGTGATTTTCATGACGGCCAAGGTG
The DNA here is from genome assembly GCF_029945895.1 of Polaromonas sp. Taxonomy (GTDB): domain Bacteria; phylum Pseudomonadota; class Gammaproteobacteria; order Burkholderiales; family Burkholderiaceae_C; genus Polaromonas. The sequence continues at coordinate 30,088 of NZ_JAQSDL010000041.1, read as the reverse complement.
CAGGCCGCCGAAGTGGCGCAGTACCGCGAGCTCGGTGCGATCGACGTGATTCACAAGCCCTTTGATCCGATGGAGCTGTCGGCGCAGATCAGCCGCATCTGGGCGCAGCAAGGGCAGTAAAAGGTCATTTGCGTCTGCCGCCCGGCAGCAACGGTTCCCGACCAGAAACGGATTCGCTGCCGGCCCTTCAAGCCAGACCCGTTCCAGGACACCGCCCCATGCCCAACTCCCTCCCGCCGGACCTGCCCGGCGCGCCAGTGCTGAGCCGTCACGACCCGGCCTCGTTGTCGGCCTGGGCGCCCCTGAGTTTGCCGGTCTTTCGCATGTTGTGGGGCACCTGGATGGCCGCCAACATCTGCATGTGGATGAACGACGTCGCTGCGGCCTGGCTGATGACCTCGCTGACCACTTCGCCGATCTGGGTGGCGCTGGTGCAGTCTGCCTCGACGCTGCCGGTTTTCCTGCTGGGCTTGCCGAGCGGGGCGCTCGCCGACATCCTGGACCGGCGTCGCTACTTCATCATCACGCAGTTCTGGGTGGCTGTGGTGGCCCTGGTGTTGTGCCTCACGATCGTGATGGGTGCCATGACCGCGCCGCTGCTGCTGGCGCTGACCTTTGCCAACGGCGTCGGGCTGGCCATGCGCTGGCCGGTGTTTTCGGCGATTGTTCCGGAGTTGGTGCCGCGCGCGCAGTTGCCGGCGGCCCTGGCCCTCAATGGCATCGCCATGAATGCCTCACGCATCATCGGTCCGCTGGTGGCGGGCGCGCTGATTGCCGGTGCCGGAAGCGAATACGTTTTCATCCTGAACGCCGTGCTTTCGCTGGTGTCCGGTTTTGTGATCATGCGCTGGCGCCGCGAACACGTGCCCAGCCCGCTCGGCCGCGAGCGCCTGATCAGCGCCATGCGTGTCGGTGTGCAGTTCGTGCGCCAGTCGGCGCGCCTGCGCGCGGTGATGCTGCGGGTGGCCTTGTTCTTCTTTCATTCCACCGCCCTGATGGCCCTGCTGCCGCTCGTGGCCCGCGGCCTGCACGGCGGCGGTGCCGGCACCTTCACGCTGCTGCTGGCGTCCATGGGCTCGGGCGCGATTTTTGTGGTGGCTTTTCTGCTGCCGCGGCTGCGCCGCAGCCTGTCCCGCGACGCGATGGTGCTGGGCGGCATGGGCCTGCAGTCGGCAGCCACGGCCGTCATCGCCTTTGCGCCGAATGCCTATGTCGCTGCGCCGGCCATGTTTCTGGCGGGCGCGGCCTGGATCACCACCGCCAACACCCTGAGTGTGTCGGCGCAGCTCGCCCTGCCCGACTGGGTACGCGCGCGCGGCATGTCGATTTTCCAGATGGCGATCATGGGCGCCAGCGCACTGGGCGCGGCGGTCTGGGGTCAGATTGCCACCGTCACCAGTGTCCCTACCAGCATGCTGATCGCGGCATCCACAGCGATGGTGGCCATGGGCGCCACCCAACTGCTGCTGCGTGACCGCAGCATCGAGGAGGACCTGACGCCTTCGCGCGAATTCAAGGTACCCAGCGCAGAGGCGCCACCCCTGACCGGCCAGGTGCGCACCATGATCGAGTACCGCGTCGATCCGGCCCGAGCCCAGGAATTTCGCACGCTGATGCAGGAAAGCCGGCGCAGCCGGCTGCGCCAGGGGGCCCTGGCCTGGGAGCTGCTACGCGACATCTCGGACCCGGGGCGTTACGTCGAGCAGATCACCGACGAATCCTGGACCGAACACCTGCGCCGCTTTGACCGCGTGACGGCGGGCGACGTGGCCTTGCGCGATCGCAAGCTGGCGTTTCATCTGGGCGAGGCGCCGCCTGTGGTGACACGGCTGGTGCTGGAGAGCTGACGGCGCCTGCTTGCCGGGACGCCGGATCAGCGCAGTTTTTCCGAATCGATTCGGTCGCGTCTCCAGGCGCCGCCTGCCAGCGGGCAGTGCTGCCGGCGAACTGCAGACCTAGGTCAAAACCGCTGTCAGTCCTTTCTCCTCAAGCCCATGCAGCTATTAATTAAATAGCAGATCAGCGGCCACCCCCGCAGGCGCCTTCGGCCCGAACCGGCCGTCAGAACTTGGCACACCTCTTGCATCTCATCTTGTACACAAGTATGGATGCTTTAAATTGGTGCAAGTTTCCTTAACCCCTGAGCTGACCGGCACGCCGCCGGCACCGGACAAGATGCCGGCCACTGCGGACGGCATGGTGCTGGCGCCGCAGGCCTGGATCTGCCGCGCTGCGGCGCCGGCAACCACCAGTGCGCAGGCTGCCTCGGCCGGGCCGCTGGCGGGGCTGACCTTTGCGGCCAAGGACAACATCGATGCCGCAGGCCTGCCCACCACCGCGGGCTGTCCGGCTTTCGCCTACACGCCGCCGGCCAGTGCCTTTGTTGTGCAGAAGCTGCTCGATGCTGGTGCGCAGCTGGCCGGCAAGACCAACCTCGACCAGTTTGCCTGCGGGCTGAACGGCACGCGTTCCCCTTTCGGGGCGGTGCCCAATGCGTTCAATCCCGACTATGTATCCGGCGGATCCAGTTCCGGTTCGGCCTATGTGGTGGCAACAGGCCAGGTGGACTTCTCGCTGGGCACCGACACGGCCGGCTCCGGCCGGGTGCCGGCGGGGCTCAACAACATCGTCGGCCTCAAACCTTCGCGCGGCCTGCTCAGTGCGCGTGGCGTGGTGCCGGCCGCGCAAAGCGTGGACTGCGTCTCCATCTTTGCGCGCACGGTGGCCACCGCGGTGCAGGTGCTGGAAAACGCGATGTCGCATGACGCGCTTGATCCGTATTCGCGCCGGCTGGTGCTTGCCAGCGAGCCGTTTGCGCCGGCCTTTCGTTTCGGCGTGCCGGCGACGCTGGAGTTTTACGGGGACGTTGCCGCCGAAGCGGCATTCTCCGAAGCCGTGGTGCGACTGCAGTCCCTGGGCGGCGTGGCGGTGGCCATCGACTTTGCACCGCTGGCGCAGGTCGCGGCCCTGCTTTATGAAAGCGCGCTGGTGGCCGAACGCTACACCGCCATCCGCAGCTTCTTCGACGCCCATGAGGCCGAGGTGGTGGAGCCGGTGCGCAGCATCATTGCCGCAGGCCAAAAGTACAGCGCGGCCGATCTCTACGAAGTGCAGACTGAAGTAAAACGCCTGGGTCAGCAGGCCGACGCGATGTGGTCTTGTTCCGCCGACGGCCGCAGCGAAGGGCCGCCCCAAGCAAGGCCAGCCCCCTGCACCCATGAAAGGGGCAGCGAGTACCCGGATCCACACGCAGTGGGGAGTGTGGGGGCCAACATCAATGTGCTGTTGGTGCCGACGGCACCGACGCACTACACGATTGCGCAGATGCAGCAGGACCCGGTGGTGCTCAACCGCAGGCTGGGTGCTTACACCAACTTCGTGAACCTGCTCGACTACGCCGCGCTGTCGGTGCCCAGTGCCGTGCGCGCGGACGGACTGCCGTTCGGCATCACCCTGATCGCGCCTTGCGGCAGCGACTGGCAACTGGCCGAGCTCGGCCAGCGTTACCACCACAGCACCGGCTTGAGCCAGGGCGCGACCGGACTGCCTTTGCCCGGCATGTGCACCATCGCGGGCCTGCGCCCGCCGGTGACGGTGCGGGTGGCGGTGGTGGGTGCCCACCTGTCGGGCATGCCTTTGAACACACAACTGACCGAGCGCGGCGCCGTGCTGGCAGGTCCTGCCGAAACCGCGCCGGATTACAGGCTGTTCGCGCTGCCGGGTACCACCCCGCCCAAGCCCGGCCTGCTCCGGGTCGGAGCCGGCCAGGGGGCCTGTATCGCGCTTGAAATCTGGGAAATGCCGCTTGCGGCCTACGGCTCGTTTGTGGCGCTGATCCCCGCGCCGTTGGGCATAGGCACGCTGGCGCTTCGCGACGGCAGCACGGTACAGGGTTTTGTCTGCGAGCCGCAAGCGCTGCAAGGGGCCCTGGACATCTCGCACCTGGGCGGCTGGCGCGCTTACATGACTTCGCTCAAGACGGCCGCTGCCTGACACCTTCCGCAGATCCTCACCCTTTCACCCCTTCACTCCAGGAGCTTTTCATGACCTCTCCCCGCATTCCATCCTCCACCACGGCTTCACGCAGGAAAGTCCTGCAAACCGGCGCGGCCATGCTTGGCGCACTGGGCATGCCGGCCATCGTGCGTGCCCAGGCCGCACCGAAGATCCGCATCGGCTACTGGCCGATCGCCGCCGGCCTGCCGTTTTACGCGGCGATCGAACTGGGCTACTTCAAGGAGGCTGGCCTGGACGTCGAGGCACTCAAATTTGCCGGCGCGCAGCAGGTGATGGAGGCCGTGCTGTCGGGCCGTTCCGACGGCACCGCCAACGGCACCGGTTCGGCCAACATCGCCATTGGCGAGCTGGCCCAGCCGGGCACCTTCAAGATCTTCTGCGCCAACCCGAGCAATGTGAAGAACGTGCTCGACGAAGTCATCGTTCCCGTGGCGAGCCAGGCCAAGGTGATGACCGACCTCAAGGGCAAACGCGTCGGCTCCGGCCCCGGCATCCAGAACGTGACGCTCGCCAAGACCATCCTGGAGCGCGGCGGCGCCACCGGCGCAACCGTGGTCGAGCTGCCGATCGGCCAGCATGTGGCCGCGCTGGCCGCCGGCCAGATCGATGCCGCCTACACGCTGGAGCCCACCGGCACCATAGGCCGCATGAACGGCACCACGCGGGTGCTCGAGGCCGGCGTGATCTCCAGATATGTGCTCGGTGACAACATGGCGCCGTGGTTCGGCGGCTCGGCCTCACTGTCCTCGGACTTCATCAGGAAAAATCCCGACGCAGCCAAAAAGTTTGTTGCCGCCTACGGCAAGGGCGTGGCCTATGTGCGCAGCAAGTCGGTCGAGGCGCGCCAGTATCTCAAGGGTTACACCCCCATCGAAGGCGCGCTGACCGGCGAAGTGCCGTTGGCGGCCTACATGATGTACAACGAATTCAAGCCGGCCGACGTTGCGCACTTCCAGAAGTTCTTCGACCTTTTCTCCGAAAAAGGCATCTTCAGCTCGCGCCTGATGGTGGACTCGATGCTCTACAAGGGCTGAACAAAATGAACGGCACCTCTTCTGCGACGGCGGCGCCCGCCAAGCCCTGGGCACCACCGGCCAGCGCACCGGCGGCCGTTGTGCAGCGCACACCGGCGCTGGACAGGGCGCTACCCTTCATCGGTCCGGTGGTGCTGTTCATCGTCTGGGACCTGGTGGTTCGCCTGGGCTTCATCAAAGCCATCCTGCTGCCGCCGCCGCTGGATGCGCTGGGCGCACTGGTCAACGGCCTGGCCGGCGGTCCGCTGCTCAAGGATTTTGCGGTCACGGTGTGGCGCACGGTGCAGGCTTTCATGATTGCCGCCGCCGTGGGCATGCCTCTGGGTGTGCTGCTGGGCAGCAACGAGAAGGCTTACCGCAGCGTCGAGTTCCTGATCGACTTCTTCCGTTCGACACCGTCCTCGGCGTTGATCCCGCTCTTTTTGATGATCTTCGGCGTGTCCGACATCAACAAGGTGGCGATCGCCGCCTTCGGTGCGCTGCTGATCGTGGTCTTCAACAGCGCTTACGGCGTGATCAATGCACGCAAGCAGCGCGTGATGGCGGCCAAGGTGATGGGGGCCTCCCGCTGGCAGGTGTTCAAGGACGTGCTGATCTGGGAGAGCCTGCAGCCGAGTTTTGTCGGCCTGCGTTCGGCTGTGTCCATGGCGCTCGTCATCGTGATCGTGGCCGAGATGTTCATCGGTGCCGACAGTGGTCTGGGCAACCGCATCATCAACTCGCAGCAGGTCATGAACGTGAAGGACATGTACGCGTCCATCCTGGCCGCCGGCGCGCTCGGGTATGCGCTGAACATTTTCTTTCTGGTCATTGAACGAAAAATTGTCCACTGGAGCGGAAGATGAGCGTTGTCCTGAATGCATCCAATTACGACGCCGACGTTCCGGTGCCCGCGTTCAAGCCCGGGCCGGCCGGCACGCACATCACCATCCGCGGCTTGACCAAGTATTTCGCCGGCTGGCCGCTGTATGAAGATTTCAACCTCGACATCCCGAAACACAAGATCGTGTCGGTGTTCGGCCCCAACGGCTGCGGCAAGTCCACGCTGATCAACATGATCGCCGGGCTGGTGCCGATCGACGCGGGCGAGATCCTGTTCGACGGCAAGTCTCTGAAAGACACCAAGATCGGCTATGTGTTCCAGAACTACCGCGAAGCGATGTTTCCGTGGATGCGCACCATCGACAACATCGCCTACCCGCTCAAGCTCGAAGGCCGGTCCAAGGCCGAAGTGGACCGGCGCATGGCCGAACTGGTCGCGTCCTTCGACGTGAAGTTTGACCTCAAGCGTTACCCCTACGAACTCTCGGGCGGCCAGCAGCAGACCGCTTCCATCATGCGGGCACTGGCGAACAACCCAGAGGTGTTGTTCCTGGACGAACCGTTTTCAGCGCTCGACTTTGAAATGACGCTGTTCATCCGCGAGAAGCTGCAGGAAGTGTTCATGCAGACCGGCACCACCATGCTGCTGGTGTCGCACGACCTCGAGGAGGCCGTCTACCTGGCCGACCAGGTACTGCTGCTGACCAAGCGGCCCACCCGTGTGGCCGAAATTCTGCCGTATGGCGATGCGCGCCCGCGCACGGTGGAAACGCTGTCCGAGGCCAGTTTTATCGGCACCAAGAAGCGTAGCCTGGAAATCTTCCAGCGTGAAGTGCGGCGTTGAAGGGCAGGGCAATCATGAACGACACCCGCATGCTGGCTTACGTCGAAACCACGGCCGCGCTGCTCCAACTTCCACTGGATGCGGCGCGCACCCAGCGCGTCGCGCTGAACCTGCAGCGCACCGCCGTGATGGCCGCATTGCTGGAGGCCGCACCCCTGGCCGCGCACGACGAACTCGCGGAAATATATAGGCCGGCAGCCTTTCCGCCCAATGATGACGGGCGCCAATAGCTATGAAAAATGTAGCATTTGACGCCGCAACCATGGCTGCAGCTGTCGCCTCGGGGGAGGTCAGCGCACGCGAGCTGTTGGATGCGAGTCTCGCGCGCATCGCGGCGACCGAGGGCCGGGTCAACGCCTTCACCGACCAGACGCAAACCCGTGCCCGCGCCGAAGCCGATGCGGTGGATGCGCAGCGGGCGGCGTCGCAGCCGCTCGGGCCGCTGGCAGGCGTGCCCTACGCCGTCAAAAACCTGTTCGACATCGAAGGGGTGGTGACCCTGGCCGGCTCCAAGGTCAACCGCGGCGATGCGGCGGCGACCGCCGACGCCTTTCTGGTCCGGCAAATGAAGGCGGCCGGCGCCGTGCTGGTGGGCGGGCTCAACATGGACGAATACGCCTACGGATTTACCACCGAGAACACCCATTACGGTCCCTGCCACAACCCGCACGACCTCACGCGGATTGCCGGCGGTTCGTCAGGTGGATCCGGCGCCGCAGTCGCGGCCGGCCAGGTGCCGGTGTCGCTCGGGTCGGACACCAACGGTTCCATCCGCGTGCCGGCCTCGCTGTGCGGCGTCTGGGGCCTCAAGCCCACCTTCGGTCGGCTATCGCGCCGCGGCAGCTATCCGTTTGTGCACAGCATCGACCACCTCGGGCCGCTGGCCGACAGTGTGGCCGGCCTGGCGCTGGTCTACGACGCCCTGCAAGGCCTCGACGCCCTGGACCCGGGCTGCCAGGCCCTGCGCGTGCAGCCGGTCATGCCCCTGATCGGCAGGGGTATCGAAGGCCTGCGCATCGGTGTGCTGGGCGGCTACTTCCATGACAACGCCACGCCGGCCGCACGCGAGGTGGTGGCGCTGGCCGCCAGCACCCTGGGGGCGCGTGCCGAGGTGACCTGGCCCGACGCCGCCATCGCGCGTGCGGCGGCTTTCATCATCACCGCCAGCGAAGGCGGCAGCCTGCACCTGGACGACCTGCGCACCCGCGCCGATGACTTCGAGCCGCTGTCGGTGGACCGCTTCATCGCCGGCGCCCTGCAGCCGGTCGACTGGTACCTGCGTGCCCAGCGTTTTCGCTGCATCTACCGCGACAAGGTCAACGCCCTGTTTCGCGACTGGGACGTGCTGCTCACGGCGGCCACGCCGGTCAGCGCGCCTGTCATCGGCACCGAGTGGCTGGACATCAACGGCACGCAGCAGCCCGCGCGCGCTTCCATGGGTCTGCTGACCCAGCCCATCTCTTTTGCCGGCTGTCCCGTCGTGACCGCGCCGCTGTGGCCTGCAGGCACCGGCGGCCTGCCGATCGGGGTGCAGCTGATTGCCGCGCCGTGGCGCGAAGACCTGGCTTTCCGCGCCGCCCGGACCCTCAGCGATGCCGGTGTGGCGCATGTCCGGCCGGTCCAGCTCTAGAGAAAACAGACATGCTCGCCATCAACCTTCCCGATGTCCTGGCCGAAGTCACGGTCCAGTTCCAGCGTTACGAAAAAGCCCTGACCGGCAACGACGTGGCCGTGCTCGACGAGCTGTTCTGGAACAGCCCGCACACCCTGCGTTACGGCGCGACCGAAAACCTCTATGGCTACGACGCGATCCGGGCCTTCCGCGCCGGGCGCCCCGCGCAGGGGCTGGAGCGCACGTTGATCAAAACCGTCATCACCACCTTTGGCCAGGACATGGCGACCGCCAATGTCGAGTTCCGGCGCACCGGCAGCGCGAGGGCCGGCCGGCAAAGCCAGACCTGGCTGCGTACGCCCGAGGGCTGGCGTGTGGTGTCTGCCCATGTGAGCCTGCTCGCATGAATCCTGCTTCCCGTTTGCCGCAGTACTTCTTTAACTTCATCCAAGGAGAGACCTCATGACCACCCGACAATTCAGCCGCCGCGATTCCCTCAAGTCCCTGGCCGCGCTCGGCGCTGCCGGCACGCTGGGCGCTTTCAGCGAACTGGCCTTTGCGCAAAAACCCATCACCGTCGGCGTGATCTATGTCGGCCCGCGCGACGACTACGGCTACAACCAGGCCCAGGCCCAAGCCGCTGCCGAGCTCAAGAAGATGCCCGGCGTGAAGGTGGTCGAGGAAGAAAACGTTCCGGAGACGGCCGCTGTCCAGAAAACCATGACCGGCATGGTGGCCCAGGACGGCGCTACGCTGGTCTTCCCCACGTCCTTCGGTTATTTTGATCCGCATGTGCTGGCTGTGGCGCCCAAGTTTCCTGACGTGCGTTTTGCGCACTGCGGCGGTCTCTGGACCGAGGGCAAACATCCCAAGAATGCGGCCAGCTACTTCGGCTACATCGAGGAGTGCCAGTACCTCAATGGTGTGATCGCCGGCCACATGACCAAGAGCAACAAGATCGGTTTTGTCGCTGCCAAGCCGATTCCACAGGTGCTGCGCAACATCAATGCCTTCACCATGGGCGCGCGCTCGGTCAAGCCCGGCATCACCTGCAACGTGATCTTCACTGGCGACTGGTCCATGGCCGTCAAGGAGGCCGAGGCCACCAACAGCCTGGCCGATCAGGGCTGCGATGTGTTCACCATGCATGTGGACGGTCCCAAGGTAGTGGTCGAAACGGCCGCCAAACGCGGCAAGATGGTGTGCGGCTACCACGCCAGCCAGGCCAAACTGGCGCCCAACGCCTACCTGACCGGTGCCGAGTGGAACTGGCTGACCGCCTACACCACCTTCCTGGACGCCGCACGCAGCGGCAAGCCGCACCCCAACTTCATCCGTGGTGGCCTGAAAGACGGCTACGTCAAGATGTCCGCCTACGGCCCCATGGTGCCGGACGCCGCGAAGAAGAACGCCGACAGCATCAAGGCCAGCATGGTGGCCGGCAAGTTCGATATCTTCAAGGGTCCGCTCAAGGACAACAAGGGCGCAACCATCATCCCGGCCGGCAAGGTTCACAAGCAGACTGACCTGGAACTCGAGAAGATGAATTACCTGGTTGAAGGCGTGATCGGCAGTGTTTGACGAACGCACCCGAAGCGCTTGCGGCGCCTCCCCCTCAAAGGGGGTGCCACCAGCGGCCCGGCAAAGCCGGTTCCGCGGTGGCTCTGAACATGCACGTCAGTAGCTGACGCCAGACCGATGCGCAACTCCCTCGCCAACGTCCTGCTGCCCACGGCCGCCATTGCCGCAGCGCTGCTGCTGTTTGGCGTGTTCGTCGCGCTGGCGGGTGTCAATCCGCTGGACGTCTGGCTGCTGCTGTTCAAGGGCGCCTTTGGCGACTGGTATTCCTGGCAGAACACGCTGCAGCGCGCCGCGCCCCTGATGCTCACGGCCCTGTGTGTCGCGGTGCCGGCGCGTGCGGGCCTGGTCATCATCGGCGGTGAGGGCGCCATGGTGCTGGGCGGGCTCGGCTGCGCGGCGCTGGCCGCCGCCATGCCGTTGCCGGCCGGCTTCGTGGGAACGGCGCTGGTGTGCCTGGCCGGTGCCCTGGCCGGTGCGTTGTGGATCATGCTGGCCGGTGCGCTGCGCCAGTACCGCGGCATCAATGAAACCATCAGCAGCCTGCTGCTGGCCTATGTGGCCATCGGTCTGTTCAAGCACCTGGTCGAAGGGCCGCTGCGCGACCCGGCCAGCCTGAATAAACCGTCCACGCCGTCGCTGGCCGAAGGTTTGCGCATCAGCGGCATCGGTGGCTCCGACGTGCACTGGGGGCTCGTGATCGGCGTGGCCGCCTGCCTGGCGGCCGGCCTGTGGTTTCGCATGACACCTTCGGGCTTTGCGGTGCGTGTTGTAGGCGGCAACCCGCGCGCGGCGCAACTGGTCGGCCTGCCGGCCTCGCGGCTGATCCTGCTGGCCTGCGCGCTCGGCGGCGCTTGCGCCGGGCTGGCGGGCGCCGTCGAGGTCGCAGCCGTGCACACCAATGCCAACGCCTCGCTGATCGCCGGTTACGGGTACGCCGGCATCCTGGTGGCATTTATCGCGCGCCAGCATCCGGTGGCCATCGTCCCGGTGGCCATCCTGTTCGGTGGTTTCGGCGCGGCCGGCAGCCTGCTGCAGCGCCGCCTTGGTTTGCCCGACGCCTCGGTGCTGGTGCTGCAGGGCATTGCTTTTGTGTTGATCCTGGCCAGCGAGGCCCTGCGCGATGTGGACTGGAAAGCATTCTCCTCACGCATCAACCGTTTCGGCCCGTCCGAGCCGAGTCCGATCCTCCTGCCGCAGGACAAGCCATGACCGCCGACCAGCTGCTGATCTTCTTTGCCGGCATCATCGGTGGCGCGCTGCGTGTCGGGGCGCCATTCCTGTTTGTCAGCCTCGGCGAATGCATCACCGAAAAATCGGGACGCATCAACCTGGGGCTGGAAGGCGTGCTGGTGCTGTCGGCGATGTCGGCCTTCGGTGCCTCCTGGCTCAGCGGGTCGCCGTGGATCGGCGTGCTTGCAGCCGCAGCCACCGGCGCGCTGCTGGCCACCCTGCACGGCGTATTGTGTTCGCTGCCGCGCGTCAACGATATCGCCACCGGCATTGCGCTGATGCTGCTGGGCATGGGCCTGGCTTTTTACCTGGGCAAGCCACTGATCCAGCCTCAGGCGCCGCAACTGCCGGCTATCGCGCTGGGCAACTGGAGCGATTCGGGCGCCGTGCGTTCGGCCTTGCAGGTCAATGCGCTGGTACCCATCGGCATCGCGCTGGCCGTGGCACTGTGGTGGGCTTTCGCCAACACCCGCGCCGGCCTGCTGGTGCGCATGGCGGGCGACTCTGCCAACGCCACGCGCGCCCTCGGCTATTCGGTGTCGGCTATCCGTATTGCGGCCACCGCAGCCGGCGGCATGGTCGCCGGCCTGGGTGGCGCCTGTCTCACACTCTTTTACCCCGGTAGCTGGAACGAGGGCGTCTCCAGCGGCCAGGGTCTGATCGCTGTGGCGCTGGTGATCTTCGCGCGCTGGAGCCCGATCCGCTGCGTCTACGCGTCCTTGCTGTTCGGCGGCGCCGGTGCCATTGGGCCTGCCCTGCAGTCCATAGGCATCAGCTGGGGCTATCACCTGTTCAACATTGTTCCCTATGCGCTGACCCTGCTGATTCTGGTCATGACCTGCCGGCCCGGCACTACGGTGAGCGGCAGCCCGGGCGAACTCTCCTCCACCCGTTAAACACAAGCAAGGAAACATGATGACAGGCCTCGGCGGACTCAACAAATCGAAACATGGCGTGGTCTTGGGCCTGGTGCAGTTGCAGCTGCCGGTGGTCGAGACACCGGCGCAGCTCGCTGCGCAGACGCAGCGCATCTGCGACATGGTGGCCAAGGCCAGGCGCAACCAGGCCACCATGGACCTCGTGGTGTTTCCGGAATATTCGCTGCACGGCCTGTCGATGTCGATCGCGCCCGAACTGATGGTGTCGCTCGATGGCCCCGAAGTGGCGGCCTTCAAGCAGGCCTGTGTGGACAACCGCATCTGGGGATGTTTCTCCATCATGGAGGGCAACCCCGGCGGCAACCCCTACAACAGCGGGCTGATCATCGACGACACCGGTGCGATCAAGCTGTATTACCGCAAACTGCATCCGTGGGTCCCGGTCGAGCCCTGGGAACCGGGCAACCTGGGCATTCCCGTCTGCGACGGCCCGAACGGCAGCAAGCTGGCGCTCATCATCTGCCACGACGGCATGTTCCCCGAGATGGCGCGCGAGGCCGCCTACAAGGGTGCCGAAATCATCATCCGTACTGCGGGTTACACCGCGCCCATCCGCCACAGCTGGAAGATCACCAACCAGGCCAACGCCTTCTGTAACCTGGCGATCACCGCCAACGTCTGCATGTGCGGCAGCGACGGCACCTTTGACTCCATGGGCGAGGGCATGTTCTGCAACTTCGATGGCACGGTGCTGGTCGAAGGCGGCGGGCGGCCCGACGAAATCATCACGGCCGAAGTGCGGCCCGACCTGGTGCGGGAGGCCCGCAGCGGCTGGGGCGTGGAAAACAACATCTACCAGCTCTACCACCGCGGTTACGTGGCGGTGAAGGGCGGCGCCCAGGACTGCCCCTACACCTACATGCGCGACATGATGGTCGGCACTTACCAGCTTCCCTGGACGGTGGAGGTGACCGACGGGAGCTCCTGCGGTTTCGATGCGCCGACGCGCAGCTACAAGGCCTGAAAAGGAGAACATGGCCATGACACGCTTTGTCAACGCCAACCCCTACGCCTGGCCCTGGAACGGTGACCTGCTGCCCGGCAACACCGCGCTTGTCGTGATCGACATGCAGGTCGATTTCTGCGGCGAAGGCGGCTACGTCGACAAGATGGGCTACGACATCTCGCTGACACGTGCGCCGATCGAGCCACTCAGGATCCTGATGGCCGCCATGCGCGGCGCAGGTTACCCCCTCATCCACACGCGCGAGGGCCATCGGCCCGACCTGTCGGACCTGCCGGCCAACAAACGCTGGCGCTCGCGCCAGATCGGCACGAACGGTGTGGGCATCGGCGACGACGGACCCTGTGGCCGCATCCTGGTGCGTGGTGAACCGGGCTGGGAAATCATTCCCGAGCTGGCGCCGCTGCCCGGCGAGGTGGTGATCGACAAGCCCGGCAAGGGATCGTTCTACGCCACCGATCTCGAGATGGTGCTGCACACGCGCGGCATCCGCAACCTGATTCTTACCGGCATCACCACCGACGTGTGTGTGCACACCACGATGCGCGACGCCAACGACCGCGGCTTCGAATGCCTGCTGCTGTCGGACTGCACCGCTGCCACCGACGCCGGCAACCACGCGGCGGCGCTGAAGATGATCACCATGCAGGGCGGTGTGTTCGGCGCCCATGCGGTGTCAAAGGCGGTGCTGGATGCACTGGCCATGCCATGAGTCGCGCAGCGGCAGCCATCGGCAGCCTGCCGCCAGCCACCGGTGCGCTGGCGCTGGACACCTACCGGATGAGCATGCGCTTCGGCAACTTCACGGCGCTCGACAGCGTCAGTCTGAAGGTGGCGCCGGGCACGGTGCATGCGCTGCTCGGCGAAAACGGTGCCGGCAAAAGTACGCTGGTCAAATGTGTGGCGGGTTTCCAGCGACCCTCGGAAGGCAGCATCCTGATCGACGGCCGCGAGCAGGCGATCGACAACCCGGTGGTGGCGCGCGCCCTGGGCATCGGCATGGTCTACCAGCACTTCACGCTGGCGCCGGGCATGACTGTGGCGGAGAACCTGCTGCTGGCCGGCGGGCAGTTGCCCGCGGTGATCAACTGGCGTGCCAAGCGCGATGAACTCAAGGCTTTTCTTGCGCACACGCCGTTCCGTCTGGACCTGGATGCGCGGCCGTCGGAACTGGCGGCGGGAGAAAAGCAGAAGCTCGAGTTGCTGAAGCAGCTCTACCTCCGGCCGCGCCTGCTGATCCTCGATGAGCCGACCTCGGTGCTGACGCCGCAGGAAGCCGACGAGGTGCTCGGCCAGGTGCGCGAGTTCGCGCGCAGCGGACGGTGCACGGTGCTCATCATCACGCACAAGTTCCGCGAAGTCATGGCCTATGCCGACGACGTGACCGTGCTGCGCCGCGGCAAGGCGGTGCACACCACGTCGGTCGCGGCGAGCGACCCTGCAAGGCTGGCGCAGGCCATGGTGGGTGATGCGGCTGCGGCCCGTCCCGAAAGCCTGGGCATGGAAGAAAAAGTGCCTCCAGCCCATAGCGGACGAGCGTCAGTAGCTATAAATTATGTAGCGCCCGTCGTGTCTCTGGAAATCGGGGGGCTGCAGGTCATGGGCGACCGCGGCACGCTGGCTGTGCGCGACCTGAGCCTGGCGGTCGCCGCCGGCGAGATCCTCGGCATCGCTGGCGTCTCCGGCAACGGCCAGCGTGAACTTGTCGAAGCGCTGGTCGGCCAGCGCGGACGTGCCGCGGGTACCGTGCGGGTCAACGGCCAGCCCTACGCTGCCACGCGCGAAGAGAACCACCGGCTCAAGGTGCGCAGCCTGCCCGAAGAGCCGTTGCGCAATGCCTGCGTCGGCGATCTCAGCGTGGCCGAGAACATGGCGCTGCGCGACTTCGACCGGCCGCCCCTGTGCGCCGGCGGCCGATTGCAATTCGGCCACTGGCGCAGCCGTGCGCGCGCATGGATCACGGACTACGGCATCAAGACCCAGGGCGAAAACGCGCCGATCCGCAGCTTGTCGGGCGGCAATGTGCAGCGTGCCGTGCTGGCGCGTGAGTTGCATGGTGAGATCAATGTGCTGATTGCCGCCAACCCGGTTTTTGGCCTGGACTTTGCCGCCGTCAAGGAAATCCACATCCGCCTGCGAGGCGTGGCGCAGCAGGGCGGCGCCGTGCTGCTGGTCAGTGAGGACCTGGACGAACTGCTCGAGCTGGCTGACCGCATTGTGGTGATGAGCGAAGGCCGCATTGTTTTTGAAACTTCCGCCGCGGATGCCGAGCGGCATGTTCTTGGCGCGCACATGGGTGGAGGGCATCATCAGCCTGCGGCAGGGGGGGTGGTGTGAGCTGCAGGCCGGGTCTCGCCCCGGCGGACTGCGGGATCCGACGCCTGCGCAGATCCATCGTTCGGGCTGAGCCTGTCGAAGACGGTTTGCTCGTAGCGCGTGTGGTTTACCAACAAGCCGGGCAACCCCCGGCCAGCCCGAAGCATCTCAACAGCCCGCACTGGCAAATTCCCCCAGCGGCAGCATGAAACCCGTACTGAATCCATCATGCAACTAACCCAGGCCCAACCCCTCCCCTACGACTTCGAGATGAAGTCAACGGCACTCGTCATCATCGACATGCAGCGCGACTTCATCGAGCCCGGTGGTTTTGGCGAGTCGCTGGGCAACAATGTCTCGCTGTTGCAGGCCATCGTGCCGGCCTGCCAGGCGGTGCTCGAAGCCTGGCGCAGCGCCGGCGGCCTCGTGGTGCACACCCGGGAAGCGCACCGGGCGGACCTGTCCGATTGCCCGCCTGCCAAGCGCAACCGCGGCAATCCTTCGCTGCGTATCGGCGACATGGGGACGATGGGCCGCATCCTGATCACCGGTGAGCCGGGCAACCAGATCATTGCCGCGCTGGCACCGCTGGCCGGCGAGATCGTTATCGACAAACCCGGCAAGGGCGCGTTCTACGCCACACCGCTGCACGAGCTGCTGCAGCAGGAAGGCATCACGCACCTGCTGTTCATGGGGGTCACCACCGAAGTCTGCGTGCAGACTTCCATGCGCGAAGCCAACGACCGCGGCTACGACAGCCTGCTGCTGGAAGACTGCACCGAGAGTTACTTCCCGGCCTTCAGGGCGGCGGCGGTGGAGATGGTGCGGGCGCAGGGCGCCATTGTTGGCTGGACCGCTGCCAGCGCCCAACTGCTGGCTTTGCTGCAAGACTGCTAGAGTTCCGCCATGCACACCGCTGCCCGCCCTTTGCCTGCCCTCGTCGAGGCCGCCGCCCACCGCTCGCGCGCCGACGAGGTGTACGAACAGCTCAAGCGCGACGTGTCCGAGTTCAAGCTGGTGCCGGGTGACCGCTTCACCGAAACTGAAATCAGCGAACGCCTGGGTGTGTCGCGCACACCGGTGCGCCAGGCCCTGTTCCGTCTGCAGCACGAAGGTTTTGTCGAGGTGTTGTTTCGCAGTGGCTGGCGCGTGTTGCCCTTTGACTTCAACCAGTTCGAAGAGCTTTATGACCTGCGCATGGTGCTGGAAACCACCGCCGCACATCGCCTGTGTGAAGACGCCCTGAAGGTCAACCCGGCGCTGCTGGATGACCTGGCCGCGATCTGGCTGGTCAGCCCCGAGCAGCGCAGCAGCGACACCGTTCAGGTCGCGCAGTGGGACGAGGCCTTTCACTGCGCACTGGTGGCGGCGGCCGGCAATGCCGAGATGGCCCGCGTGCACCGCGACGTGACCGAACGCATCCGCGTGATCCGCCGGCTCGACTTCACCAAGCAGCCGCGCATCGATGCAACCTATGAAGAACACGCCAAGATCCTCAAGGCGATCCAGCGCCGGCGCGGCGACCAGGCAGCCCTGCTACTGCGCGCCCACATTCAGGCCAGCCAGGCCGAGGTGCGGAAGATCACGCTGCACCAGGTGCACCTGGCACGCCAGCTGGGCCAGGCGGTTCGGTAGGCGCATTCGCCCGCAAAATCAGAATAAAAATCGGCTTCAGCCCTTGTGAAATGGGCGCTAATAGCTCATATATCCATAGCATCCGGAGGCGACAGAACGTCATCTTTTTCTTCTTCCGGCAACGGCTCCAGGGCGCGGCGCGGGTCCGGTCGTTCGCCGATCTGCTGGCGCCACATCGCGTAGTACAGGCCCTTGCGCTCCAGCAACGCGGCGTGGTTGCCGCTTTCCACGATGCGTCCCTTTTCCAGCACGAAGATGGTGTTGGCATGCATGATGGTCGAGAGCCGGTGCGCGATCAGCAGCGTGATCTGGCTGCTACGCGCCGACACGCGCCGCACGGTGTCGGTGATCTGTTCTTCGGTGATGGAGTCGAGTGCTGAGGTGGCCTCGTCGAAAATCAGCAGGCGCGGCTGACGGATCAGGGCGCGCGCAATCGACAGGCGCTGCTTTTCACCGCCGGACAACTTGGTGCCCATCTCGCCGATCTGTGTGTCCAGGCCCTCGGGGGACTTGTCCAGCAGGTAGGCGCAGGACGCCTGCTCCATCGCCGCCACAATCTCCGCATCGGTGGCGTCGGCCTTCACGAACTGCATGTTGTCGCGGATGGTGCCGGCAAACAGGTGTGTCTCCTGCGTCACAAAACCAATCTGCCGGCGCGCCTCGTTGTAGCGCAACTCGCGCGTGGAGATGTCGTTGTAGAAGACCTCGCCGCCGGCCGGTGTGTACAGGCCCACCAGCAGCTTGACCAGCGTGGATTTGCCCGAGCCGGACGGGCCCACAAACGCGATGGTGTCGCCCAGGCCGGCGGAAAACGAGATGTCCTCCAGCGCGTTGTCGGGTGCGCCCTTGTGCCGGAAGCTGACCTTGGCAAAGCGCAGGTGCGTGACGGGTCCGATGTCCTGCGGCGACTCGGGCCGTCGCTCCACCGGTTTTTTCATCAACGCGTCGAAGTTCAGCAACGAAGCCTCGACCTCGCGCCAGGCGACGATCACGTTGCCGAGGTCCTGCAGGGGCGCAAAAATCGCCACCGAGATGAACTGCATGGCGATCAGCTCGCCGGTGCTCAGCACGTCGCGGAAGATCAGCCACAACAGGGCAAACAGGATGCCGAGCTTGAGCAGGCTCAGCGTTGTGCCCTGCAGGAAGGACAACAGGCGGATGCGTTTGACCTTGCGCATCTCGAGCGCGAAGACCTGCAGGGTCTGTGTCTGCAGGCGCCGGATCTCGGTGAAGGTCAGGCCCAGGCTCTTGATCAGCTCGATGTTGCGCAGCGACTCCGCAATAAAGCCCGAATTGCGGTTGGTCTCGCGCACGATGGAGCGCTGCTGCGTCTTGATCTCGCGGCTCAGCAGCCCGGTCAGCCCGCCCATCACCAGCACGCCGACCAGGAACACCGGCACCAGCAGCCAGTGGGTGGTGATGGCATACCAGCAGAGAAAGCCCATGCCGACCAGCGCGGCAAACACGGTGTTGATGAAGGTGTTGATGAAACGTTCGCAGTCCGCGCGCACTTTCTGCAGCAGCGACAGGGTCTCCCCGCTGCGCAGGTCCTCGAACTCCTGGAACTTCAGGCGCAGTACCTGGCGCAGGCCGTCGTTGAAGATCTGTGTGCCGAAGCGCTGCACCACCAGCCGCGTCGCATACTCCTGCAGCGCCTTGGCCAGCCGCGACACCACGGCGACCACCACCGCCAGGCCCAGCAGCCAGAGCACGCCCGAGACCCGCTCCTCATCGGACATGCCGGGGTGGCCGACCGCGTAGCCGTCGATGATCTTGCCGAAAATGATCGGGTCAACCAGCGCCAGCACCTGGCTGATGGCCGCCAGCACCAGTGCCAGCACTGCCAGGGTACGGTGCGGGCGCAGGTAGGTCCAGAGGATGTGCATGGCTTGAGTTTAGAGCCGGTGCGATTCGCTGGACCGTTGAGTTGTTTTCCGCCGATGTGCCGGGGATGGCGACTGGCGTCCGGCAAGCATGACGGGAAAGTTCTTGCGGAATGATCCGTTCAGGTCGTGTTCATGCGCCGACCCTCATCATTCGTTTGCGGCTTGATATTGAGCCGCTACAACGGAGTTCATCATGAATCAGGATCTCAGGGCTTTCATATTTTCAATGGTGCGCATCGTCCTGCCGGCGGTTTTTCTGGTGGCGATGATGGCCTTTGTTTCCATTCCCTACACCTTGGGGCATCACCCTGGCGACCCGGTGGCCGCCGAATCCGGTGCTCCGCGCCATATGACCTGAGTGGGCCGAAGTCGGAGATCACGGCCCGGGCGCCTGCTTTCCCGGAGGGCCCATCGGCCGGCTGCGGACAGGCAGCACGGTTTTAATCAGGTGCAAGGGCACCAGCAGGCTCAGGCCGACGGCCAGCGCGGCCAGCCAGTCAGCCGCAGCCAGCGGTGCAAACCCGAAGGCCCGGGTCAGCGGCGGCGCGGTGGTGATCGCCGTCAACGCTAGCAGGGTACCCCCCAGCACCCAGAGGCTGACCGGCGTGAAGCCGGACCACAGGCTGCGCCACTTGCTCAGGCTGGACCGGCTGGGCACGATCAGCGCTGCGTTGGCCGTCACCAGCACCACAAAGGCCGCCGTGCTGGCCATGCCGGCCGGCACGTCCTGCACCAGTGTCCAGGCATACAGGCCGACCACCACGGCCATGACCAGCCCACCCTGAATCAGGCTCAAGGCGACATGCCACCCCGACAGCAGGGGCTCGGCGATCCGGCGGGGCGGTTGCGCCATCAGATCGTCGGCGCCTTCCTCGGCCTCAAACACGAGTGAGCACGCCGGATCGATGACCAGCTCCAGAAAGGCAATGTGCAGCGGTGCCAGCACCAGCGGCAGACCGAACAGTACCGGCAGCAAGGCCAGGCCCACGATGGGCACATGGACCGCCAGCGTGTAGACCATCGCCTGGCGCAGGTTGGCGAAAGTACGGCGTCCCCGGTGGATGGCCTGCACGATGGAGGAAAAATCGTCATGCAGCAGCACCAGCGCAGCGGCTTCACGCGCCACGTCGGTACCGCGTTGACCCATGGCGATGCCGATGTGTGCCGCCTTGAGCGCGGGTGCATCGTTGACCCCGTCCCCGGTCATGGCCACCACCTCGCCCTGGGCTTTCAGGGCTTGCACGATCGCCAGTTTCTGCTGTGGCTTGACGCGAGCGAAGATGTTGACCGACGCCACCCTGTGTGCCAGCGCAGGTTCCTCCATGGCGGCGATGTCGTCGCCCGTCAGCACGGAGGTACTTTCGATGCCGGCTTGGGCCGCGATGGCCGCAGCGGTGCGCGGGTGGTCGCCCGTGATCATCACCACCCGGATGCCGGCGCGCCGGCACTCTGCCACGGCCGCAGGCACCTCGGCCCGCAGGGGGTCGGCCAGACCGACCAGCCCCACCCACTCGAAATCGAAGTCGTGCTGCCTGTCCGGCCAGCCGCCGCCGGTGTTGTGGTGGCGGGCCCGCGCCACGCCCAGCACACGCAGGCCGCTATCGGCCATGCGCGCCGCCTGCGCAGCGAGCCGGTCCCGACGGAC
Organism: Polaromonas sp.; assembly: GCF_029945895.1. Classification (GTDB taxonomy): domain Bacteria; phylum Pseudomonadota; class Gammaproteobacteria; order Burkholderiales; family Burkholderiaceae_C; genus Polaromonas. The sequence goes on along the minus strand of NZ_JAQSDL010000041.1, from coordinate 9,564 downwards.
ATCGGTCAGGTGGCACAGCGCAGCCACCGCTTCCGGCGCCCCCTTGGTGGCGACGACGTCGTCCGCAAGCGTGCTGTTGCGCCACAAGTGGCTCATGGCAAGGAGCTGGGGCGACAGTTCGTATTCCCGTGCCAGCGTCCACTGCGGATGCAGGTGGCCGCTGCCCTCCAGCTGTGCGGCGGCCAGCGCGTGCAGGGCCCGCTCCATCGGGTCGTGCGGATCGATCTCGCTGGCCAGCACGGCGTATTCAAGCAGTTCATGAAAGGCTTCAGGCAGACCTGCTGGCGCCAGATCCCGCAGGTCCAGTGTCTGCTCGCCGACGGCGAGGGCCGCCACGGCCATGCGGTTTTCGGTCAGGGTGCCGGTCTTGTCGACGCACAGCACGGTGGTCTGCCCCAGGGTCTCGATGGCGTTGAGTCGCCGCGTCAGCACCTGCTGAGCGGCCAGGCGGCGCGCGGCCAGCGCCAGAAACACGATCATGATGACCGGCAGTTCCTGCGGCAGAATGCCCATGGCCAGGGTGATGCCGGCCAGGAGCGCGTCAAGCCAGCCGCCGCGCAGCGCCCAGAAGAGCAGGGACAGCGCCAGGCACAGAGACAGGCCGATAACCACCAGACGGCGTGTCAGTCGCGCCACTTCTTCACGCAGGGGCGATGCCTGCAATTCAATGGTCTGCAGCGACTGGCCGATGCGCCCCAGTTCGGTTCGGCGTCCGGTGGCTGTCACGCGCATGAGGCCCTGTCCCCTGACCACCAGCGTGCCGGCGAACACCCGCTCTCCAGGCAGTTGCTTGGCCACCGCTTCGGACTCCCCCGTGAGCATGGACTCGTCCGTTGCCAGCTCATGCGCCTGCAGCAGCTCGCCGTCGGCAGGCACGCGGTCGCCCTCGGCCAGCAGGAGTACGTCTTCGCGCACCACCTCCCGTCCAGGGATGCGCAGCGTCTCGCCGCCACGTAGCACCAGGGCCCGCGGGCTGGACAGGTCGCGCAGAGCCTCCAGGGCGTTGTCGGTGCGACGCTCCTGCAAAACGGTGGTGGTCATGATGATGACCACAAAGCCGAGCAGGATCAATGCCTCATGCGCGTCTCCCATGGCGAGGTAGATCGCGCCGGCGCCCAGCAGCAGCAGGAACATCGGCTCGCGCACCACCTCCCAGGCCATGCCCTGCAGGGTGCGCCGCTGGCTCACACCGAGTTCGTTGGGACCCTCGTCGCGCAGGCGTTGCGCAGCTGTGGCCGGGGTCAGGCCCGCGGGCGATTCCTCATTCACGAGGTATCGCCTGTCACGGTCAACATGTGTTTTGCCGGTGTCATCACGGCAAGTGCTCCGTGTCGCGCCATCGGTGGCAACAGATCTTCACGGGATGGATCAACTGCAAGGGTTGTGGAGGGTGAGCGAGCTGTAGCCATTGTCCAAGTGTCAGTAGGGAAGCATCCGGCGCAGCGTGTTGTCGCGAACGAAGTAGTGATGGAACAGGGCTGCGGCTGCATGCATCCCGATCAGGAAGTAGCCGATCCCGGCGCCAGTTTCGTGAAGGTCCTTGGCCCATTTAGCGACGGACTTGCTCTCGTTGACGAGTGCCGGGAGCTGGACGAAGAAGAACGGAATCGCCTGGCCCTCTGCGCTGAGCGTCAGCCATCCAAGCAGCGGCATGCCGATCATCAGGGCATAGAGCGCCACGAGCATCAGACGGCTCGGCACAACTTGCCACCGAGGTGGAGCGGGCTGGATGGGCGGCGTTGCGCTGGACAGACGGAGAACCATACGCACGGCAACGAGCATCAGAACCGAGAGCCCCAGCATGAAATGCCAGTTCTTGAGCCCGACCCTGAGATCACTGCCCTTTGGGAAGTTTTCACTCAGTTCCATGCAGGCATAGATGGCGGCAATCACGATGAGCATGAGCCAATGAAGTGCGATGGAAGCCCTGCCGTACCGGGCAGCACCTGGATTCTCAGAGATAGTGACGCTCATGTCGATATGCCTGTCGTTTTATTCATTTCTTCAGGGTCAGTTCATCGTGAATGGAGTGAACGCCGTCGGTCCCCCGGGTGAGCTTGATGGCAGCATCGATCTGGCTCTGGGTGTTGACGATACCCGTCAGGCGCACATCCCCTTTCAGCGTGATGATGCTGATGGCGAACTTCGTCAGGACAGGGTCCCGCAGCAAAGCCGCCTTGACGTTTGCTGTCACGTCGGCATCTGCAACATGGGCTGCGGTCGTCTGCGCAACTCCGCCGGCTTCAGGCGGCTTGTTGCAACCTGCCAACAATGCAAAAGCGCCCAAGGCCATGCTGCAGATCAGCGTTCGAAAGTATCGGTTCATTCCGGTTTCCTCATGGGTTGGCGGTGTGTCCGCCAGATAACTGCCAGTGCAGCACGGAAGTAGCGAAACAAGATGAAAGTGATGACCTTTTCATGTTCCGATATTTTCGGGTTGCCCTGCGCGGGGCCAATTAATGGAGATGTCGGGCGACCGTCCGTGCGTTGCCGGACCATGAACCACTTTAGGCCGCTGTATTGAAGAGGTGCTTGCGCCATATCAATTCTCATTGCGCAACATTCTTTCCTCGCTGGTGATGATGGAAGCCGGAAGCCGGGAGAGGCCTTGTCAGTCGTCATCGTGGGCATGTCCGGCCGCCGGGCTGTTCCAGGCTTTGTTGGAAATCAGGCCGTTCGGTGATTGCTGCCACTCCCAGGCACCGAAGGCCAGCACGGCGAGCAGCAGCAGGGCGGCCAGCCAGCCGCGGTTCTTCTGCACCAGATCCGGCCCCTTGCCGTCGATCCGGCCGGTCAGCATGGGCAGGGCCTGGTTTTTGCGCCGCAGCAGGCTCAGGCCCGCGATGAGCGCCAGGTGGGCCAGAACGACAAACAAAAACGCCTCCCCGAAAAATTCGTGGACCTCTTCCAGCCAGTCGCCGCCGAGAAAGTCGCCCCAGTCGTTGTAGGTGGCATAACCGCTGAGCGTCAGCGGCACCACCATCAGCAGCAGGGCCACCACGGCCAGCGCCATCAGCAGGTTCTGACCTTGCCGCCAGTTGATGCTGGCCGGCGATTGGCTTTGGGTGAGCGAGCGCAGCCACGCCGGCGCGCCGGCCAACTTGCGCCACATCAGGCCCAGGCCTGCCTGGCGCGGGCCCAGCAGGCCATACAGCACACGAAAGACCAGCAGGCCGGCCAGGGTGTAGCCGAGCGTGACATGTAGCAGCCGCCAGCTTTCGCCGTCAGCGGTCACGTAGGCGCCGAGAAAACTCAGCGCGAAAAGCCAGTGGAACATGCGCGTCGGCGCGTCGGTCACGCGGCGACCCGGCGTGGGCGCTGCCGGCGCTGCCTGGGCAGTGGTGGGGATGGTGTGGGTGGAGGGGGTGGCATGCATGGTGGTTCTCCTTGTGTTCAGTCGTTCCAGGCCCGGCGGTAAGGGGTGTCAAGCCCGGCCGGGAAGCGGATGTTGTCGTCGTTGAAATAACCCTTGTCGGCCTTGCCCGGGGTCCCGGCCTTGGCGCTCCAGCGACTGAGCTGCGCTGCCGGCGTGATGTCGCTCGCCTGGCTGATGGCCGGCAGCAGCGCACTGGCCAGCATGGCGGCCAGCAGCAAGGCGGCGGGAAAGAAGCTGCGGAGCAGTGTCATGGCGGGGGCTTCCTGCGTTGTGGCTGGGTGTGGGCATGTATTTTTGGCAGGGCCGCTTGAACCTTTCCTGAAGGCGCCGTTCATCTGCGGTTCACAATAGGTGCAGGACAATCACGCCATGACCTCCGACCCGTCTTCCCTCAGCACCGGCAAACGCCGCGGTTCGCGGCCGGGCGGGCTGGTGCTGCTGGTGCTGCTGGTTGGCAGCCTGGGGCTGCAGCCGGCCTGGTCCGGCAGCAAGGACGACCACAACCGTGCGCGCCAGGCGGTTCAGGCCGGTCAGGTGTTGCCGCTGCGCAGCGTGCTGGAACGGCTGGAGCGCGAGCACCCGGGTCAGGTCATGGAAGTCGAACTGGAACAGGAAGAAGGAGACGGCCGCTGGATCTACGAAGTCAAACTGCTTGAGCCCGGGGGCCAGCTGGTCAAGCTCAAGCTCGACGCCCGGACCGGTGCGCTGTTGCCCGGCAAGGGCCATGGCAGTGGCGACGAGCGCCGCAGCAGCCGCGATGCGCGTCCCTGACACCCCGCGACCCGTCCATGCGCATCCTCCTGGTTGAAGACGAACCCACGCTGCGCGCCCAGTTGCGTGCCGGCCTGCGGGACGCCGGCTACGCGGTGGACGAGGCCGACAACGGCCGTGATGCCCACTTTCTCGGCGATACCGAGGCCTTCGATGCCGTGGTGCTGGATCTGGGCCTGCCGGTGCTGGACGGCCTGACCGTGCTCAAGCGCTGGCGCGACGGCGGGCGAACGATGCCGGTGCTGATCCTGACGGCGCGCGACAACTGGCACGAAAAAGTGGCCGGCATCGACGCCGGGGCCGACGACTACCTCACCAAACCTTTCCACATGGAAGAGCTGCTGGCACGCGTGCGCGCGCTGATCCGCCGCGCCGGCGGCCTGGCCTCGGCGGTGCTGCAATGCGGCGCCTTGGCGCTGGACACACGCAGTGGCCGTGTCACGCTGGCCGGCCAGCCCGTGAGCCTGACCAGCCATGAATACAAGGTGCTGGACTACCTGATGCACCGCCCCGGCGCCGTGGTGTCACGCACCGAGCTCACCGAACACATTTACGCCCAGGACTTTGAGCGCGACTCCAACACCATCGAGGTGTTTGTGGGCCGCCTGCGCCGCAAGCTGCCGCCCGAACTGATCGAAACGGTGCGCGGGCTGGGTTACCGGCTGGTGCTGCCGCCATGAGCATCTGGCGCCGGGCCACGTCGCTGCGCTTTCGGCTGCTGGCCGCGACGCTGGTGGCGCTGGCGCTGGCGCTGCTGCTCGCAGGCGTGCTGCTCAGCGGGTTGTTCCGCGACCACGTGATGCGGCAGTTCGAGTCTGCGCTGACGCTGCAGCTCGACCAGCTCACCGCCCGGCTCGAGTTCGATGCCACCGGCCAGCCACAGATCGACCCCCAGGCCCTGTCCGACCCGCGCTGGCAAAAACCGTATTCGGGTCTGTACTGGCAGCTGGACCGCACCACTGCTGATGGTTTGTCCCGCGCGGGCGTGCTGCGCTCGCGCTCGCTGTGGGACACCAGCCTGCCGCTGCTCGCCGATGAGCTGGCCGATGGCGCGGTGCATGTGCACCAGGGCAGGGGTCCGCTCGACGCCCCGCTGCTGATCCTGGAGCGCAAGGTAAAAATCGCTGAACAGCCCGATGCCCGCTGGCGCATCGTGGTGGCGGCCGACATGCAGGAAATCACCGGGGCCGTAGCCAGCTTCAATGGTGTGATGGCGGCTTCGCTGGCGGTGCTGCTGGTGTTGCTCGTGCTGGCGGCGCTGGCACAGGTGGCGGTGGGGCTGTCGCCCCTGCATGCCATGCAGCGCGCGCTGGCCGATGTACATGAGGGGCGGACGCAGCGCCTGCAGGGGCGCTTTCCCACCGAAGTGCAGCCGCTGATCGACGATTTCAACGACGTGCTTGACCGCAACACCGAGGTGGTGACGCGCGCGCGCACCCAGGCGGGCAACCTGGCCCATGCGCTCAAGACGCCGCTGTCGGTGCTGGATCAGGCCGCGACGGGGACGCTGGCAGCGCCGGGCAGCGAACTGGCCCGGCTGGTCAAGGAGCAGGTGGGGCTGTCACGCCGCCACATTGACTGGCACCTGGCCCGTGCCCGTGTGGCCGCGACCCAGCGCCTGCCTGGCCAGCGCACCGCGCTCGGGCCGGTGCTGGCCGGCCTGGTGCGGGTGATGGAGCGGGTCCATGCCGCAAGAGGCATCGACATCACCCTGCTGGCTGCCGATGCGCCGCTGTTTTTCGCCGGCGAGGAGCAGGATCTGCAGGAAATGCTGGGCAATCTGCTGGACAACGCCTGCAAGTGGGCGCGGTCAAACGTGACGGTGAAGACCGAACCCGTCATCGGCAGTGCGCCGCTCCAGATGCAGATCCATATCGAGGACGATGGCCCCGGGATTGATGCTGAAAACCTCGCGCTGGTCGGCGCCCGGGGTGTGCGCCTGGACGAGTCGGTTCCCGGCACCGGGCTGGGCCTGGCCATCGTGCAGGATCTGGTGGGTTTGTACGGCGGTGCGCTCAGTTTGCAGCCAGCCGCTGGTGGCGGGTTGCATGCCACTTTGCGCCTGCCGGCCGCCGTGGCGCCCGGCGCCAGCGCAGAGGTCAGAGCTTGAAGGCGTAGTCCACCGTGATCGGCGCATGGTCGGAAAAACGCTGGGTCTTGTAAATCGTTTCGCTTTGGGCCAGGGCTGCCACGGCCGGCGTGGCCAAGTGGTAATCCAGCCGCCAGCCCACATTCTTGGCATAGGCCTGGCCGCGGTTGCTCCACCAGGTGTAGGCCTCGTCGGTGGCCGTGGGCTGCAGCTTGCGGTACACGTCGACCATGCCGCCACCGCGTGTGGCCTTTGATGTGGGCTGGCCGGTGCCACCGGTCATTGCTTCAAGTGCTTCTTCGGCGACCTCTGCATCGCGCAGCAATTCGGTCATCCAGGCGCGCTCTTCGGGCAGGAAGCCGCTGTTCTTTTTGTTGCCCTTGAAGTTCTTCAGGTCGATCTCCTGGTGCGCGATGTTGATGTCGCCGCAGAGCACGAAGTCGCGCGTTTCCTTGAGCTTGGCCAGGTAGGGGTAAAACTCGGCCAGGAAGCGGAACTTGGCCGCCTGCCGCTCCTCGCCGGAGGAGCCGCTCGGAAAGTAGCAGCTGATGATGGACAGCTTGGGCGCCTGCTTGCGGCCAGGCCTGTCAAAACGCAGCTCCACATAACGGCCCTCGGCGTCGAACTCGTGCGAGCCGTAGCCGGTGATCACATCGCTGGGCTCATGGCGGCTGTACACCGCGACCCCGGAGTAGCCCTTCTTCTCGGCGAAGTGAAAATGCCCCTTGAGCCCGGCGATGTCTTCGAAACGGCCGGCCACGTCGGCCGCCTGGGCCTTGAGCTCCTGCATGCAAATACAATCCGGCTGGGTCTGAGCCACCCATTCGGGCATGCCCTTGGTGGCGGCGGAACGGATGCCGTTGAGGTTCAGGCTGGTTAATTTAAACATGGGACTTCCAATGAGCATCACAAAGGGTACGCCAGCGCAGCAACAGGACAGCCGCCCAAGCGCCGAAGAGGGCCGGCTTGCGCAGGAATTCGTGCAGTTTGCCATCGAGTCGGGCGTGCTGCGTTTTGGCGAGTTCAAGACCAAGGCCGGGCGGCTGAGCCCCTACTTTTTCAATGCGGGGCTGTTTGACGACGGCGCCAAGCTCGGCCGGCTCGCACAATTTTATGCGCGCGGCCTGCTGCTCGAGGAGAAAACGCGCGGCCTTCAGTTCGACATGATTTTCGGCCCGGCCTACAAGGGCATTCCGCTTGCGGCGGCGGTTGCCGTGGAACTCGCCCGGCTGGGCCGCAACGTGCCTTTTGCCTACAACCGCAAGGAAGCCAAGGACCACGGCGAAGGCGGCACACTCGTCGGCGCGCCGGTCAGGGGGCGGGTGCTGATCATCGACGACGTGATTTCGGCCGGCACGGCCACGCGCGAGTCGATCGCCATCATCCGGGCGGCCGGGGCGACCCCCCATGCGGTGGCGATTGCGCTGGACCGCCAGGAAAAAGCCACGGAGGGCGGCGAAGACGTGAACTACAGCGCCGTGCAATATGTTACGAATCAACTGGGCCTCCACGTTTTCGCGATTGCCCGTTTGACCGACTTGCTGCAGTATCTGTCTGAGGCCAGTCCTGCGCCGCAAGACGGCGCGGAACTTGTGGTCGGCGATTCGCTTCAGACCCATTACCAGCATGTGCTGGCTTACCGACAGCGCTACGGCGTGGATTAAGGACCTTCGGCGATGCAAATGCGTGTTCAGATGATGGCGGCTGTGGTTTGGATCGCACTGGCCGCAGGTGTGAACAGCATCGCCCAGACCCAGGGCATCTACAGCTGTGTCGATGCTGCGGGCCGCAAGATCACCGCCGACCGTCCGATTGCCGAATGTATCGACCGTCCGCAGCGGCAAATCAATCCTTCGGGCACCGTCAAACGTGTCGTCGGCCCCTCGCTGACGGCGCAGGAAAAAGCCGCGCAGGAGCAGAAAGACAGGGTGGCCGCCGAAGTGCGTGCCCGCGAGGCAGAGGAAAAGCGCCGCGACCGGGCGCTGCTGCTGCGTTATCCGAGCCGGACCGTGCACGACAAGGAACGCGCCGAGGCGCTGGAGCAGATCGACGAAGTCATCAAGGCCGCCAGCAAACGCACAACTGAACTGGCCGGCCAGCGCAAGGCGATTGATGCCGATTTCGAGTTTTACAAATCCGATCCGGCCAAGGCGCCGGCTTCGCTCAAGCGCCGGCTGGAAGAAAACGACAGCAGCGTGGCGGTACAGAAACGTTTTATTGCCGACCAGGAGGCAGAGAAAAAACGCGTCAACATGCGTTTCGACGAAGAACTGGTCAAGCTCAACCAGTTGTGGGCGATGGGCGGTGCGACGCCCGCCGCTGCGGCAGCGCCCACTGCCAAAAAGTAAAACTACAGAGAAAAAGGGCCGTCAGCCCTTGCTGTTATTGCGGAAGATGCTACGTTTTTAGTAGCAATCTGCTGCCATCCCGGCCACGCTTCAGCCCAGCTTTTTCTTCAGCAACTCATTGACCTGCGCGGGGTTGGCCTTGCCGTTGGTGGCTTTCATGGCCTGACCGACCAGGGCATTCATGGCCTTGGCATTGCCGGCCTTCACCTCTTCAACGTTTTTGACATTGGCCGCCAGCACGTCATCAATGATTTTTTCAAGCTCGCCGGTGTCGCTCATCTGTTTGAGGCCTTTGGCTTCGATGAGGGCATCCACCTCCGCGCCTTCGCCCGTCCACAAGGCCTCGAACACCTGCCTGGCAGCGTTGTTTGAAACCGTACCATCGGCGATCCGGGTTATCAGGGCGGCGAGTTGCGCCGCACCGACGGCCGAGGCCTCGATCTGTTTTTCTTCATTGTTCAGTCGCCTGGACAATTCACCCATCACCCAGTTGCTGGCCAGCTTGGCTTGCCTGCTGGTCGTGGCGACGGTTTCGAAGTAGGCCGCCACAGCCTTGCTTTGCGTCAACTGACCCGCATCGTATTCGGGCAAGCCGTAATCGGAAACAAAGCGCGCGGCCATCACGCGCGGCAGTTCACTCATCTCGGCGCGCGTGCGTTCGACCCAGTCGCGTCCAATCACCAGCGGCGGCAGATCCGGATCAGGAAAGTAGCGGTAGTCCGCTGCGTCTTCCTTGGTGCGCATGGCACGTGTTTCTCCGGTGTCCGGGTCGAACAGCACGGTGGCCTGCTGGATTGCATGGCCATCCTCGATCTGTTCGATCTGCCAGCGGATCTCGTAATCGATGGCCTGCTGCATGAACTTGAAGCTGTTCAGGTTCTTGATCTCGCGGCGCGTACCCAGTTCGGCGCCGGGTTTGCGCACTGACACATTGGCGTCGCAGCGGAAGCTGCCTTCCTGCATGTTGCCGTCGCAGATGC
>NZ_JAQSDL010000040.1 GCF_029945895.1 Polaromonas sp. | reverse complement strand
GGATTGCGGGGCTGAAAAAGGCGGGATAACTTCATGGAAGGAATGCTAACCGCTGGCGGCGCTCCTTCCTCAAACCGAAACCTGTCGCACAGCAGACCGATGCCTGCCGGAAAACAGGAGGGAGAAAGCAGGGTTTAGCGAACCGCGCGGAAGGAGACCGGCAGCATGCCCATGTTGTTCGCAGGCGCGGTGGTCTGGCCGACGGCCATCACAGCGCCAGACGGCTCATTGACGGCCAGGGTGGACTTTGCACCGTCGTTGTACATGTCTGCCCGCGCGTGCCGCATGCAGTTGCTGAGGGCCGCACCACGCAGGGTTTCCACACAATAAGCCACCGCGGTTTGCTGGGAGGCCAGCATGGAGTCACGCGCCTGGGCCTTTTTGACTTCACCACTGGCCACCATGGCAATGGCTGCCAGCAGGCTCGCAATCAGGACCACCCCGGCGCCCAGATAAAAATATTCACGGTGGACGGTATGGGTTTGGGGCAGATGGGTGGAAAACATGAAACAGACTCCTCGTTACGACTGTTTCGATGGTATGAAAGCACCCCGGCCATGCAACACGGGGCACTTCCCGTGCCTCTGTAGGATAAAACCGCTTCCCGCGAACAGCCCCTGACCGACCCTTGCACACGTCGCCCAGACTTCACGCACTGGCCATGCACAGGCTGGCTTACCATCCAGCCATGACCGATGTGCCCATCCTGCTGAGCGCCGCGCAGACCGCGGCCCGCCTGCCCTACCCTGCCTTGCTGCAGGAGATCGTGCGCCTGCTGGGCGATGCCTCGGTGCAGGTCCCGCAGCGTCTGGTGCAGCCGCTGGCCGGTGGCGGCAGCCTGTTCGTGATGCCAGCCTCGGACAGCCGGGTGGCCATGACCAAACTGATCACCTTCACGCCCGCCAATGCAGGAACCGCGCGCGCGACCATCCAGGGCGATGTGGTGGTGTTTGACATCGCCAGCGGCGAGCGCCGGCTGGTGCTGGACGGCCCGACCGTCACAGCGCGGCGCACCGCTGCCGTCTCCCTGCTGGCGGCGCAGCGACTGGCCCCCAACACCCGCGGGCCGCTGCTGATTGTGGGTGCCGGGGTCCAGGGCAAGGCTCACCTCGAAGCCTTTGCCGAAGTCCTGCAGGTCCGCGAAGTCGTGATCGCCTCGCGCAGCGGCTCCAGTGCGCAGGCCCTGGTGCAACACGCGCAGGCGCTGGGCCTGCAGGCCCGCGCAGTCGGGGACGCCAACGCGGCGCTGGCCGACTGCCCGCTGGCGGTCACCTGCACCCCGGCGCATGGCGTGGTGCTTGACAGGCTGCCGCGCCGGGATGCTTTCATCAGCGCGGTCGGCGCCTTCACGCCGCAGATGGTGGAGCTCGGGCCGGACCTGTGTTGTCACTTTGCGCAGCAGGGCGCGGTGTTTGTGGACACCGCCGACGCCAGCCATGAAGCGGGCGATCTGCTGCAGGCCGGGCTTGATGTGGGCCGCTTTGCAACACTCGCGGACGTGCTGGTCCAGGGAACGCAACGGCCAGCCGGGCCGGTGCTTTTCAAGAGCTGCGGCTGGGCCGGCTGGGACCTGGCCGCCGCGCGGACGGCGCTGGCGCCGTAAAAGTGGGTTCGTCACGTCCAGCCCTGTTGATCCACCGCAAACAGGTCCGCCACCGCTCTTTCTAGACTGAACCCATGAAACTTCAATTCCTGGGCGCAACCGATACCGTCACCGGTTCCAAATACCTGATCCAGCACGACAAGGCCAGGGTGCTGGTCGATTGCGGGTTGTTCCAGGGCTACAAACTGCTGCGCCTGCGCAACTGGGCGCCGCTACCGCTGAAGCCGGCTTCGATCGACGCCGTGATCCTCACGCACGCCCACATCGACCACAGCGGCTACCTTCCCCTGCTGGCCCGCCAGGGGTTTCGTGGCAAGGTGTTCTGCAGCCCCGCCACCTACGACCTGTGCCGCATCCTGCTTCCCGACTCCGGGCATCTGCAGGAGGAAGAAGCCGAGTACACCAACCGCCACAAGCTGTCCAAGCACGAAGAAGCGCTGCCGCTGTACACCCGCGAGGACGCAATGGCCTGCCTCAAGCTGTTCCAGCCCGTTCCCTATGACACCGACTGGCAGCCCGTACCGGGCCTGCATGCCCGCCTGGCGCCCTCGGGCCACATGGTCGGCTCCTCGTTTATCAGGCTGGACGACGGATCGCGCTCCATCCTGTTTTCCGGGGACATCGGCCGGCCCCATGACCTGGTGCTCAAGCCCCCTGCGCCGATGGACGGCGCCGACTACCTGGTGGTGGAATCCACCTATGGCGACCGCCCGCACAAGAATTCGGATCCGCTGCTGGAACTGGGCAAGGTGATCAACCGCACCGCCGCGCGCGGCGGCGTGGTGGTGATCCCGGCTTTCGCCGTGGGCCGGGCCCAGAGCCTGCTGCACTGCATCCAGCTGCTCAAGGCCCAGGGCGTGATCCAGGATATCCCGGTGTACCTCAACAGCCCCATGGCGGCCAATGCCATGCAGGTGTACCTGAAACACAAACCGGAACTCCGGCTGACAGCCGCCGAGTGCAGTGCACTGGCGCACGCCGCGCATATCGTGCAGACCCCGGAAGAATCTCGCTTGCTCAACGCACGCCATGGTCCGATGGTGATCATCTCCGCCAGCGGCATGGCCACGGGCGGACGCGTGGTGCACCACCTCAAGGCCTTTGCGCCCGACAAGCGCAACACGATCCTGTTCGCCGGCTTCCAGGCCGGCGGCACCCGCGGCGCCTCCATCGCGGGGGGTGTACCGACGGTGCGTATCTTCGGCGAGGACGTGCCCATCCGGGCCGAAGTCGCCATGCTCGACGACCTGTCGGCGCATGCCGACGCCGCCGAAATTTTGAGCTGGCTCAGGGGTTTCAAGGCGCCGCCCCGGCAGACCTTCATCACCCACGGCGAACCCGCAGCTGCCGACGCGATGCGTCAGCACATCGAGCGCGAACTGCACTGGGACGTGCACATGCCGTTCTACCTCGAGACGGTCACACTCCGTTAGAGTCAGCTTCGCGCCGCCGGGCCGCCCCAAGGCGCGAAAGCCCCCTCGGGGGGGGCAGCGCATTACACGAAGTGAAAAGCGTGGGGGCGACATGTCGCGCCGCCGGGCCGCCTCAAGGCGCGAACGCCCCTCGGGGGGCAGCGCAGCACACGAAGTGGCAAGCATGGGGGCCAGTTACCCCAGGCCGCACCACTCGGCAAAGCGGTGAAAGGCATCCGCCCAGAGTGCCCAGGCAGCCGCGAGGATCAGCAGGCCACCAGCGGCGCGTGTTCCCCAGTCCTGCTTGAGCTTGTTCCCGCGGCCCTGCAGCTTGTCGTACAGCAGGGGAACGAGCATCAGCGATACGCTGCTGCCGGCTGCGAACAGCGCCATCGACAATGCGCCCTCCAGCGGCCCGCCGCTGAGCGACGCGACCAGCAGCGCCGAATACAGCAGGCCGCAGGGCATGAAGGCCCATAACGCACCGGTGGCGAAGATGCCGCCACGCGCAGCAGCCAACGGCCGCATGCGCGCCCAGACGGCGCGGCCGGCGTCGCTGACCCATGCCGGCTGTCGGGCCTGTGCCAGCAGCATCAGCCCCCAGAGCAGAACAGCCAGATGAAACAGCGTCCAGACCGGACGCAGGGCTGCAGTGTTCGTGGTCAGCCAGGCCAGGCTCTGCACGGCCAGCGCGGCAGCAGCGCCGGCCAGCGAGTACCCGGCGAGGCGCCCGGCCTGAAAACTCCAGAGCGAACGCGATGACGCGCCCGCGCCCTGACGCGGACCCAGGCGAGAGATGCCCGCACAAGCTGCGCCGCACATGGCAGCGCAATGCGGACCGCCGGCCAGCCCCATCATCAGGGCGGTCACAGCCAGTGTGGTGGACATGGCAACAAGCTGTTCAGATGATGCGCGAGAACCTCGCGCGGTTGCGGTCGGCCTGCAGGTAGCGGTCGAACACCATGGCCACCGCACGCACGAAGAACCAGCCCTGCGCCGTGACCTGGATGCCGGATTCGTCGAGAAGTACCAGACCCGCATCTGCCAGACTGCGCAGCTGCTCGAGTTCGGCCGCGAAATAGCTGCGGAAGTCGAGCAACCAGGCCAGTTCGACCGATTCGAAGAGCACCTGGCCCTGGCACATCAGCGCCATGATCACGGCCCGGCGTGCGAGATCGTCGCGGTTGAGCGCCAGCCCGCGCACCACCGGCAGGCGTCCCTGATCCAGGTGGTCGCAATACTCTTCCATCGTCTTGGCGTTCTGGCTGTAGGTCGCACCGATGCGGCCGATGGCCGAGACGCCCAGTCCAATGAGGTCGCAGTCGGGCTGGGTGCTGTAGCCCTGGAAGTTGCGGTGCAGCCGGCCCTGACGCTTGGCGACGGCCAGCGCGTCGTTGGGCAGCGCAAAGTGGTCCATGCCGATGTAGACATACCCCGCGGCCATGAAGGCCGCGAGTGACTGCGACAGCATGGCCACCTTGGCCGCCGCGCCGGGCAAGTCGGCGGAGACAATACGCCGCTGCGGCTTGAAGCGCTCGGGCAGGTGGGCATAGGCATACAGCGCAATGCGGTCGGGCTTCAACTGCGCCACCTGGGCCAGCGTGCGGGCAAAGGATTCAGGCGTCTGGCGCGGCAGGCCGTAGATCAGGTCCACATTGATGGAGTCAAACCCCACTTCACGCGCCTGGGCCATCAGCTCGCTGACCTGCTCATAAGGCTGGACGCGGTGCACCGCCTTCTGGACATCGGGATCAAAGTCCTGCACACCAAAACTCAGCCGGTTAAAACCCATGTCGGCGAGGGCGCGCAATCGCGAGCCATCCACCGTGCGCGGGTCGATCTCGATGGAGTATTCGCCGCCGGGAACCATCGTGAAACTGCGCCGGAGCATGGCCATGAGTTCCCTCAACTCATCGTCGGACAGGAAGGTCGGGGAACCGCCGCCCAGATGCAGTTGGGTGACCGTCTGGCCCTGGCCGAGCTGGGCCGTGTGCAGGTCGATCTCGCGGCTCAGGTAACGCAGGTAGCTGACGGCCCGGTTGTGGTGCTTGGTGATGATCTTGTTGCAGGCGCAGTAATAACAAAGCGATTCGCAGAACGGAATATGGACATACAGCGACAGCGGCATGGTCAGCCCGGCGGGGCCGGTGCGGCGCTGGACCAGGGCCTGTCCATAGTCCGCTGCGGTAAAGGCTTCTACGAAACGATCGGCCGTTGGGTAGGATGTATACCGCGGCCCCGGAACGTCGAATCGCTGGAGCAGATCGGGCGATACATTGGTCATGACATGTTTCTCGTGGAGGTAAGTGACTGTGCCGCGTCTGCCCCCCTGAGCGCTTGACATGGATCAAGGGCGCCGGGGCGGGGGACCGCACAATTTGATCAAGATCATAGAAGGCGCTCCCATGAAGGAAATCCCCGTACGTACGCCCCCCGCGAATCTGGTAATGCATGCCACGGACGCGCCGTTTGTCGATGAAAAAGCCATCAAGGTGGCGTGCTCGAACTGCAACCTTCGCGAACTGTGCATGCCGGTGGGACTGAGCCCGCAGGAGCTCGCACGGATCGACGAGGTGGTGGCCGTGCGCCGCAAGGTCAAACGCGGCGCCACCCTGTTTCGCAATGGCGAACCTTTTGAGTCGCTGTTCGCCATTCGTACCGGCTTTTTCAAGACCTGCGTCACCTCCGGCGACGGCCGCGACCAGGTCACCGGCTTCCAGATGGCTGGCGAGGTGATCGGGCTGGACGGCATCGTCAACGACCGCCACACCTGCGATGCCGTGGCCCTGGAAGATGCGGAGGTCTGCGTCATGCCTTTCAATCGCATCGGGGAGCTCTCGCGCGAGATCAACGCACTGCAACACCATGTGCACCGCATCATGAGCCGCGAGATCGTGCGCGAACACGGCGTGATGCTGCTCCTGGGCAGCATGCGGGCTGAAGAACGTGTGGCGGCCTTCCTGCTGAACCTGGTGCAGCGGCTGCACGCGCGGGGCTTCTCGGGGCTGGAGCTGGTCCTGCGCATGACACGCGAGGAAATCGGCAGCTACCTGGGCATGAAGCTGGAAACCGTGAGCCGTACTTTCTCAAAGTTTGCCGAAGACGGCATCATCGATGTCCACCAGCGCCATGTGCGCATCCTCGACACCGCCGCCCTGCAGTCCATCGTCAACCAGCAGGGCTGTAACTAGGGCCTGTTCACCCTACTTATACAAGTGCGAACGTGGTTAAAACAGCGCCAATCTAGGCGCGCGACGACGCTCAGCCTGGGCGGCTGGGCTAGGAGTGCAACGACGAGTGGCGCTGTTTTAACCACGTTCCCTCCGGGTTGCGGCCAAAAAGGCCATGCGCAGCGTTGCAAAGCCTTGCCGGGCTCCAGCCCGGCTGCATTTTGCGCCTCGCGCATGGCCTTTTTGACTCGCAACGCATCTTGCATAAATAGTGTGAACAGGCCCTAGGCCGCATCCTCGGCCCCGCGCACCACCAGAACCGGCACCGGCGCGGTCCGCACAATCTGTTCGGCGTCGCTGCCCATCAGCACACGGCCTATGCCGCGCCGGCCGTGTGAGCCAACCACAATCAGGTCCGCCTTCACGCTCCGGGCCTGCTCGGCCACATGTTCGCAGACGCGACCTGGCCCGCCCACAATCAGCACGCTGTCGGTCTCGACGCCCTTGTCCACGGCCTTTTGCCGGCCGAGTGCCAGCAGTTTTTCACCAGCCGCCTGCATCAGCGGCACGATTTCATTGGCGTAATTCATCGCCGTCTCAAACCCGTTGACGTAACTGAGCTCGTCGACCACGTGGATCAGCCGCAACCGCGCGCCGGTCAGCCCGGCCAGGCGAATGGCTTCGTCCAGCGCTTTTTCCGAAGTCGGGCTGCCGTCGAAGGGAACGAGAATCTGATGGTAAGCGGACACAATTTTCTCCCCAGTCAAAAAAATCAGCGCAAGGACAGACGCATGGCCACGGTTTCCTGCCCGCTGGCGATGGACACGTCGAAACCGGTCTGGCGGGCCAGGGCGGCCATGCCCACATTCTCCGGCAGGCATTGCCCCACGACCTCGGCAGTGCCGTGCTCGCGCAGGTAGCGAATCAGCTTGTCCATCAACTGGCGCCCCAGGCCGTGCCCTTGCCAGCCCGTGGCCACCTGGATCGCGAATTCCGCCTGCAGGTTGTCCGGGTCGCAGACGGCCCGCGCTTCTGCCACCATGAGCGGCTCGCCACCGGCCTGAGGCACCATCGCCACGAAGGTCATCTCGCGGTCATAGTCGATCTGGCTGTAACGAGCCAGTTCGGAATGCGGTACCTCGCGCCGGGCCATGAAAAACCGCAGTCGCATGTCGGCGGGCGACGCTCCGGCATAAAAGGCCATCAGGCGCTGGCCATCCTCGGGGCGAATCGGGCGCAGCAGCACGTCCTGGCCTTTGACGCTCACATGTTCTTCCAGGTTCTGCGGGTAGGGACGGATGGCCAGGCGGCTGCGCTCGCCCGCCGGGACCGGGCGCAACCTGACCCGTGCATCGAGCGCCAGCACGCCGTGTTCATCCACCAGCAGGGGGTTGATGTCGAGTTCCGCCAGCCAGGCCAGGTCGCAGGCCATCTGTGAGACCTTCAGCAGCGTGGCGAGCAGCGCTGCCTCGTCGGCGGGCGGTCGCCCGCGGTAGCCCGCCAGCAGGAGCGACAGCCTGCTGCCGGCGAGCATGTCCTGCGCCAGGCGGGTGTTGAGCGGCGGCAACGCCACCACATGGTTCTTGTGCAACTCGACGGCAACACCTCCCTCGCCGAGCAACATCACCGGCCCGAACACGGGATCCGAGGCAATACCGACGATCAGTTCATGCGCCCCTGGGCGTTCAGCCATTGCCTGCACAGTGAAGCCGAGTATCTGCGCCTGCGGCAGCAGACCAGTCACCTGCCGGCGCATCTTCCCGGCTGCGCGCCGGAGGTCTTCTTCAGAAACCAGGTTGAGCGCCACACCGCCGACATCAGACTTGTGGATGACCTGGGGCGACACGATCTTCAAGGCCACGGGGTACCCGATGCGCTTGGCCGCCGCGACCGCCTCCTCGACATCGCCGGTCCGCACGGTCTGCACCGTGGGGATGCCGTAGGCCCGCAACAGCGCCTGGGCCTGCGCGTCACCGAGCCACTCGCGGCCTTCCTGCAGTGCGTCCTCGAGCAGCGACTGCGCCAGTTGTCGATCTGGCGTGAAGTCCTCCAGCGCGGATGCAGGGAGCTGCTGCAACGCCTGCTGATTGCGCGCGTAGGTGGCCAGTTGCAGCCAGGCCGCCGCAGCGCGTTCCGGCGTGTTGTAGCCGGCAACACCGGCCGCGGCACTGGCCAGCCGGGCCGCCGCTACCGCCGCGCCGCCCAGCCAGCACGTCAGCACAGGTTTGGCCGACGTCTGGATCAAAGGCAGGCAGGCCGCTGCAATCTGGTCTGCCGGAACAATGGCCGTAGGTGCATGGATGAACAGCACACCATCGACTTCGGGCGCGGCCAGCAACACCTTCAACGCATCCTCATACCGACTGACAGGTGCGTCCCCGACGATATCGATGGGGTTGCCGTGCGACCAGGTAGGCGGCAGGCACTGGTTGAGCGCTTCCAGCGTCCTGTCATCCAGCAGGGCCAGCTTGCCGCCGCCCAGCGCCAGCGCATCGGCGGCAAGCACCCCGGCACCGCCGCCGTTGGTCAGGACGGCCAGCCGCTCGCCGTGCCAGCCCTTCACATGGGTCAGGGTTTCGGCCGCGTCGAACAGCGCCTCCAGGGTGTCCACCCGGAGCATGCCGGCGCGGCGGACGGCGGCGTCGAACACCACATCGGAGCCGGCCAGCGCACCGGTGTGCGAGGCTGCCGCCCGGGCGCCCTCCGGCGCACGCCCGGCCTTGACAACAATCACCGGCTTGTTGCGTGCGGCGGCGCGCGCCGCCGACATGAACTTGCGCGCGGCCTTGACCGACTCCATGTACATCAGGATGGCCCGCGTTCCGGGATCGCTGGCCAGGTAGTCGATGACATCGCCGAAGTCCACGTCGGCGCTGTCGCCCAGCGAGATGAAATGCGAAAATCCGATGCCCCGGCTGTTGGCCCAATCCAGCATGGCGGTCGCCAGCGCGCCCGATTGCGTCACAAAGGCCAGCTTGCCGGGCAAGGCATTGCCGGGCGCAAAACTGGCATTGAGCCCGATGCCCGGCACAAGCGCCCCGATGCAGTTGGGCCCCAGGATGCGCAGCAGCCAGGGCCGCGCCGCATCCAGCATGGCCTGCTCAAGCGTGGGCCCGCCCGCCGCCGGGGCCTGCTTGAGCCCAGCCGACAGCACAATGGCGGCGCGCGTTCCCTTGCGGCCCAGGGCCGTGATCAGGTCGGGCACCGTCTCGGCCGGCGTGCAGATGATGGCCAGGTCCGGCGCCTGCGGCAGGGACTCGACATCGGGCCAGGCCGAGCCTCCGCCAACCTCGGTATGCCGGTGGTTGACCGGCCAGACCGGCCCATGAAATCCGTCCGCCCTGAGGTTGCGCAGGACCACAGCCCCCAGACTGCCCTCGCGGTCAGAGGCGCCTATCAGGGCCACAGAGGCGGGGTGAAACAGGGGCTCGAGATTGCGTACGCTCATGAATATCCTTGAAACAGGGGGGCCAACATGCCCCACGCTGGAAGATTAGCGGCCGGGCAGAGCCCGCAGTTGCTCCAGATCAAAGACCCGGGTGCTGGATGGCCCGCAGAATGACCACGCCAGCACAAGACTCTCCATGGAAACATACGACAGCACCTTGATGCCGCGCTTCAGCCAGATGCTGGTGCAGCGCGAAACCGAACTGCGTGCCCCTGTGCGTGCCACTGCCAAGCCGACCCGTGAGACGGGCGGCACCGGGCAGCACTGCGTGATGGGCCTCAGGGCCGTCGCCCGGGAACTGGCCATTGCCTGGACTGCGGCGAAGGGCCCGATCTGCGGCGCCTTAAAGGCGGGCCTGGCGCAACCCTGTGCACCGCGTGCCAGGCCATCCATGGCATGAGCGCCTACCCGTCATGCGGCAAATAACCCTGACTTTATCCACCCCCCCCCAAAGGAGTTTTCATCATGAGTGCAAGAACATCTCGCGCTGCTGCGTCTCCCGCAAGCAACCGCAGCAGCCCCGACCCCAAGGACTTTCTGGCCGATCTTGGCCGTCAGCAATTGGCCGTCGCCACCGATGCGGCCTGTGCCATGTTCCGCGGCAGCGAAGCCATGCGCGTCATCCAGCAGCAGGCGGCGCACGAAGCATCGTTGCGTCATCAGGCCGCAGCCCAAAAGCTGCACGGTGGCTGCACGCCGGCCGACCTGCTGGCCATCCAGTCGGATCTGCTGCGCTTTGACCTGCAAGGCGCCTCCCAGTACTGGCAACAGATCACTACCGCAGCACTGCAGTCCCAGATCGAGATGATGGCCAGCGCAAGCCATCTTCTCACCGACGAACAAAATGGGGGATGGAAGTCAGTCATGGCAAATTTTCAGGCAGTCGTCACTTCCGGAAACAGGTTTTTTGGAGGCAAGCCGGAATCCCCCGTCTGACGGTCCGCGCCTGAAACGTTCCAGATCCGTGTTCGTGACCAGCAGCGGGCAACTGCGCCTCAAGTCTGGTGAACGTAGGTACCCGGCGCGCCCTCCATCCGACCAGCCAGGGGCAAGCCCGCGACGCCGGGCACAGCCTTGATCTGTCTCGTGGATTGTTTTCGCAGCCACGCATGCCAGCATGGCCACCATGACCCGGCCACCAGCGGCGAGCTTTCAAGCCAGTCCTTGGGATCGGCTGGTGCTGCGCCTTCCGCGTGGGTTGCGAAGCGGTAACTGGCGTGGGGATGAGCTGCTGCGCCGGATGGCGGATTGACGATGCCGACGTTGTGTCCTCCGGAGGTCAGCACAAAACTCACCGGAGCACGCGTCAGGCGTTGAATCTTGTAGACCGAGGTCCACGGTGACACATGATCGCGCTCGGTGGCCACCACAAACACGGGGACCTTGATGTCGGCCAGCGAGATGGCGCGGCCACCTGCCATGTAGCGCCCCTCTGCCAGGTCGTTGTGCAGGTACAGCCGACGCAGGTACTCGCTGTGCATGCGCGCCGGCAAACGCGTGGCGTCGGCATTCCATGCGCGCAACGCCGTCATCGGTGTCTGGGCGCCCATCAGGTATTCATGCACGAGTTTGGACCACACCAGGTCCTTGGAATTGATCAACGCAAAGGCGCCGGCCATCTGTCGGCCATCGAGATAACCACGCTCCGCCATCAGGTCTTCCAGAAAAGCAATCTGGCTCTCGTCAATGAACAGCCCCAACTCGCCCGGCTCGTGGAAATCAACCTGCGCGGCCAGCAATGACACGGTTTTCAGCGGATTGCCCGGCCGGGCGCCCAGGGCCGCAGCCGCCATGGCCAGCAAGGTGCCGCCCAGGCAATAACCCGCCGCGTGAATGCCGGTGCCGGGCCGCAACTCGCCCACCGCCTTCAGCGCGGCCATCGCGCCGAGCTCGAGGTAATCGTCGAGACCCAGGTCCCGGTCCTGGCTGCCGGGATTTTTCCAGGAGACCATGAAGACGCTGTGGCCCTGGTCCACCAGATAACGGACCAGCGAATCGGCCGGTGTCAGATCAAGGATGTAGTACTTCATGATCCACGATGGCACGATCAGTACCGGCTCCGCATCAACCTTCGCCGTGGCCGGCTCGTACTGGATCAGCTCGATCAGGCGGTTGCGAAAGACCACTTTTCCAGGGGTCAGCGCCACCCCTTTACCCGGAAGAAAAGCCTCCACGCCGCGTGGTTTACCCTCGGTCAGAACCGCCATGGCATCGCGCGACCAGTTGGCAAAACCATGGGCAAGATTGGCCCCGCCGGTGGTCAGGGTTTCTTTCAGAACCTGGGGGTTGGTCAACGGGAAATTCGAAGGCGACCACATGTCCAGCCACTGGCGTGTGGTGAATGCCGCCACATCTTCATGGTGCCGGGAGACGCCGCGCACGCCTGTCATGGCGCCGGTCCACCACTGGTCCTGCAGCAGAAAAGCCTGGGCCATGGCGCTGAACGGCAGCATGTTCCACTCAGGCGGCGAGAAACGCTTGTCCTGGGGGACCGGCTCGACGCAACGCACACAGTCGCCCCGCCAGGTGTGCGGCGCGTACTGGGCCCACAGCAAGCCCTTGCGAAGGGCGTCGGCGAGCAAGTCGGCCTGCCGGGAAGGTGACACCAGCAGGTGCGTGAACCAGTCGGCATACGCCCCTGCAACCGATGCCGGCGAGACGCCGTGCGTGAATCTGGCCAAGCCGAGCTTGAGTGGAAGGTCCATCGGAGCGGGCGAGTGCCCGAGCGGGGGGGAATCGGGAAGTGCCATGAGGAAGTCCGGTGCGAATACACGCCAACAGTCAGTCGAAGACTGGATCGTCCCGTAACAGCGCCGCCCCGCGTTTGCGCGAGGTCAACAAAACCCGTCAATCCAGGGCCGCGGCCTCACCCGTTGCGTCCCATTCCGGTCGATGCCATGTTCGCAATGATTGCCGCCTCTTCCGGCAAGAAACCACGTCAGCATCGAAACCTGTGCCGCAAGCGCCGCATCCCCGCGTGAGCCGGGTTCTGCGTCGACTTGAGCAATGTCAATGCACGCCGCGCAAAGAAGCATAGATTGAGAGTGCTGGTAGCGCCATGCAGCCGCGCTCGGATCCCAGCACCACAGGAGATTTTCATGAAAACGGATGCCCACATCAAGGCCGACGTCACCGACGAGCTCGCGTGGGATCCCGCCGTCAATGCCACCGGCGTCGGCGTCGCGGTCAGGGAGGGTGTGGTGACCCTGACCGGTCACCTGGACAGCTACGCCGAGAAGCATGCGGTGGAACGGGCCGTGCACCGCGTGGCGGGCGTGCGCGGCATCGCGATCGAACTCGACGTCCGGCTGGCCGCTGAGCACAAGCGCAGCGATTCCGACATCGCACAGGCAGCTGCAATGGCCCTGCGGCTGAATTCCCTGGTGCCGGATGAGCATATCCAGGTCCAGGTGGAAAATGGCCGGGTCACCCTCACCGGTGAAGTCGACTGGAGTTACCAGCTGGCCAGCGCCGAACAGTGTGTACGGCCGCTGGCGGGCGTGCGCGGCCTGTCCAACCGAATCACCATCAAATCCCGCGCAAGCAACAAGGACGTCGGCGCCCAGATCACTGCGGCCCTAACGCGACAGGCCGCGCGCGAAGCCAAACACATCACCGTGGAGGTTGAAGGCGGCGTCGTCACCCTCTGGGGAAAAGTGCATTCGCTGGCCGAGCGCGAAGCGGCCGTCGGCGCAGCGTCCTCGGCGCGCGGTGTATCGCACGTCGTGGACAAACTCGAAGTCGGCGTCTGACCGGAAGGCAGATTCCCTTCATCTTTTCAGAATCCTTCAAGGAGAGTCAATCATGAGCAATCTTCGTGTCCTGGATCCGAGCTTCACCGATTCCTTCGAGTCGGCCATGCGCCGCCTCTTCTCCCCCGGGGTTTTCGAGACGGAGACCCCGGCGCTGAAAATGCGCATCGATGTTTCGGAGAAGGATGATGGCTACCATGTCAAGGCCGACTTCCCCGGTGTCAGAAAGGACGACATCAACGTTCGCATCGACGGCAACGTGGTGCAGATCGATGCCGAGGTCAAGCAGGAAAAAGAGACCAGGGACCATGGCGACAAGATTCTGCGCAGCGAGCGTTACTGGGGCAATATCTCGCGCACCTTCAGCCTGGCCCAGGATGTGGACGACGGCAAGGTCCAGGCCAGGTACGCCGACGGCGTGCTGACGCTGGATCTGCCGAAGAAGGCCTCGGCAGCGAGCAGGAAAATAACGGTTCAATAGGCGCTTCACGCATGACCACGGCGCAACAGCCGGACGCCCCGGTGTTGCGCATCCGGTCGCTGTCCAAAACCTATGGCAGCGGTGAAACCGCTGTGTATGCCTTGCGAGACGTGGATCTCGATGTGCGGGCGGGCGAATTTCTGGTGCTGCTGGGCGCCTCGGGCAGCGGCAAGTCCACGCTGTTGAACATCCTGGGGGGGCTTGACCGGCCGAGCACCGGCGAGGTGGAGTTCCTGGACCACCGGCTGACCGATGCGTCCGATGATGAGTTGACGCGTTACCGGCGCGAACATGTCGGTTTCGTCTTCCAGTTCTACAACCTCATTCCCAGCCTGACCGTTCGCGAGAACGTGGCACTGGTCACCGATATCGCCAGCAATCCCATGCCGGTGGACGAGGCACTGGCGCTGGTGGCGTTGACGCCCCGGCAGGACCACTTCCCTTCCCAGCTGTCCGGCGGCGAGCAGCAGCGCGTGGCCATTGCGCGCGCCATCGTCAAGCGTCCTCAGCTCCTGTTATGCGACGAGCCAACCGGCGCGCTGGACTATGCCACCGGCAAGCTGGTGCTCGAAGTCATCGCCCGCATCAACCAGGAACTGGGTACCACGGCCATCGTCATCACGCACAACGCCGCCATCGCCGGCATGGCCGACCGCGTCATCCGCCTGGCGGACGGGCGCATCGCCAGCATTGAGGTCCCGTCGCGGCGCCTCACCCCCGCAGAATTGTCGTGGTGAAGCCATGAAAGCACTGGACCGGAAGTTGCTCAGGGACCTTCGGCTGCTCTGGAGCCAGGGACTGACCATCGCGTTGGTGGTGGCCAGCGGCATCGGTGGTTTCATCACCAGCCTGAGTGCGGTCGACTCGCTGGGTCTGGCACGCGAGCGTTTTTATGCCGAGGCACACTTTGCTGACGTGTTCGCCACGGTCAAACGCGCGCCGAACGCCCTGGTCGAGACACTCCGGCAGGTGTCCGGCGTGGCCGACGTGCAGACCACGATCGAACAGGTGGTCCGCATCGGGGTTCCGGGTGTGAGCGACCCCATCCTCGGCCAGCTGATCGGCGTGGATCGCAAACAGTTGCCCCGCCTGAATCAGGTGAGCGTCTCGCACGGCCGGGCACTTGACCACGCGGGACTCTCCTCCGGCGCACGCAGCGACGGCCGCATCGAGGTACTGGTCTCCGCAGGCTTTGCGACATCGCGGGGCGTCAAACCGGGCGACATCTTCACCGCCCTGATCAACGGGAAACAGCGTACCCTCCTGATCGCCGGCATCGCGCTGTCACCGGAGTATATTTTTGCCGGCCTGGGCGGCAGCCCTGACCAGCGCGGCTTCGGGGTGTTCTGGATGGACCGCGACACCCTGGCCGCGGCCTACGACATGCAAGGCGCCTTCAACCGCGTGAGTATCAGGCTCGCGCCGGGGGCGTCGCAGCGCGACGTCATGGCCCGCCTGAGCCGGCTGCTGGCCCGCTACGGCGCCGGAGAAGCCTATGGCCGCGAGGACCAGATGTCCCATGCCATGTTGGACGCCGAGATCAAGGAGCAGCAGGTGCTGGGGACGGTGTTGCCTTCCATCTTCCTTGGCGTGGCAGCCTTTCTTCTGCATGTAGTGGTCTCACGGCTGGTCTCCACGCAGCGCGAGCAGATCGCCGCCCTGAAAGCGCTGGGCTACCCCAATCGCACCATAGGCGCGCACTACCTCAAGCTGGTGCTGGTGATCGTCATCCTGGGACTGGCACTGGGCATAGCAATCGGCGACTGGCTGGGCGCCGCCTTCACGCGGCTGTATGCCGACTTCTTCTACTTTCCGACGTTCGAGCACCACCTCGCGCCATGGCTGCTGGTGGTGGGCGCGGGCCTGACGCTGGCAACCGCCGTGCTCGGAACGCTCAGTGCCATCGGCGCCACGGTGCGCCTGGCGCCGGCCGAGGCCATGCGCCCGCCTGCACCGGGGCACTTCAGGCGCACGCTGCTGGAACGCCTGGGCGTCAGGGGGGTCAAGCCGGCCCTGCAGATGATCCTGCGCAACATGGAGCGCCGGCCGCTGCGAACAGGCCTGTCGATTGCCGGCGTGGCCGCAGCTGTGGCCATCGTGGTGATGGGCAATTTCATCCGCGACGCGATCGACCACATTGTGGACACCCAGTTCACGTTGGCCATGCGCAGCGACGTGATCCTGTGGATGAGCGAGCCCATTGGCAACGAGGCCCGCCATGAGGTGGCGCGCATGCCCGGGGTGATCGCGGTGGAGGCGACCCGCGACGTTCCGGTGCGTTTCGTCAACGGCCCGGTCAGTGAGCGCGGCCTCATCCAGGGTTTTGCAGAGAACCCCGAGTTGAGGCGCATCATCGACATTCGCGGCAGGGAAGTGCCATTGCCCGATGGCGGCCTGGTGATGACCGACCGGCTGGCCAGCAAGCTGGGCCTGCGTGTGGGTGACACGGTGCGCGCCGAGGTGCTCGAAGGGCGCCGCGAGACGCTGCAGTTGACACTGGCAGCCACCGCGCGGGAAATGATGGGGCTGAACGCCTACATGGAGCGCCGCGCGTTGAACCGGCTGATGCGCGAAGGCGACGTGGCTTCGCAATACGCGGTGGCACTGCAGCGCGGCAGCGAAGCCGCCTTCCTGGCAGCCAGCCAGGGCCTGCCGCGCGTGGCCGGCACCTTCAGCAAAGCCAACCTGCTGCGCAACATGCAGGAAGTGAGTGCGCGCAACGTCCGTCTCATGAGCCTGGTGCTCACCGTATTTGCAAGCGTCATCGCCGTGGGTGTGGTCTACAACAACGCACGTATCGCGCTGTCGGAGCGAACCTGGGAGCTGGCGAGCCTGCGGGTGCTCGGCTTCACACGCGCGGAAGTCTCGGTCTTGCTGCTCGGGGAGCTGGCCATCAGCATCGCCATTGCACTGCCGCTGGGCATGCTGATGGGCTGGGGCCTGGTGCATCTGGTCGCGGAACTGCTCAAATCCGACCAGTTCCAGTTTCCCGTGGTGATCCAGCCGCGGACCTATGCGTGGGCAGCCATCTGCGTGGTCGCCGCCGGCCTGGCCAGCGCCCTGGTGGTGCGACGGCGCATCGACCGGCTGGACATGGTGGCGGCGCTCAAGACAAGGGAATAGGAAATAGGGGAAACAGGGCAATGAATGTGCTGAAACTGAAGAAATCAACCTGGCTCTGGGTAGCGGCGGGCGTCGCGGTGCTTGCTGCGCTGGCCTGGGCCTTTTCGACAAAGCCCGTCGAAGTCGAAACCGCAGCGATCAAACAGGGTCATTTCGAGCAGTCCATCGAGGAGGATGGACGCACCCGGCTGAAGGATCGCTATACCGTCTCGGCACCGGTGGCCGCACGCGTGGCGCGCATGGTGCTGCGCGAGGGCGACAGCGTGGCCGCAGGTGACGTCGTGGCGGTGCTGACGCCGGTCATGTCCTCGATGGTCGATGAACGCAGTGCGCGCGAAGCAACGGCGCGGCTGAAAGCGGCCGCTGCCGGGGTGGAACGCGCCTCGGCCCGCGTGGCACGCGCCAGAATTTCCCTGCAGGAGGCGCAGCTGGAAAAAGAGCGTACCGAGAAGCTGGCCGGTGAAGGATTCCTTTCGACCTCGCGGCTCGATGCGGTGCGGCTGGCCCAGTCAGGCGCACGCCGTGAACTGGAGGTGGCAGACGCGGAGCGTGAAATGGCAGTGCAGGAAAAGGCCCAGGCCGCCGCGGCGCTGCAGCCGGCTGTTGCCGGCAGCAGCACCCGGCCGCTGAGCGTGCGTTCGCCTGTCAGCGGGGTGGTGCTGCGCGTGCCACAGCCCAGCGAGGCCACCCTTGCCGCCGGTACCGCCCTGCTGGACATTGGTGACCCCGAGCGGATGGAAGTGATCAGCGAACTGCTGACC
The DNA here is from genome assembly GCF_029945895.1 of Polaromonas sp. GTDB lineage: Bacteria > Pseudomonadota > Gammaproteobacteria > Burkholderiales > Burkholderiaceae_C > Polaromonas. The sequence continues at coordinate 29,888 of NZ_JAQSDL010000040.1, read as the reverse complement.
ACCGACGCCGTCCAGGCCACGGCAGGTCGTCGCGTGGTGATCGAACGCTGGGGCGGACCGCCCATCGAGGGCGTTGTGCGCCGGGTGGAACCTGCCGCCTTCACCAAGGTTTCTGCGCTGGGCATCGAAGAGCAGCGTGTCAACGTGTTGATCGACGTCAGCAACCCGCCCCAGGCCTGGCGCAACATGGGCGACGGCTTTCGGGTGTCGGTGCGGATTGTCACCGCCAGTGTCGAGCAGGCTGTGCTTGCGCCCCTGGGGGCGATGTTTCCTCACGGCAAGGGTATGGCGGTTTACAGGCTGGATGGTTCCCATGCCCGGCTGCAACCGGTCGAAGTGGGCGCACGCAACAACAACGAGGCCTGGCTGAGCGACGGCCTGACGCAGGGGCAGGTCGTGATTGTTTACCCTCCCTCCACCATCCGGGACGGCAGCAAAGTGCGCGTACGCACGCCCTGAGCCAGCCATCATGTCCACCCCAGACGATTCCACGGTCCCTGCCCGGGCACTGGTCACCACGCTGGCAGGCGCCTTGCGCGCGGAACTGATCGAAACCCATATCTCCTGGGTGCTGCTGGCCGCAGACACCGCGTACAAGATCAAGAAGCCCGTACACCTGCCCTTCGTCGACTACAGCACCTTGCAGGCCCGGCGCCATTTCTGCGAGGAAGAGGTCCGGCTTAACCAGCGGCTGGCGCCAGGGCTGTACCTGGGCGTCACAGACATCACCGGTATGCCCGCCTCGCCCGACCTCGATGGTGCCGGGCCGGTGCTGGAATGCGCGGTGCGCATGCGCCGCTTTCCGCCCGGCGCGCTGTTCAGCGAAAGAATCGCCGCCGGCACCCTGGACAACCAGGATGTGGACGAGTTGGCCGCCTTGTTGGCCGGCTTCCATGAAGGCGCGCCGCGCGCTGCTGCAGCGGATGGTTTTTCCGGTGCTGACCAGCGTCGCCGCATCGCGCTGGCTGCGCTCGAAGGTGTGCGTCCATGGGCCAGCGAAACCGCGCTGTCCACCTTGCAAAGCTGGCTGGCGGCCGAGGCCGACAGACTGGCGCCTCTGTGGACATGCCGACTGGCAGACGGGCATGTGCGCGAATGCCACGGCGACCTGCACCTGGCCAACGTCGTGCGGCTGGACGACGGCGTGGCCGCCTTCGATGGCATCGAGTTCGACCCGGCACTGCGCTGGATCGACGTTCTCGACGATGCGGCCTTCGTGGTGATGGACCTCGCTGTCCACCAGCGGCAGGACCTGTGCTTTCGTTTCCTCAATGCGTGGCTGGATCGCACAGGCGATCATGCCGGTCTGCCCGCACTGCGTTTTTCGGTGGTTTACCGGGCACTGGTCCGAGCCCAGGTGGAGCAGTTGCGCAGCGCCGGGAGCGAAGCAGCCAGGCGTTACCTGGAAACAGCGCTGGCCTGGACGCGACCAGGCCAGGCCCGGCTGGCCATCATGCACGGCCTGCCGGGGTCGGGCAAAACCTGGGTCTCGCAGCGCCTTCTTGAACAGGAAGGCGCGATCCGGCTGCGCTCGGACGTGGAACGCAAGCGCCTGTACGGCCTGGGCATGCTGAAGGATTCGCGTGCCCGGGGGCTGGACCTGTACGGCGCGGACACCACCGCACGCACGTATGCGCAGCTGTTCGGCCTGACGCGCACGGTAATGCAGGCAGGATATCCGGTGCTCCTGGACGCCGCTTTCCCGCGTCGCATCGAACGTGATCAGGCGCACGCACTGGCACAAGACCTGGGTGTGCCGTTTTCCATCGTGCATTGCGAGGCGCCTCTCCACGTGTTGCGTGAACGCCTGCTGGCCCGCCGCGGCGATGCCTCGGAGGCCAACGTGACCGTGCTGGAACAGGTGCGCGAAGTCGGGGAACCGCTGTCGCGGGAAGAGCTTTCTTTCGTACGCCCCATGGCACCCGACAAACCTGCGTGATCCTGCACTGGCGAGCAGTGGAGAGCATCGGTGTGCTTGTTGGATCCCCGCACGGAAGCCGGACTTGCGTTTTATCAAGGCCGGCGGGAAGCGCCTTGCCTACAGTGATGCGAAGGACCCCCATGCAAGCAACGCCGCCCCCTGCCCCTGCCCCTTCTACCGTCAACCGCCTGCGCCTGCGCAGGCTGGGCATCGACACCTACCAGGAGCCCGTGCTCTATATGCACCGCGACTGCCCCATCTGTCATTCGGAAGGCTTCGAGGCGCGGTCGCGCGTGGAACTGCGGCTGAATGGCCGCACCATCGTGGCGACGCTCAATGTGGTGACCGGAGACTTCCTCGCCGCCGACGAGGCCGGCCTGTCCGAGGCAGCCTGGCGCCTGCTCCATGCGCAATCAGGAGATGAAATCTCCTTGCACCATCCCGCACCGCTTGAGTCGCTCAGTCATGTACGCGCCAAGGTCTACGGCCGCCGCCTCGGCCAGGCCGCCATCGACGCGGTCATCGGGGACGTGGCGGCCGGGCGCTACTCCGACCTGCAGCTCGCGGCCTTTGTCACAGCCTGCGCCGGCGATCATCTGGACATGGATGAAACCATCGCGTTGACCCGCGCCATGGTCAATGTGGGCGATCGCATCCATTGGGGCGAAGGCCTGGTCATGGACAAACACTGCGTCGGCGGGCTGCCCGGCAACCGCACCACCATGGTCATCGTGCCCATCATCGCGGCCTGCGGGCTGCGCATGCCCAAGACCTCGTCGCGCGCCATCACCTCGCCGGCCGGCACCGCCGACACCATGGAGACGCTGGCGCCGGTGGACCTGGACGTGGCACAGATCCGGCGCGTGGTCGAGCGCACCGGCGGCTGCATTGTCTGGGGTGGCGCCGTGCGGCTCAGCCCCGCGGACGACATCCTGATCCGCGTGGAACGCCCGCTGGACCTGGACAGCCAGGGGCAACTCGTCGCCTCGATCCTTTCCAAGAAAGCCGCGGCCGGCGCCACCCATGTGCTGATCGACATGCCGGTCGGACTGACGGCCAAGGTGCGCAGCGCGCGTGCTGCCCACCTGCTGGGTCAGCAGCTCGAGCAGGTGGGCCAGGCACTGGGCATGCAGGTGCGGGTGGTGCAGACCGACGGTGTAGCCCCCGTGGGCCGTGGCATCGGCCCCGCGCTGGAAGCGCGCGACGTGCTGGCTGTTCTTCGCCGCGAAACCTCGGCCCCGGCCGACCTGGCACTGCGTGCGCTGCAGCTGGCCGGACAGATTCTCGAGTTCGGTGGCGCGGCGCCCGCCGGCGCCGGCCTGGCCCAGGCCAGAGCGGTGCTGGAAGACGGTCGCGCCTGGCAGAAATTCCAGGAAATCTGCGAGGCGCAGGGTGGCCTGCGCGAGCCGCCTGTGGCCCCTCACCAGCAAGCAGTGCTGTCCCGGCATGGCGGCACGGTGATCGCCATCGACAACCGGCGCCTGGCGCGCATCGCCAAACTCGCCGGGGCGCCTTCGGCGGCGTGTGCAGGCATCGACATGAATGTGCAGCTCGGCACGGTGGTCGAGCGGGGCCAGCCGCTGTTCACGCTGCATGCGGCAACGCCGGGCGAACTCGCCTATGCCCTGGAGTACGCGACCTCCCAGGCCGAGGCGGTGCATGTGATGGAGGAAGCCTGATGCTGGTCCTGGCCCTGCCCGGTGGTGAGCCGCTCGCGGCCGGCCTTGCCAGCCGCCTGCGCTGCGACTGCATCAGCCTGCAACTGCACCGGTTTCCTGACGGCGAAACCGGCGTGCGTATCGACGCGCCAGTCAAAGGCCGCTGCGTGGTGCTGGCCGGCAGCCTGGACCAGCCCGATGGCAAGACCCTGCCGCTTGTTTTTGCTGCCGACGCGGCCCGTGAGCTGGGCGCGAGGCAGGTGGGGCTGGTCGCACCCTACCTGGCCTACATGCGGCAGGACAAACGTTTTGAACCCGGCGAGGCACTGACTTCGCGCAGCTACGCCCGACTGCTGTCCGCATCGCTGGACTTTCTGGTCACCGTGGACCCGCACCTGCACCGCATCCACGACCTGGGCGAGATCTACAGCATCCGCACGCAGGTCATCCCGGCCGCACCGCTGATTGCGCGCTGGTTGCGCAGCCACGTGCCAGCGCCCTGGCTGATCGGGCCGGACCAGGAAAGCGAACAGTGGGTCGCCGAAGTGGCAAGACTCGCTGGCGCCCCCTGGACCGTGCTGGCCAAAACACGGCGCGGCGACCGTGAGGTGGGTATCCGGCTGTCCAGCCGAGAACGCTGGCCGGAACGGACACCGGTACTGCTCGACGACATCATTTCCACGGGCCAAACCATGCTGGGGGCCACGCGGCTGCTGAAAAAGGCCGGTCTGGGGGCGCCGCTGTGCATAGGCGTGCATGCGCTCTTCGACGCAGAAACCCAGCGTCAGTTGCTCGAAGCAGGCGCCACCCGCGTGCTGAGCTGCGACACCATCACCCACCCGTCCAACGCGATACGGATGGCCCCGCTGCTGGCCCGTGCCGTGCGCCAGCTGAGCGCAGACAACAAGGAGCCCGCCCCATGACAACAAAACGCATTGTCCTGATCCAGGGCCATCCCGACACCACCGTGCCCCATCTGTGCCACGCACTGGCAGCCGCCTACGCGGCAGGCGCCGAGGATGCCGGACACACCGTGCGTTTCATCCAGGTTGCCGACCTCGATTTCCCGCTGCTGCGCAGCCAGCAGGCCTGGGAAGAGGGCCCGCTGCCCGCCGGCTTGCAGCAGGCGCAGACTGACATCCGCTGGGCCGAACACATCGTGCTGTTCTTTCCGCTCTGGCTGGGCGACATGCCAGCCCTGCTCAAGGGTTTTCTGGAACAGGTGGCGCGGCCCGGCTTTGCCTTTGAACACGAGGCGGGCCACGCGACCTTCACAAAAAAGGGGCTGACGGGCCGCTCGGCCCGGGTAGTGGTGACCATGGGCATGCCGGCCCTGATCTACCGCTGGTATTTCCGCGCCCACAGCGTCAAGTCCCTGCGGCGCAACATCCTCGGCTTTGTCGGCATTGCCCCCGTGCATGAAACGCTGATCGGCATGGTCGGCGACCTGAAGGCGAACGACGCCAGCCGCTGGCTGGCCAAACTGCGGCGGCTCGGGCAACTCGCCCAATAGGGCATGTTTGGCCAACCCGCGCACTCCACCACTCTATCCACTCAGGAAAAACTCCCATGAACCCTGCACCCACGGCGCCACCCGGCACGCCCGCGACCGGCAAGCCCGGCAGCGACATCGTCAAGCGGGTCGGCCTGCTCGCCGCGCTGGCGGCCCTGCTGGCCATCGTCTGGATGCCGGCCCTGCAGGGCCTGCCCGCCGCCGGACAGGTGATGCTGGCCATCCTGGCCTTTGCCGTGATCGTCTGGATGACCGAGGCGCTCGACTACGCCGTGAGTTCGGTGGTCATTGGCGCACTCATGATTTTTCTGCTGGCCTACGCGCCTGACGCGGCCAAGCCCGCCGGCCCCGACATGGGCACCGGCGCGGCGCTCGGTCTGGCCCTGTCCGGCTTTTCCAACAGCGCCGTGGCGCTGGTGGCCGCGGCCTGCTTCATTGCCGCGGCCATGTCCGCCACCGGGCTGGACCGGCGCATCGCGCTACTGGTGCTGTCGAAGGTGGATGCGGGCACCAACCACATCGTGATCGGCGCCATGGTGACGGGTTTCCTGTTGTCCTTCATCGTGCCCAGCACCACGGCACGCGTCGCCTGCCTGGTGCCCATCATGATGGGTTTCATCCTGGCCTTCAAGGTCGACAGGCGCAGCCGCTTTGCCGGCCTGCTGGTGATCACCGCGGCACAAACTGCCAGCGTCTGGAACATCGGCATCAAGACGGCGGCAGCGCAGAACATGGTGGCCATTGGCTTCATCGAAAAGCAGTTCAGCAGCAGCATCAGCTGGACCGAGTGGTTCATCGCCGGTGCACCGTTTTCAGCCCTCCTGAGCGTGGCGGTGTATTTCATCATGACCCGCCTGATGAAACCGGAGATGAAGGAGATCGCGGGCGGCCAGGCCACCATACGCCAGCAGCTCGAAGCGATCGGGCCGATGACGCTCAGGCAGTGGAAGCTGCTGACCATCGTGCTGGTGCTGCTGGGCTTCTGGGCCACCGAAAAAGTGCTGCACAACTTCGACACCTCGTCGACCACCATCGCGGCCATTGCGCTGATGCTGGTGCCGCGCCTGGGTGTGATGGACTGGAAGGAATCGCAGCGCGGTTTCCCCTGGGGCACGGTGATCCTGTTCGCGGTCGGCATCAGCGTGGGCACCGCCCTGCTGAAAACCAACGCCGCGGGCTGGCTGGCCAACCTGATCGTCCTGCACCTGGGCCTGCAGCAGGCCAGCGCCTTTGCCATCCTGATGCTGCTGTCGCTGTTCCTGATCGTGATCCACCTCGGCTTTGCCAGCGCCACGGCGCTGGCCTCGACCATGATCCCCATCATCATCAGCGTGCTGATGGCGGTGCAGACGCCGGGCATCAACGTGATCGGCATGACGATGCTGCTGCAGTTCGTGGTGAGTTTCGGCTTCATCCTTCCGGTCAACGCACCGCAGAACATGATCGCCTACGGCACGGACACCTTCGATGCGCGCGACTTTGTGCGCACCGGCCTGGTGATCACGGCGGCCGCCATGGCGCTGCTGGTCGTCTTCGCTCTGACCTACTGGCCGTGGATGGGCTACATGACCAAGGCCGTTTGAGTCCCGCCGAGCTCCGAACACGAGGAAAGAACATGACTACCCTGACCAAGCTCGCCCTGGGCATGATGGGCAAATTGCGGCCACAGCCCGCCCTCGGGAATTCCGATGCCCTGATCACCCTCCCGCAACCCGACAGGAAGGCAGGGCTGCCCCTGATGCAGGCCCTGGCCAAACGCCAGTCGAGCCGCGACTACAGGCCGGAGCCTCTGCCGCTCGAGCTGCTGTCCGGATTGCTGTGGGCCGCCTGCGGCGTCAACCGCGCCGACGGTGGACGCACCGCGCCATCGGCCCTCAACGCCCAGGAGATTGACATTTTTGTAGCCCTGCCTGCAGGTGCCTACCGCTACAACGCCAGCAGCCACCGCCTGCACCTGGTCGCCGGCGCCGACCTGCGACGCGTGACCGGCTATCAGGATTTCGTCGACACCGCGCCTCTGGACCTGGTTTACGTCGCCAACTACCCGCGCATGGGGTTGGTTCCTGCTGCGCAGCGCGAAGCCTACGCCCACGTTGCCGCAGGCGCCATCACGCAGAACGTCTACCTGTTTGCTGCCAGCAGCGGCCTGGCCACGGTGATACGCGCCTGGATAGACCGCAGTGCGATCGCCGACGCCCTGGGCCTGAGCCACGACCAGCAGGTCCTGCTGTCGCAGACGGTCGGTTATCCGGCCGCCGTCCCCTGACTGCGCGGCGCGACTGGTTGAGCGCCGACCCGCCATGACCGGGGGAGTGCTGTTCCAGCCGACCCTTGCGGCTTTGAGACTTCCCGCTGGCCGTGTGGAAGTCTCAACCCTGGACTATCGGGACGATTGTTAAAAATGACATTCAAAACTCCTCCCGGTCCGTACACTGGCCCTTCAATCGAAAAGGTGGCCCGCAGTGTTTGATTTTTTTCAAGCCTTGCGCACGGCAGGCGCTTCACAGCCCGATCGTCTCACTTTGGCGAACTTCAACTGACGATGCCTTGAATGGAAATTTATATGGACCTGAAAAATCTGAACACTGCCGGCAAATGCCCGGTGGTGCACGGCGGCAATACAAGCACCGGCAACTCGAACATGGCCTGGTGGCCGAAGGCGCTGAACCTGGACATTCTTCATCAGCACGACACCAAAACCAATCCCATGGGCAAGGACTTCAACTACCCGGAAGAAGTCAAAAAGCTCGACGTGACAGCACTCAAGAAGGATCTGACCGCCTTCATGACCGACAGCAAGGAGTGGTGGCCGGCGGACTGGGGCCACTATGGCGGTTTGATGATTCGCATGGCCTGGCACTCGGCCGGCTCTTACCGCATTGCCGACGGCCGCGGCGGCGCCGGCACCGGTAACCAGCGCTTCGCGCCACTGAACTCCTGGCCCGACAACGTGAACCTGGACAAGGCACGCCGGCTGCTCTGGCCCATCAAGAAAAAATATGGCAACAAGCTCAGCTGGGCCGACCTGATCGTCCTCGCCGGCAACGTGGCCTATGAATCCATGGGCCTGAAGACTTACGGATTCGCCTTTGGCCGGGCCGACATCTGGCATCCGGAAGAGGACATCTACTGGGGCGCCGAGAAAGAATGGCTGGCTCCGAGCGGCAGCGAAAACAGCCGCTATTCCGGCGAGCGCGATCTGGAAAACCCGCTGGCTGCCGTGATGATGGGCCTGATTTACGTCAATCCGGAAGGCGTGGATGGCAAGCCTGACCCGCTGAAGACCGCACAGGACGTGCGCGTGACTTTCCTGCGCATGGCGATGAATGACGAGGAAACCGTGGCCCTGACCGCCGGAGGCCACACGGTGGGCAAATCCCATGGCAATGGCGACGCCAAACTGTTGGGCCCCGTCCCGGAGGGCGCCGATGTGGACGAGCAAGGCCTGGGCTGGATGAACAAGACCACCCGCAGCATCGGCCGCGACACCATGTCCAGCGGCATTGAAGGCGCCTGGACGACCCACCCGACCCAGTGGGACAACGGCTACTTCCAGCTGCTGCTCGGGTATGACTGGGAACTCACCAAGAGCCCGGCGGGCGCCTGGCAGTACAAGCCGGTCAACATCCGTCAAGAAGACATGCCGGTGGACGTGGAAGACCCCTCCATCCGCTGCATGCCCATGATGACCGACGCCGACATGGCCATGAAAATGGACCCGGCCTACCGGGTGATTTCCGAACGCTTCCACAAGGACCCCGACTACTTCTCGAAAGTTTTTGCGCGCGCCTGGTTCAAGCTGACCCACCGCGACCTGGGCCCGAAGTCGCGCTACATCGGCCCCGAGGTGCCCGAGGAAAACCTGATCTGGCAGGACCCGGTACCCGCAGGCCGCACCGACTACGACGTGGCGGCGGTGAAGGCAAAAATTGCAGCCAGCGGCCTGAGCGTGAGCGACATGGTCAGCACCGCCTGGGACAGCGCCCGCACTTACCGTGGTTCGGACATGCGCGGTGGCGCCAACGGCGCCCGCATCCGGCTGGCGCCGCAAAAGGACTGGGAAGGCAATGAGCCTGCGCGTCTGGGCAGGGTGCTTGGCGTCCTTGAAGGTATTGCGGCCGAGAGTGGCGCCAGTGTGGCGGACGTGATTGTGCTGGCCGGCAACCTCGGCGTGGAGCAGGCGACCCAGGCTGCCGGGTTCGACATCACGGTAGCGTTCTCTGCAGGCCGTGGTGACGCGACCCAGGATGCCACGGACATCGAGTCGTTCGAGGCGCTGGAGCCAGTCCATGACGCCTACCGCAACTGGCTCAAGAAAGACTACGCCGTGAGCGCCGAAGAGTTGATGCTCGACCGAACGCAGCTGATGGGTCTGAGCGCCCACGAGATGACGGCGCTGCTGGGCGGCCTGCGCGTTCTGGGCACCAACCACGGGGGTACCCGCCACGGGGTGTTGACCGATCGCGCAGGTGCTTTGACAAACGATTTCTTCGTGAACCTGACCGACATGGCCTACACGTGGAAGCCCACCAGCAAAAACCTGTACGACATCTGCGACCGCAAGACGGGTCAAGTCAGGTGGACAGCCACCCGGGTGGATCTGGTGTTCGGCTCCAACGCCATCCTGCGCGCCTATGCCGAGGTCTACGCGCAGGACGACAACCAGGAAAAGTTCGTGAAGGACTTTGTCGCTGCATGGACCAAGGTCATGAACGCTGACCGCTTCGATCTGGTCTGAAGTACGGGCTGAGGTCTGGCAGACATCCCCACGTCACGCGTAGCGGCGGCGTGGGGTCCTTCCGGTGCCATGGACCAGATCACGCGCTGCCCCGTGACGGGCTTTGCGGGCCATAGCCAGTGAGTAACCGTGGCAGCGGTGCAGACACAGCCATCGACCAAAATTTGCTATTTATTTGATAGCTGCTTGCGCAATACAGGAAAGGGCTGGGGCAACTTTTTACCACTGTTCCGATGCTGCCAGGGCCACCGGCGGGCAGTGCAGCATCTGGTCATGACCCGTCAGGCCCGCCGCTCGCAGGCTCAGTGCTTCCCTGCTGCGGCGCGTGCGCTGGCCACCCGGCGCCAGAGTCGCAGTACAAGCAGCACCAGGGGCAGGGCGTGAATGAACAGGTCGAAGATGTCCAGGGGCCGGGACAGCAAGCCCTGACCCAGCATCCGCAATTTTTCAATCAGGTGCGGCTCGGGCGTGATCGGCGCCACGGCCATCCAGAGCGCCAGAACGACCAGCCAGACCAGCGGAATGCGGTCCAGCCATCTCATGGCCGGGCCTCCCGACGCTGCGACGGGCCAGCCGGGCAAACAGGCAGATCATCATTCAAAGGACGGCGCCTCCGGCTTGACCACCGGCTTGCCGGCCGCCAGCCAGCCGTCGATGCCGCCGGCAATCGACCGCACGTTCAGGTAGCCCATCTCGTGCAAAGCGGCGCCGCACAAGGCGGCGCGGCCGCTGGTCTTGCAATACAGCACGATCTTCAGGTCGCGCGGTTGCAGCGCCGGCGTGCTGCTGAACTTGAATTCAAGCAGGCCGCGCGGGACGAGCACCGCGCCGGCCAGATGACCGGCGGCGTATTCGTCGGCTTCACGCACGTCCACCAGCAGGTCGGCATCACGCACGGCAGCTTCGGCGTCTGACAGGGCGATTTCCTGCACGCGGGTTTTGGCAGCGGCAACGAGATCATGGGCGGTCTTCATGGAATGGCTCCTGGTAACAAGTGATGAATCGGATGAGGAACAACGGGGGCAGCCTGCCCCGGCAGCTGCGCCGGACCTTCGGAAGGTCAGGGCGCACGGATTTTTTCGTGGATGCGGCGGGTGGTGCGCCACACGCCCCACAACACCAGCGGGATCAGGGCCCCGGCGGCGATCTCCGGATTGACGGGCGCACCCGCGGCCTTGAACGCCTTGCCCACATACAGCAGCAGGCTCACCACGTAATAGGAGATGGCCGCAATCGACAGGCCTTCCACCGTGGATTGCAGGCGCAGTTGCAGTTCCTGCCCGCGCGTGAGTTTTTCCAGCAATTGCTGGTTCTGCACCTCGGTGGCGATGTCCACCCGCGTGCGCAGCAGCGCGCTGGTGCGCGACACCCGCCCGGACAGGGAAGCCAGCCGCTGCGCGGTAGCCTCCACCGTGGCCATGGCCGGCGACAGGCGACGCTGCATGAATTCACCGAGGAGCTGGGTGCCGGGAATGGGTTTTTCGCGCAGCTCCGCGATGCGCTGGCCGACCAGCGCACTGTAGGCGCGCGTGGCCGAGAAGCGGTAGCTATGCTCGGCCGTGGCCCGCTCCACACGGGCCGCCAGCGACACCAGCGTGTCCAGCAGACCCTGGTCCGAAGCTGACTTGTTTTCCAGTCGCGCGGTGATGTCGGCCAGCTGCCCTTCGGCCTCGGCCAGCATCGGGCCCAGCGCCTTGGCTACGGGCAGGCCGCGCAGCGCCATCAACCGGTAGGTCTCGAGTTCCAGCAGGCGCTGGGAGATGCGGCCGGCACGCATGTCGGTCATGCCCGGCGGGGCGATCACCAGCATGCGCTCGAACCCGTCAGCGCCCAGGTGGAACTCGGTCACCGCCCACGAGTGGCCGTTGCCCAGCTGCGAGGCCACCACGGCCCGGCCGCCGAACCAGGCCAGTGCCTGTGCCATCAGCGCCGCCTCTCCGGACAGGTCGCCGTGAACCATGGCCAGCTGGATGGCCGCCACCGTGCGTCCGGGGATGCCCGGCAACCAGCCCGGCGCCACCACCGGGGCAGCCAGCAGGGGTGGCTCCGTGGCACCCAGCAGCGCGCTGTCAGGCAGCGCCTGCACGACGGCGTAACGCGTGAACTCGGTGTGACGTTCCCACTGCACGTTGTAGCCCTCACAGTGCAGGCTCAGGAAGTTGCCGTTCAGGCTGTCCTGCGGCAAATCCTGCTGGCCCGGCAGCCGGCGCAGATGCTCACATTCCTGCTCGCGCGTCACGCCGGCGTTGAGCACCGCCACATAGACGATGAGTGCCGGCAGGCACACGCGGGCCGATGGCCGCGCATGCAACTCGTTGTGCAGCACGGCACGCTGCGCGTCGTCGGGCGGCAGCAGTGCAAAAGACGCAGCGGAGAAGGCAGCAGTGGAAGGCAGGCTGGAAGTCATGGCCGGATACTACCGTTTTGATAGCGGTCTGCGCTTTCCCTATAAGGGCTAAGGCCAGTTTTCATGAGGGTCCCTCACCAACGGGAAGCGGAAGGCGTGGAAGATCGACACGGTTTATTTCAGGCGCTGCCCGGTACTGTCGGAAATCTCGATGGTGATCGGGATGCCCTGCCCCACACTCTGGGTGACGGTGCAGAAGGCCTCGAACTGCTCGATCACGCGCTCCAGGTGCTGCAGCGAGGCCGCAGGCACGCCCAGCGTCAACCGGGCGGTCATGGCCAGCACACGCAGGCGCCCTTCAGGGTTGCGGCCCACCTGCGAGGTGATGTCGCAGCGCATCGGCTCCGGGGTCTGCTTGAACTTGCGCAGCGCAAACAGCAGCGAATCGCTCAGGCAGTTGCCAACGGCCGCGCTGAGCAGCTGCACCGGCGAGGGCCCGAGACCCGTCCCCAGTGGCGCCGGCTCATCACCGGTCAGCAGCGGAATGTCGCCACCGAAGTGGATGTCAAACCGGTAGTCGTGCTGCTGGACCAGGCTGACCTGGACGAGGGTGTCGCTCATGGTCAGGCGCCGCAGGACACTTTGGACTCGGGCACGCCCAGCTTCTTCAGCATGAAGCCGAGCGGGCAGACGTTGGTGAAACCAAACTGGAACAGGTTGGCCCCCACAAAGGCGGTGAAGGCCAGGGCCCACTTGCTCACAAACAGCGGGCTGCCCTCAACGCCGAGCGCGAGGGAGGCCAGGATGAAGAGGCCGGCAAGGATGCGGATGTAACGTTCGACGGTCATGAAATTCTCCAGAGAGTTAAAAAGAAAAAAGCGGTTCTATTTCAGGCGCACGATGCCCAGGAGCTTGAGCACGTACTTCTCATACACCGGCTCCGAGTTGCCGGTTTTCATCTTGCGGATGAAATACTTCTCGAACGCGATCTTGGCCAGGTGCACCCATTTGCCCTTCTTGAACCAGTTCACGTTACGCGGTGGTATCTGCGGCAGGGCCACAAAAGCTGCTCCCGTGTCGCCCATGTCGGCCAGGCAGATCGCGTTCCAGGTGGCTTTCGCCTGCACCGGCCGGCCTGCAATTTCGTCGGCGATGTTGTGGGTGATCGCGGTCACCATGGTCTCTATCATGTAGCCGGTCTTGGGCGCACCCGTCGGTACCGGCGTGACCTCCACCGGCGGGATGGCGACGCAGACGCCGGCCGCAAAGATGCTGGGCCAGGCCTTGCTGCGCTGGTGTTCGTCGATCAGCACAAAGCCGCGCGGGTTGCACAGCCCCGGCACCGCCGCCACCGCGTCCACGCCCTTGAAGGCCGGCAGCATCATGGACAGCTTGAACGGGACTTCATGCTCCTTGTACAGGTTGCCGAGGTCATCGACCTGGGTAACAAACATTTTTCCGTCCTCGACGCGCGTGGTTTTGGCGTTGGTGATCCACTTCATGTCGTGGCCACGCATCTCCGACTCCATCATGGACTTGCTGTCACCGACACCGCCCAGGCCCAAGTGGCCGATGTAAGGCTCGCTGGTCACAAAGGTGATGGGCACCAGATGGCGCAGCTTGCGCTTGCGCAGGTCGGCGTCAAGGATGAAGGCGAATTCGTAGGCCGGCCCGAAACAGCTGGCCATCGGCATGGCGCCGACGACAACCGGGCCGGGGTTCTTGAGGAACTCCTGATACTCCGCCCAGAAGGCCTCCGCGTGCGCCACGGTGCACACGGAATGGGTGTGTCCGCCGTGGGGGCCGGCGCCCGGAACCTCGTCAAAACTGAGCTTGGGCCCGGTGGTGATGACCAGGTAGTCGTAGTCCAGGCTGTCGCCGCCTTCCAGCGTCAGGCGCCTGGCTTCGGGGTCGATGGTGGTGACGGCCTTGGGCACAAAGGCGATGCCCTTGCGCTCCAGCAGGGGCGCGATCTTGAGAACGATGTCGTCCCGCTTGCGCCAACCCACCGCCACCCAGGGGTTGGAAGGCACGAACTGGAAATAGTCCACCGCGCTGACCACCGTGATCTTGTGTTCAGGCGGCAGCAGTTCCCGCATTTCGTAGGCCGCGGGCATGCCGCCTATCCCGGCACCCATGATGATGATGTTGGCCATGTCATGTCTCCTTGGTTCAGGTTGAAAAGTCAGTTCGTCGCTCAGGCTTCACTGCGCGTAGCCGGCGGCGCCGCCCGGTGCTGGTACAGCGCGAAATAGAGAACCGGAATGACCACCAGTGTCAGCAGCGTGGACACCAGAATGCCGAAGATCAGTGCAATGGCCAGGCCGTTGAAGATGGGGTCGTCCAGGATGAAGAAGGCGCCAATCATGGCGGCCAGGCCGGTCAGCGCAATCGGCTGGGCGCGCACGGCGGCCGAGCTGACCACGGCCTCCTTGAAGGCCATGCCCTGCGCGACCTGCAGCTCAATGAAGTCCACCAGCAGGATGGAGTTGCGCACGATGATGCCGGCCAGCGCGATCATGCCGATCATGCTGGTGGCCGTGAACTGGGCATTGAGCAGCGCGTGTCCCGGCATCACGCCAATGATGGTCAGCGGAATGGGCGCCATGATCACCAGCGGCGCGAGGTAACTCCTGAACTGCGCCACCACCAGCAGGTAGATCAGGATCAGGCCCACGCCGTAGGCGGTGCCCATGTCGCGGAAAGTTTCATAGGTGATCTGCGACTCGCCGTCCCATTTGATGGCGTACTGGCGGTAGGGATCGGAGGGCTGGTGGATCCAGTATTCACCGAGCTCGCCGGTGTTGGGCAGCGCCGCCTCTGCCAGCTTGGGCCGGATGCCGAACAGGCCGTAGAGCGGCGAGTCGAGCTTGCCCGCCATGTCGCCAAACACATAGCTGACCGGCTGCAGGTCCTTGGTGAACAGCGGCTTGTTGATCACGCCCCGGTCCACGCGCACGAGTTCGGACAAGGGCACCATGCGGCCGTTGGCGGCCTTCATGGGCAGCGCCAGCAGGGCATCGAGCCCCACCTGGCTGTCCAGCGGAAGTTGCAGGCGAACCGGCACCGGGTTCTTGGACTGGCCATCGTGCATGTAGGCGGCATCAGCACCCGAGAGTGCGCCCTGCACCGTCTGGGCAATCGCCGCCACCGGAATGCCCAGCGACTCGGCGCGCTGGCGGCGCACCGTGAGGTGCGCGCGCGGCGCGTCTTCCTTGAGCGAGGTGTCGATGCCCACGATGTCGGGCGTGGCCGCAAAGGCGGCGGCGATGCGCCGGGCCAGTGCCTGGCGCCCGGCCTCGTCCGGGCCGTAGACCTCGGCCACCAGCGGGCTCATGACCGGCGGGCCGGGCGGCACTTCCACCACCTTGACCCGGGCCTGATGCCGCGCACCGATTTTTTCCAGTTCCGGGCGCAGGCGCTGGGCAATCACGTGGCTCTTGTCGCTGCGGTGATGCTTGTCGACCAGGTTGACCTGCAGGTCGCCCTGCTCGGCCTCGGCACGCAGGTAATACTGGCGCACCAGGCCGTTGAAGGTGATCGGGCTGGCCGTGCCGGCATAACCCTGCAGGTCACGCACCTCGGGTTGCTGCGCCAGGAAAGCGCCCAGCTCGTGCAGGGCGGCTGCGGTATTTTCCAGCGGCGTGCCGGCCGGCATGTCCACCACCACCTGGAACTCGCTCTTGTTGTCAAAGGGCAGCATCTTGAGCACCACCCACTGCACCATGGTCAGGCCGACCGACAGCAGCAAGGCCACCAGGATGCCGCCAAGCAACAGCCAGCGTTTGCGCGCGCTGTCGAGCAGGGGTGTGAGGATGCGTGTGAAAAAGCGCTGCAGCCTGGGGCCCAACCCCCCGGGCTTTGCCGTTGCCTCATGGCCGTGCCCGGCGCCGTGCGGCTTCATGAGTTTGAGCGCCAGCCAGGGCGTGACCGTGAAAGCAATCGCCAGTGAAATCGCCATGCCGAGGCTGGAGTTGATCGGGATCGGGCTCATGTAGGGGCCCATCAGGCCACTCACAAAAGCCATGGGCAGCAGTGCGGCAATCACCGTGAGGGTGGCCAGAATGGTCGGCCCGCCGACCTCGTCGACCGCACCGGGAATGATGTCGGCCAGCGACTTCTCCGGGTAGAGCTGCTGGTGGCGGTGGATGTTTTCCACCACCACAATGGCATCGTCCACCAGGATTCCGATGGAAAAAATGAGCGCGAACAGCGACACGCGGTTCAGCGTGAAGCCCCAGGCCCAGCTGGCAAACAGCGTGGCCATCAGCGTCAGGATCACGGCTGCGCCAACTATCACGGCCTCCCGGCGTCCCAGGGCGAAGCCCACCAGCAGAATCACCGAACCGGTTGCAAAGGCCAGCTTCTGGATCAGCTTGTTTGCTTTTTCTGCGGCGGTCTCTCCATAGTCGCGCGTGACGGTGGTCTGGATGTTGGCCGGGATCACCGTGTTGCGCAGTTCCTCCAGGCGGGCATTGGCCGCACGCGCCACATCCACGGCGTTTTCGCCCGGCTTCTTGGTCACGGTCAGCGTCACTGCCGGATAGACCTGGCCCGCCGCCGGTGGCGCTGCGGCCGTCGGGCTGCCGTCGGTCACGGCGGCGCCCGGCGTGAACCACACATAACGCTGCGGCAACTGGGCGCCGGCCTCGATGCGGGCCACCTCGCTCAGATAAACCGGCTTGCCGTTGCTGACACCAACGACCAGGGAGCCGATCTCCTCGGCGGAGGAAAGGAACTCGCCGGTCTCCACACTGAGCATCTGCGGGATCGGGCCCGACGGGTCCAGCACCGAGCCCGAGGGCATGCCGAAATTGGCAGCGGCCAGCGTCTGCTTGAGCCCCAGCACATCCACCCCGCGTTCCCTCAGGCGCACCGGGTCCAGCCACACAAACACGGCCCGGCCCGGGCCGCCTATGGTTTGCACTTCGCGTGCGCCCGGCACGCGCTTGAGTTCCATCTCCAGGGTGCGCGCCACCCGCTCGATATCGTTGGCGGCCAGTGCATCGCCACTCCAGAGCGTGACGGCCAGCACTGGCACGTCGTCAATGCCCTTGGGCTTGACGATGGGCGCGAGTGTGCCCAGGTCACGCGGCAGCCAGTCCTGGTTGGCGTTGAGCACGTCGTACAGGCGCACCAGCGCCTCGGTGCGCGGCACACCTACCTTGAATTGCACCGTCAGCACGGCCAGGCCGGGACGGGCCACAGAATAGGTATGCTCGATGCCGGCAATCTGGCTGAGCACCTGCTCGGCGGGCCGGGCCACCATGTTCTGCACGTTTTCGCTGCTGGCGCCGGGGAACGGGATCAGCACGTTGGCCATGGTCACGTTGATCTGCGGCTCCTCCTCGCGCGGCGTGACGAGCACGGCAAACAGCCCCAGCAGCAAGGCCACCAGGGCCAGCAGCGGCGTGATGGCATTGGACTGAAAGGCCGCCGCCATGCGGCCCGATGCGCCGAGACGGGTTGAACCGGAAGAGGTGGGCTCGTTCATGGTCACCTCAGCGCGCAGTGGCCTGCGGACGGGCACCGGACAGACCGGCGCGCACCGGGTCCAGCGCCACGCTGTCCCCGGCGGACAGGCCCGCCAGCACCTCCACACCAGCCGATCCATGGTCGGCACCCAACCGCACTGCCCTGAGCGCGAAACCCTGCCCGGCCACCACATACACCGCCGTCAACTCACCACGCCGGACCACGGCCGAAGCCGGTACCACCATGCGCTCGGACGCGCCACCGACAAAACGCACACGCACCTGCTGGCCCGGCACCAGGCCCTCCGCGCCGGCGCTCGGCAGCTCCAGCCGCCACTCGATGGTCTGCGATACCGGGTCCGCCGAGGGCAGCACACTGCGGGCCACCGGGACGAGCCACTGCGATCCGGTCTTGCCGGCCGGACCCTGGATGTCCACCCGGCTGGCCGACCGGGCAATGTCGCCCAGCGACGCCGGTACCTGCACCACGGCACGCAAAGGCAGCGGCGCATAAAGCGTCAGGAGGGGCGTCCCCGGCATGGCCAGATCACCCGCTTCGCTCAGGGTCTGCAACACCCAGCCGTCATAAGGAGCGGTCACGCGCGTGAAGCCTTGCGCCAGTGCCGACTGGCGGGAACCGGCGGCGGCCTGGTCGCGCCCGGCCTGCGCGGCGTTAAGCTGCGTATTGGCGGTGTCGAGTGCAGCCTTGCTGACAAAGCCCATGGCCTGCAGCTCACGGGAACGCTCGGCGTTGGCCCGGGCATTGCGCAACTCGGCCTCGGCCTGCGCCACCTGCGCCTGGCTGCGCTGCACGCCGGTCTGGGTCTCGCGATCATCAATGGTGGCCAGCAACTGTCCGGCACGAACCCGGTCCCCCGCCTTCACCAGCAGGGACGCCACACGTCCCGACGCCTGCGCCGACAAGGTGCTTTGCTGCACCGGCTGGACCACACCATCGAGCTCGAAGCCCGTGGGCACGGCCTTCGCCCGGATCTGTACCACCGGCACCTCGACGGCCGTGACAGCGCGCGCCGAAGCAGCGCTGAGCGTCAGGCCCAGCAGCACGGCGAGCACCGGAAAAGCGGGAAACCGCAACTTTTTCATCATTTGTCCTTTGTCATGCGCGAGGTCGCCGGGCGCCAGCGTCCAGAGCTGCAACCTGTTTTTCCATAGTGGGTTCAACAGCTGTTTCTGCACTTGCTTCATGTCAATGTCCCGCTTCTTTTGCAGCCAGGCATCTTCTTTTTCCGAATGGGAAGTCGCGCTGAATCACAGCGCATTGAGCGGAATCTTGAGGTAGGACACGCCGTTGTCCTCCGCGGGGGGCATCTCGCCAGCGCGGATATTGACCTGCACCGACGGCAGGATCAGGTTGGGCATGTCAAGGGTGGCGTCCCGGGCGGTGCGCATCTTCACGAACTCTTCTTCGCCCACGCCGTCATGGACATGGATGTTCCTGGCGCGCTGCTCGGCAACCGTGGTTTCCCAAGCTGGAGACCGGCCTGCGGGCGGGTAGTCATGGCACATGAACAGGCGGGTTTCAGGCGGAAAGTCCAGCAGCTTGCGCACGGAACGGTACAGAGCGGAGGCGTCCCCGCCAGGAAAGTCACAGCGCGCCGTGCCGACATCGGGCATGAACAGCGTGTCGCCGACGAATACGGCATCGCCGAGTCGGTAGGCCATGCAGGCCGGCGTATGGCCGGGGACGCACAAGGCGCGCATCTCGAGTGCACCCATGGCCAGGGTCTCGCCATCCTGCACCAGGTGGTCGAACTGGCGACCATCGGTCAGGAATCCGGGCTCGAGGTTGAAGATACGCTTGAACGTGGCCTGAACCTGGGTGATGGCCGCCCCGATGGCGATCTTCCCGCCCAGCTTCCCGCGCAGATAGTGCGCGGCAGACAGGTGGTCCGCATGGGCATGGGTTTCCAGGATCCACGCCACCTGCAGCCTGTTGTCCTGCACGAAAGCCGCCAGTTTGTCGGCAGAGGTGGTCCGGGTGCGGCCGGACCTGGCGTCGTAGTCCAGCACGGGGTCGACGATGGCGCAGGCCCCGCCCTGCTTCTCCTGGACCACGTGGCTGACGGTCCAGGTGTCGGGGTCAAAAAAGCTGGTGACAATCGGTGTCATGTCTTGTTTTCCGGTTTGTTCCGTTTTGATTTCTAAAGTATATTTAAATACATTATATTTGTCAATATAATATCATTGTCGCAAATCAAAAGGAGTTTTTTCATGCCCGCAGACACCGTGATGGATCTCGGCAACCTGCGCAGTTCTGCCGATGCCGCCTGCCGACTGATGAAAGTGCTTTCCAATCCGGATCGCCTGCTCTTGCTGTGCCAGCTGGCCCAGGGCGAGATGCGCGTCGGCGAGCTGGAGGAGTCGGTCGGCATCCTGCAGCCCACACTGTCGCAACAGCTTGGTGTGTTGCGCGACGAGGGCCTGGTCAGCACCCGCCGCGACGGCAAGGCCATTTATTACCGCATCGACAGCCCGCAGGCGCTCGACGTGATGAAGGTTCTCTACGACCAGTTCTGCAGCGTTCCCGGCAAGAAAAAGCGCTGACCCCCGCTGAACCTGGCGGGGTTAGGCCGGCGCGTTGCCGGGCAGTTGCGCCTGCAGGGACAGCAGCTGGCGCTCCAGCACCTCGATGCGGTTCAGGTAACCAAGCAGGAGCCCGACCGTGAACAGATCCAGGTCGAAATCCTGGCGCAGCTTGCCAGCCGTGCGGAGCGGCACGACGCATTCGGCACTGAACAGGCGCTCCTGCCGCCCATCCCCCGTCGGCACAAGGACGCCATAGTCCGTCAGTTCGTCCAGTTCATCCACGCTCATGGCGCAGATTTGTGCGAGTTCAGCCAGGGTCACCGCCTCGCGTGCATCGAGCCAGGCAACGTCAAACAGCTGTTTTTCCATGAGACTTCTCCCTCCCCGCTGGTTCGCGCGGGTTGAAATGCGAGGTTTTTGCCAACTCCCCGAAGAGCTCGCGCTCCCGTTCGGTCAGGTGGGCGGGCACGTCGATGCGCACGGCGGCGTACAGGTCGCCACGCCCGCTGCGGCCATCGGTCAGACCCCGGCCCCGCAGGCGCAGCTTGCGGCCCGAGTGTGTTCCCGGCGGCACGGTGAGAAGCACCGGCCCGTCCAGCGTCGGCACTTCCACGTCCGCACCGAGCGCTGCTTCCCAGGGTGTCAGCGCCAGATCAAAGTACAGGTCGTGGTGATCCGGACGAAACACCTGATGCGCTGCCAGCGTGATGTGCAGGTAAATGTCGCCATCCGTACCCCCGTTGCTGCCCTTTCCACCCTTGCCCCGCAAGCGCAACTTCTGGCCCTCGGTCACGCCAGGCGGAATGGTGACCTCCAGCGCGCGTTCACCTTCATCATCGGCCAGATTGAGATTGACGCTGGCGCCCCGGTGCGCGTCTTCCAGCGTGATGCGAATGCTGGTCTCATAGTCACGCCCGCGCACCGGGACAGGTTCCCGGGCCGACCTTTGCCCCCGGCCCATCGCCGCCAGCAGATCGGCCAGATCAACCCCCTCGAACCCCTGGCCGTCCGCACCGAAATCATGGCGCCACTGCGGCGGCGGTGCAAACTCCTCCCCGGCAGGACGGCGTCCCAACTGGTCGTAAGCCGCACGTTTTTCGGGGTCCTTGAGCGTCGCATACGCTTCACCTGCTTCCTTGAAGCGGGCCTCGGCATCGGGCGCCTTGGACACGTCGGGATGGTGCTGGCGCGCGAGCTTGCGGTAGGCCTTCTTGATCTGCTCGGCGTCCGCATCGCGGGGCACACCCAGGGCAGCGTAATAGTCCTTGTACTTCATGCCAGGGCTCGCCGCTCAACCCGCGTTCAGTGAACGCGTGTCTCGAAAGCCCGGGTCAGGCCGTCCAGGTCGGTGATTCGGATGTGGCGCTTGTCCACCTCCAGCAGGCGCTGCTGCTGAAAGGCCGAGAAAGTCCGGCTCACGGTTTCAAGGGTCATGCCGAGATAACTGCCGATCTCGGCGCGCGACATGCGCAGATGGAACTCGGTGGCAGAATACCCGCGCGCCTTCATGCGCTGCGACAGGTTCAACAAAAATGCCGCCAGCCTCTCCTCGGCATTCATGCTGCCCAGCAATACCATGAGGCTGTGCTCGCGCACGATCTCGCGGCTCATCAGCCGGGTGACCACATGCTGCATGCCGGGGTTGCCAGCCGCCACTTCGGCGAAATGGGCAAAGGGTATGGCGCACACCTCGGTGTCTTCCAGCGCGGTGGTGCTGCTGGCATGGGCGCCGTTGGCGACGCCATCCAGGCCCATCAGTTCACCAGCCATGTAAAAACCGCCCACCTGCTCACGGCCATCTGCCAGCATCAGGCTGGACTTGAAGGTGCCGCTGCGCACGGCATAGATGAACTGGAAACGGTCCCCTTCGCGGTACAGCGTCTGGGCAGCTTTCACCTTGCGCCGGCTGAACATCAGGCCGTCCAGCCGCTCCACGTCGCTGCCTGTCATGCCACAGGGAAGACACAGGTCGCGCAGATGGCAGGTCGAGCAATGGGTCATGAGCGGCGCGACCGCTGCGGTCGCGGGAACAGCTTGCCGGGGCACGATGCGGACAGGGGCGGCGACGGTGTTGAGGATGGCTGCAGACATGGGATTCTCCTTGGGGGATTCAGGCGTCAGCACGCGACATACGGGGCGACTTTCGCCACCGTCTGAACGAGCTGATCAAATTCGGTGCTTTTGTCGAGAAAAGCTTCGGCGCCCTCCCCGAAATAACGTTTTCGGTAGGCGGGGCCGGAATTGCTGCTGAACACCACAAAGGCGATGCCCGGTGCGGCCAGGTGGACGGCGCGCAGAACCTGCAGCCCGGAGCCGCCTTCGAGCTGGACGTCCAGCACCACCACATCGGGCGACGCGGCCAGGATGCCGTCAATGGCATCCTGCGGCGTGGCAGCCGAACCGACGACGCGTATTGCGCTGGCTTCGAGCATGGCGGTAACACGGTCCCGGATCAGGACCGAGTCATCGGCGATAAAAACTTTGAGAGGCGCTTGGCGGGAAGACATGGCTCCTACTGTGGCCGCAACCGGACCTGGCGGCCATAGGCAGCGGCTGAATGCACCCCTCGGAGAAGTCCGGATTCAGAAGACCGGAGCGCCTACCCCTTCTAGGAATAATCCGAGCGCAGGGAGGTGCCGGGCATTGGCGCCCCCTCAAACGTCACGCCGTGACCGCTCCGTCAGTGCGCCATGAGCACCGGCAGGGTCATGGACCGCAACACGGTACGGGACGTGCCGCCCAGCACCCACTCGCGCGCGCGGCTGTGGCCGTAGCAGCCCATCACCAGCAGGTCGGCCCCGAGGTCGAAGGCACGCGACAGCAGCAACTCACCGAGCAACTCGGGCTCTCCCGTCTCGCGATGCCAGGTCGCGTCCACCCCGTGCAGTTTGAGATAACTGTCCAGGTCCAGTCGCTGACCGCTCACCGCCTCGTCCGTGTCCGACCAGGAAAGGACATGCACGCGCCTGGCCCGTTGCAGCATGGGCAGCGCAGCACTGACCGCCCGGGCCGCCTCGCGCGTCGGTTTCCAGGCAAGCACCACGGTGTCTCCGATGGACGATGGGGCGCCGATGTAGGGCAGGATCAGGGCCGGTTTGCCGCTGGCGACCATCACAGACTCGGCAAAATCGACCGGCACGCCGGTCGCGGGCGTACTGGCGGGATCGTGCTGGCCGAGCACCAGCAGGTCCGCATACAGGGCCTGCTCGGCAAAGACCCCCATGACCGGATCATCGCCCGCTTCGGCCCAGGCAGCCTGCATGCCTGGCATCGTCTGCACGCGATCGAAAGCTGCGCGGGCGCGCGAGCGCAATTCGTCATCCATCTCGCGCAAGGCCGCTGCCACGCCCGGACCGACCTCGGGCGCAAAAGGCAGCGCCACGAAACTGGGGGTCACGGCGTAAAGGCCGGTCACGGCCGCGCCGTAAGCCTGCCCGATACGGCACCCTGCTTCCAGGCGTTGCGGGGCCTGCGGCGAGGCGTCCAGATGAACCAGCAGTTGCGTGAGGAATGTTTTCATGGAGCGGCTCCTTGACCATTGCGTTCCCGCCACCTTAGGGGACAGACGCCGCCAGCGGCTTGACGAAGGTCAAGCGCCGGTCAAGGGCTCAGGGCTCCAGCGGCTCCGACACGCCGTGCTTGATGGCGTAACGGATCAACTCGCTCTGGTTTTGCAGACCCATCTTCTGCATCAGGTTGGCCTTGTGGGTGCTGATGGTTTTCACCGAAAGTTTCAGGCGCGTGGCGATGTCCGTCACGGAAATGCCGGCAGCAATCAGGCGAAACACCTCGAATTCGCGGTTCGACAGCGACTCGTGCGGTGCCGAGGTTCCGCCTGGCATCGCACTCAGGGCAAGCTGCTCGGCGACTTCGGCGCTGATGAAGGCCCCGCCAGCCGCGATCTTGCGGATGGCCTGCTCCAACTGCCCAGGGGCACTCTCCTTGGTCAGGTAGCCGCTGGCCCCGGACTTGATGGCGCGCACGGCATACTGAAGCTCCTGATGCATGCTGAGCACAAGAATCCGCACTTTCGGTTTTTCACTGCGCACCAGCTTGATCAGTTCCATGCCGCTGCGGCCCGGCATGGACAGGTCCAGCACCAGGACATCAAACTCGAATTCACGCACGCGCTGCATGACCTCGGTTCCGTCGGCCGCTTCGGCCAGCACCCGCAGGTCATCCGCTGAAGAGACGATGCGCTTGAGACCTTCGCGAACAATAGCGTGGTCATCGGCAATCACTATCCTGATCACCGGGCAGTCTCCGCTTCGGGCACAGGAATGGTCACGTCGATGCGCGTACCTTGCCCCGGCGCACTGTCAATGCTGACGCGTCCGTTGAGCAATTGCGCCCGCTCATGCAAACCCATCAGCCCCAACGACTGCGGCTTGCGCGGCATCCCCGTCACGAATCCCTGGCCGTTGTCGCGTACCGACAGCATGATCTGGCCAGGCAGGCTGTCGATGGCTACAGCCACTTCGCTCGCGCCGGCGTGTTTGGCAACATTGGCCAGCGCCTCCTGAACGATGCGAAAAACGGCAGTGGCATAAGGCTCCTGCAGCTCCAGGTCCTCGTGGGCTGAAAGCGTGCAGGCCACACCCGTGCGCTGGCTGAAGTTATGGACCAGCCACTCGATGGCGGCCAGCAAGCCCAGGTCGTCCAGCAACAACGGCCGCAGGTCAGCGGCAATGCGGCGCGTGGAAGCCACCATGCCATCCACCATCGTCAGCATGTCAGTCAGTTTGGCCGCGGCCAGATCGGGCGCCTCGCGGGTGTTGTCGCGCACCCAGATGGTGTCCATCTTCAGCGCCGTCAGCGACTGCGCCAGCTCGTCGTGCAACTCACGGGCCACCCGGGTTTTTTCTTCCTCGCGCGCGGCATTCACGGCAGCTGCAAAGGCACTGCGTTCCTGCTGGGCCCGGACCCGCTCGGTCACGTCGCGCAGGATCACCGTGTAAAGTTTCCCGTCGGCCGTGTCGAGCTGGGAGATGGAGGCGTCCATCGGGAATTCCTCCCCGCTGGCGCGCAATCCGTAAATCAAGGAGCCATCACCCATGCGTCGGGAGGTGACGCCGGTTGCCGAGAACCGGCGTACGTGTTCATCGTGACCGGCGCGAAAGCGTTCGGGCATGAGCTCGCCCAGAGGCTGGCCCAGGGCCCGCCCGCTCGGCCAGCCGAAGATTTTTTCAGCCGCGCGGTTGTACATCACGATCTGCTGCTTGTCGTTCACGGTGATGATTCCGTCCATGGCGGAGTCCAGCAGGGCCGCCAGGCGCGCATGTTCGTCTTCCGCAAGCAGCCGACCGGTGATGTCGCGCAGAATCACCGTGAACAGCTTCCCGTCCGGTGTGTCCAGATGCGAAATAGAAGCATCCAGCGGAAACTCCTCCCCGTTGGCGCGCAGGCCGTAAACCACATTGCGCGTGCCCATACGCCGCGATGTCACGCCAGTGGTTCCGAAACGCTCGACATGCCCGGCATGTCCTTGCCGGAAACGGCCGGGAATCAACCTCTGGAGGGACTGGTGCATGACCTCCTGCTGCGGCCATCCGAAGATTGTTTCGGCTGCGCGGTTGTACAAGACAATGTTCTGGTTCTCATCCACCGTGATGATGGCATCCATGGCCGAGTCCAGCACCCCCGCAAGCAGAGCCGCTGCGCTGCCGGGGTTATCAGCAAGTGAGGCTGTGTCCAGGAGACCGATAGGAGAAAAATCCATGCCTCAGTGTAGCAATGACCAAAAGTACTCATTTTTTGTCCCAAACCGGGTGGCGACAACCCGGGACCAGGCTGACACTCTCCCTCTGTCCAGTTCCCCGATCAAAGGCCGTTGATCCACATCAATGGCTTTCCTCCACCACCCCTTCACACTGAATCCAACCAAGGCAGCCTTTGAAGGAATCGATCATGTACCAGCGCATACTTGTCCCCGTCGATGGCAGCGATACCTCCAACAAGGCCCTGACAGCGGCCCTGCAACTCGCCAGGGATGCTGGTGGCCGGGTCCGTCTTGTTCATGTGCTGGAGGAGTTGAGTTACCTGAGCGGTTATGAACAGTTTGGCGGCTATTCTGGAGACATGACCCGGATCATGCGCGACTCCGGGACGCAGATCCTCAATGACGCCAAGGCCATCGCCGCCGCCGCCGGCGTGGAGGCGGACACGATGCTTTTCGACACTCTGGGAGAGCGTCTCGCCGAGACGGTGGCCGAGGCAGCCAGGCAATGGAAAGCAGATCTGGTGGTTGTCGGTACCCATGGCCGACGCGGCGTCGGGCGCATGTTGCTGGGTAGCGGAGCCGAGCAGGTCATCCGGCTTGCCCCGGTGCCGGTGCTGGTGATCCGATCGGAGACGGAAAGCCAGCCAGCCGCTCACTGAAGTGGGGGCAAGGATACACGGGCTGACTTGGGCGGGCTGACCTGGGAGCGCGCTTCAGGACGCGGCCAGCAGCGTGCGTACCTTCTCGTCGCCGACCGGTGTGAAGTTGCGGTAGCAGCTTCCGACACCGCAGAAATCCGGCGGACTCAGGGCGCAGACAAACTCATCCGCCGCGGTCCCAATCCATTCCTGCGCACCGGGGGGCGCGACCGGCACAGCCACCACAATCCAGGCGGGCTTGGCCGACCGCAAAGCCATCAGCGCGGCGCACATCGAGGCTCCGGTGGCTACACCATCGTCCACCACAATGACCGTGCGACCTTCGATGCGTACGGCTTTCCTTGACCCGCGATACAGCGCATCGATGCGCGCCAGTTCCCGGCTCTGGGTCGCGACGATCTCCTCGAGCTGCTGCGGGCTCAGCCCGCTGGCAACCAGTACCTTGGGATCGATGTACCTTGCGCCGCCGCTGGCAATGGCACCCAGGGCCAGATCGGGACGGCCCGAAACCCCCATCTTCCGCACAACCAGCAAGTCAAGTTCGGCAATCAGCGCCCGGGCCACTTCCCACGCCACCGGCACGCCGCCACGCGCCAGTGCCAGCACAACGACATCGTCGCGTCCCGCATATGCCTGCAGGTGGGAGGCCAAGACACGACCAGCGTCGGCGCGGTCTTCGAACAGGGTGGTCATGACCGTGCCGTGCTGAAATACGCCAGTGCACCCCGTATCCGCATTACCGCGGGCGGCAACTGTCCGGACGATCGCCCGTGGGGACGGGACAGCGGTTGACCTCGGCAGAAGACATTCCCAGCAGCGCGGTCAATGCGCTCGACACCATGCACACCATCCAGAATATAAAAAAAGACGCGGTGTACACGCCCTGCCGCGAAAGCCCAAGCGGCTGGCCGGACCAGTGCAGATCTCCCGGATCCACCACTGCAAAAACAAGCAGCTCAAGCGCGCAAGCACCCAGGAACGCGGGCCACGCGATCCACATCAGTTTCTGGTTCCACATGGCTGTCTCCGTCTGTTGGTGGTTCAGCGCTGTCCGGCCGGCGCAGGAGTGGCACCGGGCGGCGTGGCGGCATGGTTGCGCCCCTGCACCGCTGGCATGAGGGATTTGTCCTTCTCTGCGGCAAGCGTCTTGTTGATTTCGATGCCTTTCCGGTAGTAGTCTTCGTCCACCAGGGTTTCGGGGTTGACCAAGGCAAGCCAGAGCGTTGCAAAACCGGCCACCACCACGATGGCGGGACCGGCAATCACCATCCAGACATAGCCGAATTTCCACCAGGGTGCGGGCGCCATCTGGGGGGCCCGGGGGGCCTGGACAATACTCATGTTGTTTTCCTTCATGGTGCTCTCCATCATCGCGGGACAAGGAAAATGGACTTCTCGCTCACATGGCTCTCGCCTGCAAGGTCACTGACTTTGAACTCGATCGCGTGGGATCCGGGGGTAGCCGACCCGTAGCCGATCTGCAGGCGTACCGGCACCCAGCGCGACTCGGCGGGCCCGATATCGACTTCGGACTCCGAAGCCAGTGCCAGACCTTCCAGACCGGACGCCGTGATGCGGTAACGCTGCGGCTGCTCGGTGGCGTTCATGATCTGCAGCCGATACACGTTCTCCAGCTTGCCGCCGGCCACGATGCGCGATAACGCTGCGCGGTCCCTCACCACGTCCACCTTCAGCGGCGTGCGTTCAAGCAGGCTCCACATGAGTCCGACACAGAGCGCCAGAAGAATCACACTGTAGACCAGCACACGCGGGCGCCGCACCCTGCGCCACAACTCGGCCTTATTCCACTGACCAGCCATGGCGTTCTGGGTGCTGAAGCGGATCAGCCCGCGGGGGTAATTCATCTTGTCCATCACGGTATCGCACACGTCAACGCACGCCGCGCAACCGATACATTCGTACTGCAGTCCCTCGCGGATGTCGATGCCCGTCGGGCAGACCTGCACGCACAGGGTGCAATCCACACAGGCCCCCAACGCGAGCGTGGACAGGTCGGCCTTGCGCGAGCGAGCGCCGCGGGGCTCACCACGAGCGGTGTCATAACTCACGATCAAGGTGTCCCGGTCAAACATGGCGCTCTGGAAGCGGGCATAAGGACACATGTATTTGCACACCTGCTCGCGAAGAAAACCGGCGTTTCCGTAGGTGGCGATGGCGTAGAAGTTCACCCAGAACCACTCCCAGGGGCCGAACGACAGCGTGAAAGCCTGCGCCCATAAAGTCTGGATCGGGGTGAAGTAGCCCACAAAGGTGAAGCCGGTCCACAGCGACAGGGCGATCCATAAAAAGTGTTTGCTACCCTTTTTCAGCAGCTTGCGCGCCGAAGCCGGCTCCGCATCCAGTCGCATGCGCGCGCTACGATCACCCTCGACCTTGCGCTCGATCCAGAGGAAGATCTCGGTATAGACGGTCTGCGGGCAGGTGAACCCGCACCACAGCCGGCCCGCCACCGCCGTAAAAAGGAACAATGACAGCGCGCTGATGACCAACAGACCTGTCAGGTAGATGAAGTCCTGAGGATACAAAACGACGCCGAACAGGTAGAAGCGGCGCGCCCCCAGGTCAAACAACACCGCCTGCCGCTGACCCCATTCCAGCCAGGGCAGCCCGTAAAACACCAGTTGGGTCAGGAACACGAAAAACCAGCGCCAACGGGCGAACAACCCGGTCACCGAACGCGGATACAGCTTCTTCTGCGCCTCGTACAGCGATATCTCTTCCTCGGGAACGATGGGGATGATCTTGCGGACCGGGGTTTCCTGCACGGCGTGAACTCTTTCGGTTATCAGGGGCGCGCGGTCGCGAGCGTCGCCGGCTTGTTGGACAGGCCCCAGACGTAGGCCGACAACACATGGATCTGCGCTTCGGTCAGTTTGCCTGCCTGGGCCGGCATGACATTGACCTTGCCGTTATTGACCATGCTGACGATGGCCTGTTCGCCCCAGCCGTGCAGCCATATGTCGTCCGTGAGGTTGGGCGCACCCAGGGCCTGGTTGCCTTTGCCGTCCATCCCGTGACAGGCGGCACAAGCCGTGAACTTGGCCTTGCCGAGCTGGGAGCGCAGCGAGTCGTGCGGACTGCCGGACAGGCTGAGCACATAGTGAGCCACATTCTTCACGTCATCGGGGGTACCCACGGCCGCTGCCATGGGCGGCATGTTGCCCTGCCGGCCCAGAGTGAGGGTCTCGACAAGCTTGGCAGGCGCACCGCCGTGCAGCCAGTCACCATCGGTCAGATTGGGGAAACCCTTGCTGCCGCGTGCGTCCGAGCCGTGGCACTGGGCGCAGTTGT
>NZ_JAQSDL010000039.1 GCF_029945895.1 Polaromonas sp. | reverse complement strand
CGACCTGGCTGGCCGTGACGGCCGAGCGCACCGTGTCGCGCGCCATGGGCGGCAGTTGTTCGATGCCTCTGGCCGCGTTCATCCGCGAACCGCAACAAGGCGACGAGATGACCCTGCAAGCCGCCTGGGGGGAGCCCGGCGCGGACGGACAAGGGGTGGCCGGCCAGCCGCTGGTGCGCGCCGAACACCGTGCGCCGGTTCGCAGCTTCGCCGACGCCGAGGCCCTGGGTGAACGTGTGGCCGCTTCCCTGCGGGCCGGCGGCGCCGTCTGGGCCGCCAATGTACCGCAGCCTTGAACGCTGTGCGTGTCGTCGTCACCCGGCCTGAGCGCGAGGCGGCCGGCTGGGTGCAGGCGCTGCAGGCGCACGGCCTGCAGGCCGAAGCGCTGCCCCTGATCGACATCGTCGCACTGGCCGAAACACCGGCCCTGCAGCAGGCTTGGCGCGAGATCGACGCTTATTCCGCCTTGATGTTTGTCAGCGGCAACGCCGTGGACGGATTTTTTACGTCAAATCAGGCTGCAGCCCTTGTAGACAGGGCGCAAGCAGCTCCTGATTCAGTAGCAAGTACAGGGCCACGCTGGCTGGCGCCCGGTCCGGGCACGGTGGCCGCGCTGCGCCGGGCCGGCGTGCCCGACGCGTTGATCGACGCTCCGGCGGCAGACGCCGGGCAGTTTGATTCCGAAGCCTTGTGGGCGGTGCTTGGCCGGCGCCACTGGCAGGGCCGGCGCGTGCTCATCGTGCGCGGTCAGGGCGCAGGCCAGGATCAGGCGGGCGGTGCCGGGCGCGACTGGCTGGCGCAGCAATTTGTCGCCGCAGGTGCACGTGTCGATGTGGTGGCGGTGTACCAGCGCCGCGCACCGGTGTTCACCGAAGCGCAGCGCCAGCGCATCGACGCCGCGGCGCACGACGGCTCGGTCTGGCTGCTGAGCAGCTCCGAGGCGCTGGCCCACCTGCCGGCGGGCGACTGGTCGCGTGCCCGCGCTGTCGCCACCCACCCGCGCATTGCCGAAGCGGCGCGTGCCGCCGGCTGGGGTGTTGTTGTTCAGTCACGGCCGGAGATAACAGACATCGTGGGCTCGATAGAATCAATGTCACCATGAGCGACAGCGAACCCGTCCCCCCTCCCTTGCCGGTGCCAGCTGCGGAGCGCGTGTCGGCGGCCGAACGCAGCGAAGGGCCGCCCCGAGCAAGTTCAGCCCCATTCTCAAGTGAAAGGGGCAGCGAGTCGCCGGAGGCTCACGCAGTGGGGAGCGTGGGGGCCACCAACCGTCGCTGGTTGCTGGTGACCGGGTGGGTGGCTGTCGCCGGCCTCGTTCTCGGCATCCTGCTGTGGCAGAAGCTTGGCAATATCCAGGAAGAACTGGCGCGGCGCAGCACCGACTCGACCGCGCAGGCCATCGAGGCCCGCACGCTGGCGCGCCAGGCGCAGGAAGGCACGCGTGAATTGACGGCACGGCTGGCGCTGCTGGAGACGCGGCTCAGCGAAGTGAGCCTGCAGCGCACCCAGCTGGAAGAACTGATGCAGAGCCTGTCGCGTTCGCGCGATGAAAACCTGGTGGTCGATGTGGAGTCCGCGTTGCGGCTGGCCCAGCAGCAGGCCCAGCTGACCGGTAGCGCCGAGCCCCTGCTGGCGGCACTCAAATCAGCCGACCAGCGGCTGGCGCGCGCCGCGCAGCCGCGCCTCAACCCGCTGCAACGCGCCATCGCCAGGGATGTGGAGCGCATCAAGGCCACGACGGTGACCGATGTGCCCGGCCTGCTGCTCAAACTCGACGAATTGACGCGCGCGGTGGACGATCTGCCGCTGGCCAACGCGATGGTCACCAGTGCTGTCGCCGCCCGTCCGGTGCTGCCGGTGGCTGCGCCCGCACCCGCCCAGCCCGCCTCCGCAGCCGGCACCTCGATGGCCTGGCTGGACAGCCGGGCGCTCCGGGCCTGGTGGCAGCGCACGCTGCAGGGCACGCTGGACGAAGCCCGCGGCCTGTTGCGCGTGAGCCGCATCGACCAGCCCGACGCGGCCCTGCTGGCGCCCGAGCAGGCGTTTTTCCTGCGTGAAAACCTCAAGCTCAAACTGCTCAATGCACGGCTCGGCCTGCTGTCGCGCCAGACGGCCAGCGCCCGTTCCGACCTGGCCGCTGCCGGTGCCTCGGTGGCGAAGTACTTTGACCCCGCGTCGCGCAGGACCCAGGCGGCAACCCAGCTGCTGCAGCAGGTGCAAAGCCAGATGAAGTCCAGCGAGCTGCCGCGCCTGGACGAAACCCTGGCCGCGCTGGCCACGGCGGCTGCAGGCCGCTAGCAGGGGAACAGGTTATGCGCAGCGCTCTCTGGCTCCTGGCCCTGTTCGGCATCGCGGTGGCGGTGGCACTGGTGGCCGGCAACAACCAGGCGGTGGTCACGCTGTTCTGGCCGCCGCACCGTGTCGACATTTCCTTCAACCTGCTGGTGCTGCTGCTGGCCGGCCTGTTCACCCTGCTGTACCTGGCGTTGCGTGCCACGGTGGCGGTGTTTTCGCTGCCGGCCGAGGCCAGGCGCTGGCGTGCCCAGCAAAAAGAGCGCGCCATGTACGCCGCCTTCATGGACGCGTTGTCGCACCTGATGGCCGGGCGCTTTATCCGTGCGGCCAAGCTCGCGCAGAACGCCATCACCCAGGAAAAAAGCCTCAGCCTGCTGGCCCAGGCCTCCGGCCATGTCGGCGGCTACAGTCCGGCGCGCGCGACCCAGCTCCGTTTGCTGGCGCACCTGCTGGCTGCCGAAAGTGCGCAGGCCCTGCAGAACCGGACCCAGCGGGAGGAACAACTGCAACAGGCGCTGGAGGTCAGCAGCCACCGGATTGCCCAGGAGACCCGTGAAGGGGTGCAGCTGCGCGCCGCGCGCTGGGCACTCGACGACCGGGACCCGGTCGGCGCGCTGGAGCTGCTCAACCAGTTGCCGCAGGGCGCATCGCGCCGCACCCTGGCGCTGCGCACCAAACTGCGCGCCACACGCCAGGCCGGGCAGATTTCACAGGCACTGGAAACCGCACGCCTGCTGGCCAAACACCGGGCTTTTTCACCCTCTGCGGCGCAAAGCATTGTGCGCGGGCTGGCGCTTGAGCTGCTCGGCGGCGCCCATGATCCGGCGCAACTGCAAACCGCTTGGCAGTCCCTCGACGCCGTCGAGCGCGCCATGCCTGAGCTGGTGATCCATGCCGCCGCGCGGCTGATGGCCCTGCACGGCGACGCCGACCTGGCCCGCAGCTGGTTGCTGCAGGTCTGGGAGCCGGTGATGCGGCTGCACTCCGAGGTCAGCGACTCCCAGCGTATCAAGCTGATCCGGGTGCTCGAGCAGGGGCTGGACTCCATCGATGCCGCCTGGCTGGCGCGCATCGAGACGGCGCAGCAGCTGCGGCCGCGTGATGCCAATGTCCAGTACCTCGCAGGCATGGCCTGCCTGAAGCGTCAGCTCTGGGGCAAGGCCCAGCAATTGCTGTCCCAGGCTGTGCTGGCCTTGCAGGACAGCACCTTGCACCGCAATGCCTGGCGCGCACTGGCGCTGCTGGCCGGGCAGCGCGGGGACGCGGTGGCTGAGGCGCAGGCTTACAAGCGGGCGGCGGAAGTCTAGTTTTTCTGCCCGTTCGGTCTGAGCTTGTTGAAGTTTGTGCAAGCTTGCGCTGCGGTGGGACATCCTGCAAGCCGGGTCTCGCCCCGGCGGGCGAGGCACTTTTCTTTGCGTCGCCAAAGAA
>NZ_JAQSDL010000038.1 GCF_029945895.1 Polaromonas sp. | reverse complement strand
AGGACGGCGGCAAGGCCGAGATGCGCCGCAACATCGACGCCTGGTGGCCGCATGTAGAGGCGGGGGTGGAAGCGATTGTCATGAATGCCTCGGGCTGCGGCGTCACCGTCAAGGAGTACGGCTACCACTTGCAGGACGACGCGGCGTATGCGGCCAAGGCGGCACGTATCAGCGAACTGACGCGTGACCTGAGCGAGTTGTTACCTGAACTTGTGGAGGTTTTGCGTGAAAAAGTCTCCGCAGGGGTCGGGAGCGAAACCATTGCATTTCATCCGCCCTGCACACTGCAGCACGGCCAGCAGCTGCGCGGCGGTGTTGAACAACATCTGGGCGCCCTGGGTTTCGACGTGAAGGTCGCCCGTTGCGAGGCGCATCTGTGCTGCGGCTCCGCCGGTACCTACTCCGTGCTCAACCCGGAGATCGCCTTCCAGCTGCGCGACCGCAAGCTGGCGAATCTGGGCGAGATGACACCCGAGGTGATTGTGTCGGCCAATATCGGCTGCATCACGCACCTGCAAAGCGGAACGG
Organism: Polaromonas sp.; assembly: GCF_029945895.1. Classification (GTDB taxonomy): domain Bacteria; phylum Pseudomonadota; class Gammaproteobacteria; order Burkholderiales; family Burkholderiaceae_C; genus Polaromonas. The sequence continues at coordinate 3,200 of NZ_JAQSDL010000038.1, read as the reverse complement.
CCACGCCGGTCAGGCACTGGGTAGAGTTGCTGGACCAGGCCTTGACCCCGTCTATTGCTATCAAATAAATAGCTGTTTGCGCTTGACAGATAAGGGCTGATGCCCGATTTGACTGTAAATCAGCGGCTGCCCAGCGCATCACGGTAACGCCGGCTGCAGGCCACCAGGCTGCCATCCTTCATGCGCAGGCGCGCGTCGCCGCTGTCCAGCGGCTCGATTTCGGCAATACGGTCCAGATTGACCGCAAAGCTGCGGTGCACCTGGGCAAACCGCGCCGGATCCAGCTGGCCGAGGAAGTCCGCCAGGGTCGAGCGCAGCAGGTAGTCGTGGCCGTTGACGTGGATGCCGACGTAGTTGCCCTGGGCCTGCAGCCATTCGATGTCGTTGGCGGCGATCAGGAATTCCTTGCGCAGTTTGCGCACCAGGAAGCGCTCGGGCCGGGTGGTCGTAGCGGCCACCGGCGCGCTGCCCTCAGCGGCTTCGGGCGCGTCCAGCACACGCGCCTCGCCTTGCAGACGCAGCAGCAGCAGGCGGTAGCTGACCAGCGCGCCAAGAATCAGCACATAACTGCGCACGTCCTTGAGGTATTCGTAGGCGAAGACGCTGGCCCAGTTGCCGACGTTGTAGCTGGCGCCGACGGACGCATAGGCCGCCTTGCGCAGGGCCATCATGACGAGCACGTGCACAACGCAAAACACCAGCGTTCCAGCCAGGTGCCAGGGGAGGTGGCGGTGCAGCGTGTCCCAGCGCAGCGGAAAGCGCCGCTCGAAAGCGACCAGGGCCGGAATCAGCAGGCCCACGGTCAGGTTGCTCGTCAGTTCCCAGATGAGGGGTTGGACAAAAGCCACGTTGCGCAGGTCGATCCAGGTCGTGATGCTGTTGAACAGCATGTGGATGGTCAGCACCAGCACCCAGAAGCCGATCTCGGCCGCGCGCCGGTAGAACTGGTAACGCGCCAGCCAGGTGTTGGTGGTATCGGACATGCCTGAAGTCTAGAAGAATCGCGCCGGCTTTCGTCCCCGGCGGCCGCCGTTCGTCACAAAAGGCAGGCGCCTGGTCCCGCGGGCCAGCCGCAGGTCGCCAGCTGCCTAAAAAATCACAGCTCATTGCGTTCTGCGAAGGAGAAAATCATGAACCGCCGTCACGACATCGATGCGCTGCGCGCCCTGGCCTTTGGCCTGGTGATTGTTTACCACCTCGCCATGTATTACGTGGCCGGCTGGCACTGGCACCTGAAGAGCCCACATGCGGCAGAGTGGCTGCAGATGCCGATGCGGGCGCTGAACCTGTGGCGCATGGACCTGGTGTTCCTGATCTCGGGCGTGGCCCTGGGTTTTTTGCAACGCGGTCAGGCACGCCTGGTCCTGTTGCGCAGTCGCAGCTGGCGCCTGTTGCTGCCGCTGGTCTTCGGCATGGCGGTGGTCGTGCCGTTCCAGGCCTACGCCCAGGCTGTGGCCAACGGCAGCATTGCGTCAGGGTTTGGTGCCTTCCTGCTGCGTTATGCCACCGGCGGGCCGTGGCCGGCCGGCGCATTTGACGGTTCGGACTTCGGCGTGACCTGGAACCACCTCTGGTACCTGCCCTACCTGTGGCTCTACACCAGCCTGCTGCTTCTGCTGCTGCCCGTGCTGGCGTCGGGCGCAGGCCAGCGTTTGCGCCACGCGTTTGCCGGGCTGCGCGGGCCGGCCCTGATGATTGTGCCGGTGCTGCCGCTGATGCTGTGGTCGCTGACTTTGTGGCCGCATTTCCCGCCCACGCATGACCTGATCGGTGACGGCTGGCTGCACGCGGTGTATTTCACACTCTTCCTGTACGGCTGGTGCATTGGGACGGACGAACACTGGTGGGCCGAAGCGGCCCGGCTGCGCTGGCCGGCACTGGGCATTGCGCTGGCGCTGCTCGCGATTTATCTGGCGCTGCTCGCGCTGCCTGCCGGTCTGGCGGTGCCGCGCCTGCTGTTGCGCCTGACGGCGGATGCCTATGTGTGGACGGCGCTGCTGGCGATTCTCGGATGGGGCCATGCAAAGCTGAACCGTCCCTGGCGCTGGTTGCCCTGGGCCAGGGCCTCGGTTTATCCCTGGTACGTGCTGCACCAGACGCTCATCATCGTTTTTGTATGGTGGCTTGCGCCGCTGCGGCTGGGCCCCTGGCTGGAACCCGCACTGCTGCTGACGGGCACGCTGCTGGCATGCGGGGCTCTGACCGCCGTCGTGCGCCGCACGGCCTGGTTGCGGCCGCTGTTCGGCCTGGATCGCGGCCCGGATGCGGCGAAGCTCAGGCCGCCAGGGCGGCTTCCACATCCTTCGCCAGGTCGGCGGGCTTGTCGGTAGGCGCATAACGCCGTATGACCTGGCCGTCCTTGCCCACCAGGAACTTGGTGAAGTTCCACTTGATGGACTTGCTGCCCAGCAGGCCGGGGGCTTCGGCCGACAGCCATTTGTACAGCGGGTGCGCGGCCGGGCCGTTGACGTCAATCTTGCCCATCATCGGAAAACTCACGCCGTAGTTGACCTGGCAGAACTCGGCAATCTCGCCGTCGGCGCCCGGGTCCTGCGAGCCGAACTGGTTGCAGGGGAAGCCCAGCACCACCAGGCCCTTGCCGGTGTAGGCCTTGTGCAGTTCTTCCAGCCCGCCGAACTGCGGCGTGAAGCCGCACTTGCTGGCCGTGTTCACGATCAGCATGACTTTGCCCTTGAATTGGGAAAGCGCAATGTCCTGGCCGTTGATCTGCTGGGCTTCGAAGTCGTAAATGCTGCTCATGGCGCGCTCCTGGTTGGAGCTGCCACTGTACTGCAGCGAAGCAACCCAGGGGAGGGGAATGTCTTGTCAAGCAGGGGCCGCGGGTCCGGCTCTGCCGGCCCGCAGGCGCAGCGGCCCCCTCGGGGGCAGCGCAGTACACGAAGTGACAAGCGTGGGGGCTCTATTTCCTCGCTGCGAGCAAGGCGGCCAGCACAATCAGACTGCCGCCCAGCAGGGTGCGCGGGCTGAATTCCGCCGCACCCAGCGCGACCGCCGACAGGCTGGCAAACAGGATCTCGGTCAACATCACGAGGGCGGTGGTGCTGGCCGCCAGGCGCGCCGCACCATACTGCAGCGCCATGTTGCTGAGCAGGAAGGCCAGCGCCAGGCCCAGCGCCACACCCGCCCACGAGGTGCTCCAGACCGGCGCCGGCACGATGTGCCAGGCCATGCCCAGCAAG
>NZ_JAQSDL010000037.1 GCF_029945895.1 Polaromonas sp. | reverse complement strand
CCGCGGGCCTGCCCACGGCGGCGATTCCGGCCGGCAACCGGCTGGAGCTGTTCCTCGGTGCGGCCATCGGCGCCATCACCTTCAGTGGCTCGGTGATTGCCTTCGGCAAACTCAGCGGCAAATACAAGTTCCGCCTGTTCCAGGGCGCGCCCGTCACCTTTGCCGGCCAGCACATGCTCAACCTGGTGCTGGGTATTGCCACGCTGGCGCTGGGCTTGGTGTTCATGTTTACCGGCAACTGGACCGCGTTTTTCGCGATGCTGGCGCTGTCCTTTGTGCTGGGCGTGCTGATCATCATCCCGATCGGCGGTGCCGATATGCCGGTGGTGGTGTCCATGCTCAACAGCTACTCGGGCTGGGCGGCGGCCGGCATCGGCTTCTCGCTGAACAACGCCATGCTGATCGTGGCGGGCTCGCTGGTGGGCTCGTCGGGCGCCATCCTGTCCTACATCATGTGCAAGGCGATGAACCGCTCCTTCTTCAACGTGATCCTGGGCGGCTTCGGCGGCGAGGCGGGCACGGCGGCCGCCGGTGCCAAGGAGCAACGTCCGGTCAAGTCCGGCTCGGCCGACGACGCGGCCTTCATCCTGAGTAATGCCGAGACCGTGATCATCGTGCCGGGTTATGGCCTGGCGGTGGCGCGTGCCCAGCATTCGGTGAAAGAACTCGCGCAGAAACTCACCGAGCGCGGTGTCAACGTCAAATACGCGATCCATCCGGTAGCGGGCCGCATGCCGGGCCACATGAACGTGCTGCTGGCGGAGGCCGAGGTGCCTTACGACCAGGTCTTCGAAATGGAAGACATCAACGCCGAGTTCGGCCAGGCTGACGTGGCCATCATTCTGGGTGCCAACGATGTCGTCAACCCAGCCGCCCATGTCAAAGGCAGCGCCATCTACGGCATGCCGATTCTCGAGGCCTACAAGGCCAAGACCGTCATTGTCAACAAACGTTCGATGGCTGCCGGTTACGCCGGGCTGGACAACGAACTGTTCTACATGGACAAAACCATGATGGTCTTCGGCGATGCGAAAAAGGTGATTGAGGACATGGGCAAGGCGATTGAGTAGTCCGCCGGCCGTTCGCCGCTTTTTCCGCGCACAAGACGTGAGTTGGAGGGGTTTTCCTTCTGAGTTGGCCGCTTCCTAAGGGAAAACGCAATAGCCCCGCAGAGGGTCGCGCCACGACAATCCGTGGCAGTTGTTCAATCGTCATCTGGAGAAGACAAGCATGAATGCATCCACCCTAGACCGCCCCTGGCTGAGCGCCTATCCTCCAGGCGTTCCTGCCGACATCGATGCGTCCCAGTACGCCTCGCTGGTGGCTCTGATGGAAGAGAGCTTTGCGAAAAACGCCAACGCCGTCGCCTACAGCTTCATGGGCAAGGAGGTCACCTTCGGCCAGACGGACAGCCTGTCGCAGGCGTTCGCGGCTTACCTGCAGGGACTGGGGCTGGTCAAGGGCGAGCGTGTCGCCATCATGATGCCCAATGTGCCGCAATACCCGGTGACAGTGGCCGCCATCCTGCGTGCCGGCTTTGTGGTGGTCAATGTCAATCCGCTGTACACCCCGCGCGAGCTCGAGCACCAGCTCAAGGATTCGGGCGCCAAGGCGATTGTCATCATCGAAAACTTCGCCAACACGCTGGAACAATGCATTGCGAACACTCCGGTCAAGCATGTGGTGCTCACGGCGATGGGCGATCAGCTCGGCGTGCTCAAGGGCGCGCTCGTCAATTACGTGGTCCGCAACGTCAAGAAAATGGTGCCGGCCTTCAACCTGCCGGGCGCCGTGCGTTTCAATGACGCGGTGGCCCAGGGAACGCGCGGCAGCCTCAAGCGCCCCGACATCAAGCCTGACGATGTGGCGGTGCTGCAGTACACCGGCGGCACCACCGGTGTTTCCAAGGGCGCAGTGCTGCTGCACCGCAATGTGATCGCCAACGTGCTTCAGTCCGAAGCGTGGAATGGCCCGGCCATGGCCGGCATGGCGTCGGGTGTGCAGCCGACTTACGTTTGCGCGCTGCCGCTGTACCACATCTTCGCGTTCACGGTGAACATGATGCTGGGCATGCGTACCGGTGGCAAGAACATCCTGATCCCGAACCCGCGGGACCTGCCGGCCGTGCTCAAGGAGCTGTCCAAACACAAGGTGCACAGCTTCCCGGCGGTCAACACGCTTTTCAACGGCCTGGCCAATCACCCGGACTTCAACACCGTGGACTGGTCACACCTGAAGATCTCGCTGGGCGGCGGCATGGCGGTGCAAAGCGCGGTGGCCAAGCTGTGGCTGGAGAAAACCGGCTGCCCGATCTGCGAAGGTTACGGCCTGTCGGAAACCTCGCCGTCGGCCAGCTGCAATCCGACCAACAGCAAGGCCTTCACCGGCACCATTGGGGTGCCGATTCCCGGCACCTGGTTCAAGCTGCTTGATGACGACGGTAACGAGGTGCCGACCGGCCAGCCCGGCGAGATCGCCATCAAGGGCCCGCAGGTCATGGCCGGTTACTGGCAGCGGCCCGACGAAACCGCCAAGGTCATGACGCCCGACGGTTACTTCAAGTCCGGCGACATTGGCATTGTCGACGAGCACGGTTTCTTCAAGATCGTGGATCGCAAGAAGGACATGATTCTCGTCAGCGGTTTCAATGTCTACCCCAACGAAGTCGAGGACGTGGTCTCCGGCATGGAAGGCGTGATGGAATGCGCCTGCGTCGGGGTGGTGGACGACAAGTCCGGCGAAGCCGTCAAGCTGGTCATCGTCAAGAAGAACCCGGACCTGACGGAGGCCCAGGTGCGCGAGTTCTGCAAGACCAACCTGACCGGTTACAAGCAGCCCAAGGTGGTCGAGTTCCGCACCGAGCTGCCGAAAACCCCGGTCGGCAAGATCCTGCGCAGGGAGTTGCGCGACAAGAAGTAAGACAGAGTCCTGCTTCTTTCAGCGCAGGCTGACAACTGCCCTGCTGGCAGGGCTGGTCATGCCGGAGCGACAGGAAGCGAGACACAGGCCGGAAACGGCGGCGGAAAAAAGGCGACTCAGGTCGCCTTTTTTGTTTCATGTCGGGGTTCGGGCACACTCGGGTGATGAAACCTACCGCCATTCTGAGCGCGCTGGCTGAAGAGCAGCATGGCCTGATCGACCTGTTGCGCGGCGCGCACAAGACCAGTCACGCCGGCCGGGAGTTCTGGCAGGGGGAACTGCATGGCCAGCCGGTGGTGTTGGCCTTGTCAAAAATCGGCAAGGTGGCCGCGGCCACCACGGCGACAGCACTGATCGAGCGATTTTCCGTGGGGCGCATGGTGTTTACCGGCGTCGCGGGAGGGGTGGGCGAGGGTGTGCAGGTCGGCGATGTGGTGGTGGCAACCGATTTTCTGCAGCACGACCTCGATGTCTCGCCGCTGTTTCCCCGGTATGAGGTGCCGTTTTACGGCAAAGCCCGTTTCGACGGCGATGTGGCCCTCACCGCGCAGCTTCATGCGGCGGCCTGCGCGGCGCTGGCTTCGGCCGACGCGCGCCAGCCGATGCAGCGATTCCCGCAGGCCCGCGTGCACCAGGGGCTGCTGGCCAGCGGCGACCGTTTTGTTTCGGGCGCGCAGGAATCGCGCGCGCTGCAGGCCACGCTGGCCGGGGCCGGACATGCGGTGCTCGCCGTCGAGATGGAGGGCGCCGCCGTGGCCCAGGTCTGCCTGGACTACGGCGTGCCCTTTGCCGCCATGCGCACGATTTCAGACCGCGCCGACGACAGTGCGCATGTCGACTTTGCCCGCTTTGTGGACGAGGTAGCCAGCCACTACGCGCAAGCCATTGTTGAGCGGTTTTTGTTGTCGCTATCAATAAAGTAGCTGCTGACGTCCGTCCAATAAGGGCTGGAGATCGATTTGACTAAAAACGCAGGGCGAGCCGACTACCGCGGGCAGCCGTGGGGACTCTTCATGCCAGCCAGGGCCGCGGGCCCGGCTTTGCCGGCCCGCAGGCGCAGCGGCGCCCTCGGGGGGCAGGGAGTTACGCGAAGCGAACGACCGTGGGGGCTATTTCAACCAGCCACGCCGCCGGAAGTACCACATCGGTACCACCGCACTGGCCGCCATCAGGGCCAGCGCATACGGATAGCCCAGCGCCCAGTCGAGTTCCGGCATCAGCTTGAAGTTCATGCCGTACACGCTGGCGATCAGCGTGGGCGGCAGCAAGGCCACGCTGGCCACCGAGAAGATCTTGATGATCTTGTTCTGGTTGATGTTGATGAAACCGACCGTGGCGTCCATCAGGAAGTTGATCTTGTCGAAGAGGAAAGCCGTGTGCGAGTCCAGCGAGTCGATGTCGCGCAGAATCTGGCGCGCCTCCTCGAACTGCTCGCTGTTCAGCATCTTGCTGCGCATCATGAAACTCACGGCGCGGCGCGTGTCCATCACGTTGCGGCGGATGCGTCCGCTCAGGTCCTCGTGGCGGGCAATGGCGCCCAGCACCTCGCCGGCCATCACGTCCGTCACATCGCCCGACAGCACCTTGGTGCTGACCTTTTCGAGGTCGATGTAAATGCCTTCCAGGGTATCGGCCGAGTATTCAGCGTCGGCATCGAACAGCTTGAGCAGCACTTCCTTGGCGTCTTCGATCAGGCCCGGCGCCCGGCGCGCGCGCATGCGCAGCAGGCGGAACACCGGCACGTCCTCGTCGTGGATCGAAAACAGCACACCCTTGCTCTTGAGGTTGTCATTGACCAGGTTCAGGATGAAAGCGACCCGCACGGTGCGGGGTTCTTCATCGTCGGCGATCAGGAAGTCGGAGCGGATGTGCAGTTCGCCGTTGTCTTCCTCGTAAAAACGCGCGGACTCCTCGATGTCCTCGTCCATCACGTCTTCCGGAATCGACAGGCCGTAATACTGCTTGATCCAGCGTTTTTCTTCGAGCGTCGGTGATTCCAGGTCGACCCAGATGGGCTGGAACCGGGAGAGTTCTTCGAGCGACTCGATCTCTTCCTGGAACAGACGCCCGTTGGCGAGCGTGAAAATATTGAGCATGACTGGCTCCCAATCGGTTTGGGGGCGCCGGCACCGGGCAGGCGTCTGCCCGGCGTTGGCGGGGTTGTGGATGGTGGCATCGCTTTCAACCCCGGGATGACGCTGGCGTCAGTCTGCGGTGCTGAAAGCTAGCGACTGGGGCTGCTTTCCAAGGATTTCTCCGTATTGACCAAGCTGCGATTATGGCATTTTGGCCCGGATTTCACTACCTCTTCCGGCCTGGCGGCAGGTTCCCCGCGCGGGGTCAAGGACCTTTTCCGACCGTTTCATTTTTTGTTGCGATGCACGGTTGCGTTTGCCCCGGTTCGGGCGCATAGTGAAAACAAGAGAGTTGTCCGTCCGCCGCCCGGCACGCCTGCCAGGGCGGTGTTTTTAACCCCCCTCCAGCCATGGAAAAGGAGTCTCTTTATGAATTTGACGATCAGCGGTCACCACCTTGAAGTTACCCCCGCCTTGCGCGGCTACGTGACCAGCAAGCTGGATCGGATCACGCGGCATTTTGACCAGGTGGTGGATGTCAAGGTTCTTTTGACGGTGGATAACATGAAGGAAAAGGAGTTGCGCCAGAGAGCCGAGTGCAATGTGCATGTCAAGGGACGCGACCTGTTCGCCGAAAGCTCGCATGCGGACCTGTATGCAGCGGTTGATGACCTCGCTGACAAGCTGGACCGTCAGGTCGGCCGCTACAAGACCAAAACCCAGGATCACCACCACGTGACTGCCAAGCGGGAGATGTAAGCAACAAGGCAGGCGGCGGCCGGCGAACGTGCCACCCCCCTCTGCCTCCAGCGCCCTCCCCGAAGGCCGCCTCTGCAATCAGGCGGCCTTTTTTATGGCCCGGATGGCCGCCATGCACACGAAAGTGCATAATTCGGCGACCCCAACCTTGTTATGAACCGTCTTTCGCAAATATTGCCCCCTACCCAGGTTCTGGTCAGTGTCGAGGCCACCAGCAAAAAGCGTGCTTTTGAAGAGGCCGGCCTGCTGTTTGAAAACCTGCACGGACTGAACCGGGCGCTGATCACCGACAGCCTCTTCGCGCGTGAGCGGCTGGGCTCGACCGGGCTTGGCCACGGCGTGGCCATTCCGCATGGACGCATCAAGGGACTGAAGGCCCCGATGGCGGCGGTGTTCCAGCTGCACGCCCCGATCGGCTTTGACGCGCCTGACGAGCAGGCTGTTGGGCTGCTGATTTTCCTGCTGGTGCCGGAGGCGGCCACCCAGAAACACCTCGAGATCCTGTCCGAAATCGCCGAACTGCTCAGCGACAGCGCCTTGCGCGAGCAGATCAAGGCCAGCACCGACGCGGCTGCGCTGCACCAGCTGATTGCCTCCTGGCAGTCCAGCCACGCCGTCAGCCCCTGACCCCGCGCGCGTGACCGTGACCGTGACGCAGACCCCTTCCCGTCCAGTGGCATGAAGCCCACCGTCGTCAGCGCCGACGTCCTGTTTGAGGACCACCGCGCCGCGTTGAAGTGGGAATGGGTGGCCGGGCTGGGCGCCTCGGAGAGGCGTTTCGACGAGGTCGCCGTGCGTGCGGCCCGTTCCGGCGCCGACCTGGTCGGTTACCTCAACTACATCCATCCCTACCGTGTGCAGCTGCTCGGAGAGCGCGAAGTCGCTTACCTGAGCAACGGCAGCCCGGAAGACTGCGCCCGCCGCATTTCGCGCATTGTCACGCTGGAGCCGCCGGTGCTGATCATTGCCGACGGCCAGGTGGCGCCTGACACGCTGCTGTCGATGTGTGAACGCGCCCAGATTCCGATGTTTGCCACCCAGGAGTCGGCGGCGTTTGTGATTGACGTGCTGCGCGCCTACCTGTCCAAACATTTTGCCGACCGCACCTCCATGCACGGCGTGTTCATGGACATCCTCGGCGTCGGCCTGATGATCACCGGCGAATCGGGCCTGGGCAAAAGCGAGCTCGGCCTGGAGCTGATCTCGCGCGGGCACGGCCTGGTGGCCGACGACGCGGTGGACCTGTACCGCATCAACCAGACCACCATCGAAGGGCGCTGCCCGGAGCTGCTGCAGAACCTGCTCGAAGTGCGTGGCATCGGCCTGCTCGACATCAAGGCGATTTTTGGCGAGACGGCGGTGCGGCGCAAAATGCGGCTCAAACTCATCGTGCACCTGGTGCGGCGCGAAACGCTGGAGCGCGAGTACGAACGCATCCCCTATGAGCCGCTGACCCAGGACGTGCTGGGCATTCCGGTGCGCAAGGTGATCATCCAGGTGGTGGCCGGCCGCAACATCGCGGTGCTGGTCGAGGCGGCGGTGCGCAATGTCATCCTGCAGCTGCGCGGCATCGACACCTACCAGGAGTTTGTCGAACGGCATCGCCAAGCCATGGAGCGGGGCGGCTGAATAGCCCCCACGGTCGCTTACTTCGTGTTGCTCCCGCACCTTGCAGGCCGCCGCTCGCCAGAGGCTTCGTTTCTGGTGCCTGTCCAAACCTGCTAAAGCAGGTTTAGAGCCGCAGGCATCAGCCCCGAGGGGGCGCTGTGCCTGCGGGCCGGCAAAGCCGGTTCCGCGGCCCCTGCTTGAATTGAGAGCACCTGCGCTTGCCCACTTCGTGAGCGAGCCCGGTGCGAAACCTTCGCCTCATATTTTGCTATTGAATTAATAGCTGTTTGCGCCCGCCAGTCGAGAGGCTTCTGCCCATTCCATCAAAAATCAGCCGTGGTGCGGATGCCGCGGCGACACAGGACGGTTCGGGCACTTGTCCTTGGTGCAGTTGGCATACATCGACAGCGAATGGTCGGCGATCGCAAACCCCTTGGACTTGGCGACTGCGTGCTGGCGTTTCTCGATTTCGGCGTCGTAAAACTCCTCGACCTTGCCGCAGTCGAGGCACACCAGATGGTCATGGTGCTGGCCTTCGTTGATTTCGTAGACGGCTTTGCCGGATTCGAAATTGCTGCGGTTGAGCAGGCCGGCCTGCTCGAACTGGGTCAACACGCGGTAGACCGTGGCCAGCCCGATGTCGGACCGGTCTTCCAGCAGCACCCGGAAAACATCCTCTGCCGTCATGTGCCGCTGCTTGCCGGCCTGGAAAATCTCCAGGATCTTCAGGCGCGGCAGGGTGGCTTTCAGTCCGGTGTTCTTGAGTTCGTCGATGTTGCTCATGGAGGAGACTTCCTGAGGAAAAGGGGCCGCAGTCGGGGCCTGTGCAGGCCCGGCATTCAGGGGCCGGAGGCGCGTACGCAGCAGCACCCAGCCGCTACAATGGCCAATCATATCGCTACACCCCCCTACTATGTCAGCCATGCGTGCAAATTACCGTCGCGGCCTCCACACCGCTTTCGCCGTCCTGGCCTGCGCCGGACTGGCTGCCTGCGGCAGCGGCAAAGGCCTGACCGGGGGTTTGAGCGAAAGCAGGATCAACCCCGTCAACTGGATCACGCCTTACAAGATCGAGGTTGTCCAGGGCAACTTCGTCTCCAGGGAGCAGGTCGAACTGCTCAAGCCTGGCATGTCCCGGGAACAGGTGCGCCAGGTGCTGGGCACGCCGCTGCTGGCCAGTCTTTTCCATGCAGATCGATGGGACTATGTCTTTACCCTCAAGCGCCAGGGCGTGGAGCCGCAGGCGCTCAGGCTCACGGTTTTTTTCAAGGGTGATGCCCTTGAGCGGTTTGAGGGCGATGACATGCCCAGCGAATCGGACTTCGTCGCCAAGCTCGACTCGCGTCGCAAGCTCGGCAAGGTGCCGGTGCTCGAGCTGACCGAAGAGCAGCTCCAGGCCGTCGAAAAGAAACCGGCTGCCACAGCCGCCACCCCCCCGGTGACGCCCCCCGCGACCGCGCCTTCGGCCGCCAGCTACCCGCCGCTGGAAAGCCCGGCCCGGTGAGCACGCTGCAGCAGGCCCCTCTTTGTGTCGCGGTGGCCGGTGCCGGCGGCCGCATGGGCCAGATGCTGGTCGAGGCCGTGCGCAGCAGTGGCGACTGCCAGCTGACCGGCGCGCTGGATGTGGCCACCAGCCCGGGGCTGGGAGGCGACGCCGCAGGCTTTCTCGGACAGGCCAGTGGTGTTGTGATCACCGCCGACCTGGCCGCCGGCCTGGCCGGCGCCCAGGTGTTGATCGACTTCACCCGTCCCGAAGGCACGATGGCGCACCTGGCCAGGTGCCGCGAGCTGGGCGTCAAGCTGGTGATTGGCACCACGGGTTTTTCCGATGCGCAAAAAGCCGACATCGCCGCTGCCGCCAAAGACATCGCCATCGTCATGGCGCCCAACATGAGTGTCGGCGTCAACGTCACGCTGAAACTGCTTGAAATGGCTGCCAAAGCCCTGAGCACCGGTTACGACATCGAAATCATCGAGGCCCATCACCGCCACAAGGTCGATGCGCCGTCCGGCACCGCGCTGAAAATGGGCGAGGTGATCGCTGGCGCGCTGGGTCGTGACCTCAAGGATTGCGCGGTCTATGCCCGGGAAGGCGTGACCGGCGAGCGCGACCCCTCGTCCATCGGTTTTGCGACGATTCGCGGCGGCGACATTGTCGGTGACCACACGGTGCTGTTTGCCGGCACCGGCGAACGTATTGAAATCACCCACAAATCCTCCAGCCGCGTCACCTACGCCCAGGGCAGCCTGCGGGCCGCGCGTTTTCTGGCCGGCAAACCGGCCGGCCTGTACGACATGTTCGATGTGCTGAACCTCAAGTGAGTGCCTGAATGAACATCCTCGCGCTGATCACCCAGGGCGACGCGGTGACTGGTCTGGTGGCGGCGCTGCTGCTGCTGATGTCGGTGGCCAGCTGGGTCGTGATTGTCTGGAAAGCCTGGCTGCTCAAACGCGCGGTCGGCGATGTGGCCCGCAGCACGGCCGTGTTCTGGCAGTCCGCCTCGGTCGAGGAGGCCCAGCCCAAGGTGGCTGCCTTCGACCGCGAGGCGCTGGTGCTGCCGCTGATCGCCGCCACCCGACTCCAGGCCGGCGGTACGCTGGCCTCGGCCGGCGATCGGTCCCAGCAACTGACGCGGCTTCTGCGCGATGCGTTGCATGTGGTGCTGCACAAGTTGCAGTACGGCCAGGTTTTGCTGGCCACCGTTGGTTCGACCGCGCCCTTTGTCGGCCTGCTGGGCACGGTCTGGGGCATCTACCACGCGCTGGTGGGCATTTCGGCGGCCGGCCAGATCACCATCGACAAGGTGTCCGGCCCCGTCGGCGAGGCGCTGATCATGACGGCCGCCGGCCTGGCCGTGGCCATTCCCGCCGTGCTGGCCTACAACATCTTTGGCCGCAACATCGGCCGCATCGAGGCTGACCTGGAAGGGTTTGCCTACGATGTGCGCGAGCTGTTGCTCAGTCGCAAAGACTGACCATTCGCACCATGGCCTGCAAAGCGACAAGCGCGGGGACTCTTGATGCACCAGCAGGGGCCGCGGAACCGGCTTCGCCGGGCCTCAGGCGCAGCGGCCCCTCTTCTTCGTGCGAGGGGCAGCGCACCGCCGAAGGCTCGCGAAGCGACAAGCGTGGGGGCCATTTATCATGAGTTTCGGCCGGCTAGAGCGCAGTGCGGGCGCGCAGCCCATGAGCGAGATCAATGTCACCCCGCTGGTGGACGTGATGCTGGTGCTGGTGGTGATCTTCATCATCACCGCGCCCCTGCTGGCCAGCTCGATCAAGCTGGACCTGCCCAAAAGTGATGCCGCCCGGCCGAACGAGGCGCCGCAGTTTGTCACGCTGGTGGTCGACAAGGCCGGCCAGGCTTTCCTCGATGACCAGCCGGTCTCCGGGGACCAGCTGGATCAGCGCCTGCGGCAAAACGCGGCGCTGAACCCCGACACCGAAGTGCAACTGCGGGCGGACGAAACCGTGCCTTATGGCCGCATTGTCGAGGTCATGGGCATCGCGCAGAAAGCCGGCCTGAACCGCATCGGCTTCGTCGCGAACGCCCCCGCCACCACAACGCCTGCCCCCGCGACCCGGCCCTGAAGGCGCTCCGGCGCGGCGGGCCCGGCCCAGCGCCTAAAATCCCTGCAACCGGCAGCCAGGGGCTGCTTCATTTTTTTTCCCTCTTCCGTGCGCCATGCAAGACAAATACAACCACCTCGACGTTGAGCGCAGTGCGCAAACCCACTGGACCGCGGCCGACGCTTACCGCGTCACCGAAGACACGTCCAGAAAGAAGTATTACGCCTGCTCCATGCTGCCTTACCCCAGCGGCAAGTTGCACATGGGCCATGTGCGCAACTACACCATCAACGACATGCTCGCGCGTTATCTGCGCATGAAGGGCTACAACGTGCTCATGCCCATGGGCTGGGACGCCTTCGGCCTGCCGGCGGAAAACGCCGCGATGAAAAACGGCGTGCCGCCGGCGCAGTGGACCTACGACAACATCGCCTACATGAAAAAGCAGATGCAGGCGATGGGGCTGGCCATCGACTGGAGCCGCGAGGTCGCCACCTGTGACCCGAGTTACTACAAGTGGAACCAGTGGCTGTTCCTGAAGATGCTGGACAAGGGCATCGCCTACCGCAAGACCCAGGTCGTGAACTGGGACCCGGTGGACCAGACCGTGCTGGCCAACGAGCAGGTCATTGACGGCAAGGGCTGGCGCACCGGCGCCGTGGTGGAAAAACGCGAGATCCCCGGCTACTACCTGAAGATCACCGATTACGCCGAAGAACTGCTCGACAGCGTCAGCAACAAGCTGCCGGGCTGGCCCGAGCGCGTCAAGCTGATGCAGGAAAACTGGATAGGCAAAAGCGAAGGCGTGCGTTTTGCATTTCCGCATGAGATCAGGGATGGCGCTGGCGCGCTGATCGGCGACGGGAAGATGTACGTCTTCACCACGCGCGCCGACACCATCATGGGCGTGACCTTCTGCGCCGTGGCGCCCGAACATCCGCTGGCGCTCCATGCGGCGGCGTCGAATCCGAAGCTCGCCGCCTTCATCGAGGACTGCAAGTCCGGCGGCACCACCGAAGCCGAACTGGCTACGCAGGAGAAAAAGGGTCAGCGCACCGGGCTGTCCGTCACGCACCCGCTGACGGGCGACCCGGTGGAGGTCTGGGTCGGCAACTACGTGCTGATGAGTTACGGCGACGGCGCGGTCATGGGCGTGCCGGCGCACGATGAACGCGACTTCGAATTCGCGAAGAAATACGCTTTGCCGATCAAGCAGGTCACGGACGTGAGCGGCAAGACCTACAGTGACGCCGCCTGGGCCGACTGGTACGGCGACAAGCAGCAGGGCGTGGCCATCCACTCCGGCAAATACGATGGCCTGGCCTTCAAGGCCGCGGTCGATGCGGTGGCCGCCGACCTCACCGCGCTGGGCCTGGGCGAGAAAAAAACCACCTGGCGCCTTCGCGACTGGGGTGTGAGCCGCCAGCGTTACTGGGGCACGCCGATCCCCATCATCCACTGCGAGGAACACGGCGCGGTGCCGGTTCCGGAAAAAGACCTGCCGGTGGTGCTGCCGCAGGACTGCGTGCCCGACGGCTCGGGCAACCCGCTGCACAAGCACGAAGGTTTTCACGCCGGGGTGGTGTGTCCCGTCTGCGGCAAGCCGGCGCGGCGCGAGACCGACACCATGGACACCTTTGTCGATTCGTCCTGGTATTACATGCGTTATTGCGACCCGAAGAACAGCGAGAAGATGGTCGCGGAGGGCGCCAATTACTGGATGCCGATGGACCAGTACATCGGTGGCATTGAACACGCCATCCTGCATTTGCTGTACGCGCGTTTCTGGACCAAAGTCATGCGCGACATGGGGCTGGTCAAGGTCGATGAACCCTTCACCAAGCTGCTGACGCAGGGCATGGTGCTCAACCACATCTACTCGCGCAAGGGCGCCAAGGGCGGCGTCGAATACTTCTGGCCGGCTGATGTGGACGATGTGCATGACGAACATGGCAAGGTCATTGGTGCGAAGCTGCGCAAGGACGGCTCCATGGTCACCTACGAAGGCGTGGGCACCATGAGCAAGAGCAAGAACAACGGTGTCGACCCGCAGGACCTGATCGAGAAATATGGCGCCGACACCGCGCGGCTGTACACCATGTTCACCTCCCCGCCCGAAGCCACGCTGGAGTGGAACGACGCGGGCGTGGAAGGTTCCTACCGTTTCCTGCGCCGCGTCTGGAACTTCGGCGTCAAGCTCGATGCTATGCAATTGGGATCTGCCGGTGTCCGTCCCCAAAAGGCTGGGGCCCAATTTGACAAGGAAACGCAGGCGCTGCGCCGCGAGATCCACACGGTGCTCAAGCAGATCGACTACGACTACCAGCGCATGCAGTACAACACCGTGGTGTCGGGCGCCATGAAGGTGCTCAACGCCCTCGAAGACTTCAAAGGCCAGACCTCGGCCGCTTCAGCGTTTGCCCTGCGCGAAGGCATGAGCATCCTGCTGCGCTGCCTTTACCCCGCCACGCCGCATGTGACGCACGCCCTGTGGGACGAGCTCGGCTTTGCCAAAGACCATGGCGACCTGCTCGACGCGCCTTGGCCGGAGGTGGACGCGTCTGCCCTGGTGCAGGACGAGATCGAGCTGGTGTTGCAGATCAATGGCAAGCTGCGCGGCTCGGTCACCGTGCCCGCCGGCGCCGACAAGGCCGCGATCGAGGCGGCGGCGCTGGCCTCGGACGCGTTTGTCAGGCAGGCCGACGGCGCCGCGGCCAAAAAAGTCATCGTTGTTCCGGGTCGCCTGGTCAACATCGTCGTCTGAAGGAAACCACCATGCAACGTCGCGTCTTCCTGCTGTCCGCCCTGTCGGCCTCTGTCCTGAGTGCTTGCGGTTTTGCCTTGCGCAAGGCCCCCAACTACGCGTTCAAGACCATTTACAGCGGTGCGGCCGAAACGTCGACGCTGGGCACCGAGCTCAACCGCAACCTGGAAGCGGGCGGCACGGTGAAGGTGATCCGCGACCCCCGTCTGATCGGCGAGGCGGACGTGATTCTCGATGTGTTGCTCGACCAGCGCGAAAAAGTCGTGGTGGGCATCAACGCTGCGGGCCAGGTGCGCGAGTTCCAGCTGCGCACACGTTTCAGGTTCCAGCTGCGCACGCTCAAGGGCAAGTTGCTGATCCCGCCGGCCGAGATCGTGCTGCAGCGTGACATCAGTTTCAACGAGTCCGCGGTGCTGGCCAAGGAAACCGAGGAGGCGCTGCTTTACCGCGACATGCAGAGCGACATCGTGCAGCAGATCCTGCGCCGGCTGGCCGCCGTCAAGGAGATCTGACGCGGCCGCCTGCGCCGCAGGCCGGAATACATGATGAAATCGGGTCTGAGCCCAATCGGGACAGGCGCCAGCAGCTATTAATTCAGTAGCACGAACGGCGCTGGTGCGGCTCGGTTGCTTGAGATCAACGCATCAACGTGCTTTTGCCGAACAGGCTTTCGACCAGTTCCAGCACCACTTCGGCCGTGCCGTTGCGCACGTCCAGGGCCGGGTTGAGTTCCATCACGTCCAGCGAGGCCAGGCGGCCGGTGTCGGCGATCATTTCCATGCACAGCTGGGCTTCGCGGTAGGTCGGGCCGCCCTTGACGGCCGTGCCGACGCCGGGCGCAATCATTGCGTCGAGAAAATCAACGTCGAAACTCACATGCAGGTGGGTCTGCGCATCCACGCCGGCCAGCGCCGCTGCCATGGTCTGCCGCATGCCCCACTCGTCGATGTAACGCATGTCGAACACTTCCATGCCCGACTGCCGGATGAGGTGCTTTTCCCCCTCGTCAACGCTGCGAATGCCGATCTGCCGAACGGCCGAGGCCTGGATCGCCGGAACCACACCGCCGATGCCGGTCAGCTCCGCCGGGCCGTGGCCGCACAACACGGCCACCGGCATGCCGTGGGTGTTGCCGGTGGGGGTCAGGTGGTTGGTGTTGAAGTCGGCGTGCGCGTCCAGCCACAACACGCGCAGGGTGTGGCCGGTCTGACGGCAGCGGCGTGCCACCGCGCTGATGGAGCCGATCGCCAGGCAGTGGTCGCCGCCCAGCAGGAGGGGCAAGTCGCCTTCGCTCAGGGCCGAGAACACGGCCTGATGCACCGATCGGTTCCAGGCGGCCACTTCGGCCAGGTGACGGTAACCCTGAACGGGCGGCTGCCACGGGTTGGGCGGGCCGCCCAGGTTGCCTTCGTCCTTCACCTGCAGGCCGCGGCCTTCCAGCGTGGCCTGCAGGCCGGCCACGCGCAGCGCCTCGGGGCCCATCGACGCGCCGCGGGTGCCGGCGCCGATGTCGGTGGGCGCGCCAATCAGGCGAATGCGTTGTGTCATGGCAAGCAGTATGCCGTCAGCAGTCCGCGTCTGCCAGTGCGGCCGGGTCAGGAGGGCTTGATGCAAAACCCCCAGCCGCTAAACTGGTGCACCATGAACCTGGCGCCCGCCCAACTTTCCGACCATCTCCAGCGCGGGCTCAGGAGCCTGTACACCCTGCACGGCGACGAGCCGCTGCTGGTGCAGGAATTCGCCGACGCGCTACGCGCAGCCGCGCGCGAGCGGGGTTACACCGAACGCACGGTGCACACCGTGGCCGGCGCCCATTTCGACTGGAGCGAGGTGCTGGCCAGCGGCGGCTCCCTGAGCCTGTTTGCCGACAAGCAGATTGTGGAGATCCGCATCCCCAGCGGCAAGCCCGGCAAGGACGGCTCGGTTGCGCTGCAGCAGATTGCCGAACGCGCGCAGGGCGACGACAGCACGCTGACCCTGGTGCTGCTGCCGCGCCTGGACAGCATGACGACCAAGGGCGCCTGGTTCGGTGCGCTGGAAAGTTTTGGCACCACGGTCAAGTTCGACCCGATTGACCGGCGCAACCTGCCGCAGTGGATCGCCCAGCGCCTGCAGCGGCAGGGACAGCGGGTGGCGCAAGGCGAGGAGGGCCAGCGAACCCTGCAGTTTTTTGCCGACCGGGTCGAAGGCAACCTGCTGGCCGCGCACCAGGAGATCCAGAAGCTGGGTCTGCTGTATCCCACCGGCCCGGGAACGTCGGCAGAACTGAGTTTCGACCAGGTCGAAAACGCCGTGCTCAACGTCGCGCGTTACGACGTGTTCAAGCTGTCCGAAGCGGTGCTCGGCGGCCATGCCCTGCGCGTGCAGCGCATGCTTGACGGCCTGCAGTCCGAAGGTGAATCCGAGGTGCTGGTGCACTGGGCCCTGAGCGAGGACATCCGCAGCATGAAACGCGTCAAGGACGCGCTGGGCGCGGGTCGGCCCATGCCGATGGCCTTGCGCGAAAACCGTGTCTGGGGTGTCAAGGAAAAACTGTTCGAGCGGGTGTTGCCCCAGATGGGTGAGACCACACTGGCCAATTTGCTGCACGCTGCGCACAAGGTTGACGGCATCGTCAAGGGCCTGAAGCAGCCCGACTGGCCGGCCGACGGCTGGCAGGCGCTGCAGCGCCTGGCCGCCATGGTGTGCAGCGCCTGCGCGGCGCCCACAGCCACCGCCCGCGGCGCACGCCAGACCGGGACGCGGCCCTGAGCCATGCAGCACACCGCCTCGCTCTCCAAAAAACTCATGCGCATCGGGGTCAGCCTGCTGGTGGTGGCCCTGGTCTCCATCGGGCTGACCCTGTGGGTCACCTGGCAGCTCGAAGGCGGCGCCGCAGCCGTCAACGAAGCCGGGCGCATGCGCATGCAGACCTGGCGCCTGGCCAGCGCCGTGCAGGCCGGCGTGGAACGCACCGAGTTGCAGGCGCTGGTGACCCGCTTCGACGAGAGCCTGGCCCTGCTGCGCGAAGGCGACCCTTCCCGGCCGCTGTTCGTGCCCTGGGACGACCAGGTGGGTGCGCGTTTTGCCGATGTCGAGTCCCTGTGGCGTGCCCAGCGTCCGCTGTGGCTGGCTGAGCCGGCGGCGCCGGCACAGGACCTGATGAAGGCCGGGGCTGCGTTTGTGGACGCCAGCGACCGGCTGGTGCTGGCGATCGAGCAGCACCTGTCCCGGCTGACCGCCGTCCTGAACCTGTTCCAGTTGCTGATGATGTTGCTGGCTATCGGCGGGGCGGTCATCATGCTTTTCACCGGTTACATGTACGTGATCAACCCGCTGGCACAGCTCAGGCTGGGCTTGCGCAAGCTGGAGTCCGGGGATTTCAGGACACGCATCGAGGTCGACACCGTGGACGAGTTCGGCCAGGTGGCGGCCGGCTTCAACCACATGACGGCGACCCTGCAGTCGCTGTATGAAGGGCTGGAGGCCAAGGTCGAGGCCAAGACGCGGCGCATCGAGGCGCAACGCGCGCGGCTGGAGGCGCTGTACAAGGTCAGCGCCTTTCTGGCCCAGGCCGGCAGCATTGACGAGCTGGCACGCGGTTTTGCCCAGCGCGTGCGCGCCGTGATGAAGGCCGACGCCGCCGCAGTGCGCTGGTCCGATGATGCCAACCAGCGGTACCTGATGCTGGCTTCCGACTGTTTCCCGCAGGAGCTGGTGGAAGAAGAGCGCAGCCTGCTCGCGGGCGCGTGCGCCTGCGGCAACCTGCGGCCGGACGCGCGCACCCGCGTGATTCCCATCCTCAGCCACGACGAAGCGCCGGTGCGCCACTGCGCCAAGGCGGGCTACGAAAGTGTCGTCACCGTGCCGATACGCCTGCAGCAGCGCCTGCTCGGCGAGTTCAATCTGTTCTTTCGCACCACGGTCATGCTCAGTGCGGATGAAATTGAATTGCTGGACGCGTTAGCCAGCCATCTGGCCAGTTCGCTGGAAGGTCTGCGCGCCGACGCCCTGGACCGGGAGGCGGCCGTGGCGGAGGAGCGGGCGCTGCTGGCGCGCAACCTGCATGACTCGATTGCCCAATCCCTGGCCTTCCTCAAGATCCAGGTGCAGTTGCTGCGGGCAGCCGTGCAGAAAGGGCAGCCGGTGCAGGTGCAGGGTGCGCTCGATGAACTGGACGTCGGGCTGCGCGAAAGCATCAGCGATGTCCGGGAGCTGCTGGTGCATTTCCGCACCCGAACCAATACCGACGACATCGAGCAGGCCCTGCAGGAAACCCTGCAGAAGTTCCAGAGCCAGACGGGTTTGGCGGCCCAGCTGCAGGTCCACGGCCAGGGTCTGCCCCTGCCTTCGGACGTGCAGGTGCAGGTGCTGCATGTGCTCCAGGAAGCGCTGTCCAATGTACGAAAACACGCGGGCGCCATGCAGGTCGGCCTGGAGGTGAACAAGGGTGTGCGCTGGCGTTTTGTGGTGCACGACAACGGCGCCGGCTTCGACACCGGCAAGCACCCCGGACAGTCCCATGTCGGCCTGAACATCATGCGCGAGCGCGCAGGACGCATAGGCGCCGAGGTCGAGATTGTTTCCACGGCCGGCGAGGGAACCACCGTGACACTGACGCTGCCGCCGCATCCGGAGGTCAGCGGCACCGTCGCTGCCAGGTCTTCGGGGTTTGCGGCCGCG
Organism: Polaromonas sp.; assembly: GCF_029945895.1. Classification (GTDB taxonomy): domain Bacteria; phylum Pseudomonadota; class Gammaproteobacteria; order Burkholderiales; family Burkholderiaceae_C; genus Polaromonas. Next base: position 31,678 of record NZ_JAQSDL010000037.1, on the reverse strand, counting down.
ACCGCCGGTGCGCACGGTGACTGAGGACCAGACATGACGATGCCCATTGCCCTGCTGGTGGTCGATGACCATACCCTGTTTCGCCGCGGTCTCGTCGCGCTGCTCTCGCAGGACGGACGTTTCACGGTGGCGGGCGAGGCCGGCGACATCGGCGAGGCGCTGCGCTGCGTGAAGCGCAGCAAGCCGGATCTGATCCTGCTGGACAACCACCTGCCGGGTGTTCTGGGCGTGGACGGCATCGCGACGCTCAAGGAGGCGGCACCTGGCACCCGCATCCTGATGTTGACGGTGAGTGAGAACGAGGACGACCTGTCTGCAGCGCTGCAGGCCGGCGCCGACGGTTACCTGCTGAAAACCGTGGAGCTGGACAGCCTGTCGGAGTCCATCATCAAGGTGCTGGAGGGGGAGTCGGTGGTCAGCCCGGAAATGATGACCAAGCTGGTGGCCGCTTTCCGTTCCAAGTCTCCGCCGACCGCCAATGGCGATGTCGCGGCGGGCAATGGCGACCGCAACGGCGACCGTCATGGGGACGCTCCGTTGCCGGGCCTGCAGGCTGATTCGGCCATCGCGCTGCTGTCGGCGCGCGAGCGTGAGGTGCTGGCGCTGATCGCGCGCGGCGACAGCAACAAGGTGATTGCCCGCAAGCTCGACATCGCGGAGACGACAGTGAAGATTCACGTCCAGCACATTCTGCGCAAGCTGCAGCTCACCTCCAGGGTGCAGGCGGCCGTATACGCGGCTGGCCGGGAGATGGGTTGACAAAGATCAAGTCCGGGGCAGCTTGACCCGGCCCTAGTTCTTCAGAACGATGGCGGCGCTGGCCGCCAGCGCTTTTCCGGCCCTGTCACCACGTTCGAAAGGAGGATATTCAAGACGGGGGGAAAGGCCGACAGTCATGCCATGTGTCTGGAGAAACAACATGGCCTCTGAACTGGGCAATTCAAGAAAAGCATGGTCGGTGCTGATTGTCAGCACGCTGGCGTTCACCGTCTGCTTCATGGTCTGGATGATGTTCGGCGTGATCGGCATCCCGATCAAGAAGATGCTCAATCTCAACGCCACCGAGTTCGGCCTGCTCGCGGCCACGCCGGTGCTGACGGGCTCCCTGATCCGCGTCCCGCTGGGCATCTGGACCGATCGCTACGGTGGCCGCATCGTCATGACGATCCTCATGGCCATCACCGTGCCCGCGATCTGGCTCATGAGTTACGCGACGGTCTACTGGCACTTTCTGGTGATCGGCCTGTTTGTCGGCCTGGCCGGTGGCTCCTTCTCGGTGGGTACGCCCTACGTGGCGCGCTGGTTCCCGAAAAGCCGCCAGGGCATGGCGATGGGTGTGTACGGCGCCGGCAACTCGGGTGCCGCCGTCAACAAGTTTGTGGCACCGGTGCTGCTGGTGGCCTTTGGCTGGGCCATGGTTCCTCAGGTGTACGCGGTCATCATGCTGGCTGCGCTGGTGCTGTTCTGGCTGTTCAGCTACAGCGACCCTTCGCACCTGGTGCCCAGCCATGTCAAGTTCAGCGACCAGCTCAAGGCCCTGAAGGATCCGAAAGTCCTCAAGTATTGCCAGTACTACAGCATCGTGTTCGGTGGTTATGTGGCCCTGTCGCTCTGGATGGTCCAGTACTACGTGGGCGAGTTCGGCCTCGACATCCGCGTGGCAGCGCTGCTGGCGGCGTGTTTCTCGCTGCCCGGTGGCGTGCTGCGCGCCTTCGGCGGCATTCTGTCCGACAAGTACGGCGCGCACAGCGTGACCTGGTGGGTGATGTGGGTGAGCTGGGTCTGCCTGTTCCTGCTCTCCTACCCACAGACCGACTTCACCATTCTCACGGTCAATGGCCCGACGACTTTCCACCTCGGCCTGAACGTCTACACCTTCACCGCGCTGATGTTCATTCTGGGCATTGCCTGGGCCTTCGGCAAGGCCAGTGTCTTCAAGTACATCAGCGACGACTACGGCGCCAACATCGGCGCGATCAGCGGCATTGTCGGGCTGGCCGGTGGTCTGGGCGGCTTTGTGCTGCCCATCATCTTTGGCGGTCTGATGGACCTGACGGGCATCCGCTCCAGCGCCTTCATGTTCATGTACGGCATCGTCTGGGTCTCGCTGATCTGGATGTACTGGACAGAGGTGCGCCGCACTGAAGTCATGGGCAAGAACGCGGCCGGCGCACAGGCCTGAACAAATCCCTTTTTTGAGGAAGCACCATGAATACCCAAACAAGTTCCAGCGCCGACATCACCGACTGGCGTCCCGAAGACGAGCAGTTCTGGGAAAGCACCGGCAAGCGCATTGCCTACCGTAATCTCTGGATCTCCGTGCCCAGCCTGCTGTGCGGTTTTGCCGTCTGGGGCATGTGGGGCATCATCACCGTGCAGATGCTCAACCTGGGTTTTCCTTTCACCCAGGCCGAGCTGTTCACGCTGACGGCCATTGCAGGCCTGGCCGGCGCCACCATGCGCATCCCGGCCTCCTTCCTGATCCGGCTGGCTGGCGGACGCAACACCATCTTCCTGACGACGTCCATGCTGCTGGCGCCGGCCATCGGCACCGGCATCGTGCTGCAGCATCCTGAATGGCCACTGTGGTCCTTCCAGCTGATGGCGCTGTGGTCGGGTGTGGGCGGCGGCAACTTCGCCAGTTCGATGTCCAACATCAGCCCCTTTTTTCCCAAGCGGCTGCAGGGCACGGCGCTCGGCCTCAATGCGGGCCTGGGCAACTTCGGCGTCACCGCCATGCAGGTTGTCATTCCCCTGGTGATGACCGTCGGCATCTTCGGCAGTTTCGGTGGCGAATCGATGACGCTGGTCAAGGACAGCGGCTGGATTCTCGGAAAAATCACGGCCGGTACCCCCACCTGGATCCAGAACGCCGGCTTCGCCTGGCTGCTGTCGCTGGTGCCGCTGTCGGTCATCTGCTTTTTCGGCATGAACAACCTGACCACCGTCTCGCCCGCCATCGGCGGCACGATCCCGGCCTTCCTCAAGATCATCTGGCTGTACACCCTGTCGTTTGTGCCGGCCGGTGTCGGGTTGTACCTCTACCTGCCTAAACCCACGGGGCTGGGCCTGCTCAACATGTGGATCGCCATGCCACTGATTGTGGTCAGCACCCTGATGGTGCTGAAGGTGACGGCCTTCGGCCCGATGAAGGAAGCCATTGCCAAACAGTTTGCAATTTTCAGTAACAAACACACCTGGTCGCTGACGCTGCTCTACATCGTGACCTTCGGTTCCTTCATCGGTTTCTCGATGGCCCTGCCTTTGGCAATCACCGTGATTTTCGGCATCAGCCATGTGCCCGACGCCGCCGGCGTCATGCAGCACACACTGAAAAACCCGAACGCACCATCGGCCCTCACTTTTGCCTGGATAGGCCCGTTTGTCGGCGCACTGATCCGCCCCGTGGGCGGTTGGGTTTCAGACAAGGTCGGCGGCTCCATCGTGACGCAGATCATCTCCGCCATCATGGTGGTGGTTTCCGTGGCCGTGGGTTATGTGATGCTGCTGGCCTACAAGTCGGCCGCACCGGAGCAGTACTTCCTGATCTTCATGGTGCTGTTCGTCGTGCTGTTTGCCGCCAGCGGCATCGGCAACGGCTCCACCTTCCGCACGATTGGCGTCATCTTTGACCGCCAGCAGGCCGGCCCGGTGCTGGGCTGGACCTCGGCCATTGCCGCTTACGGCGCCTTCATCGCCCCGGTGGTAATCGGCGCGCAGATCAAGGCCGGTACACCCGAAAACGCCATGTACGGCTTTGCCATCTTCTACGCCCTGTGCCTGGTGCTGAACTGGTGGTTTTACCTGCGCCGCGGCGCCGAGATCAAAAACCCCTGAGCCGTCGTCGGACCCGCTTTTACCGCTTTAACGGAGAATCAAATGAGTCACTTTCTCGATCGACTGAGCCACTTTTCCAACCCCCGGGAGTCTTTCTCCGGGGCGCATGGCGTCACCACCGCCGAAGACCGGACCTGGGAAGACGCCTACCGCAACCGCTGGGCGCACGACAAGATTGTGCGCAGCACCCATGGCGTGAACTGCACGGGATCGTGTTCGTGGAAGATCTACGTCAAAGGCGGCATCGTCACCTGGGAAACCCAGCAGACCGACTACCCGCGCACGCGCTGGGACATGCCCAACCACGAGCCGCGCGGCTGCTCGCGCGGTGCCAGCTACAGCTGGTATCTGTACAGCGCCAACCGCGTCAAGTACCCCATGGTGCGCGCCCGCCTGCTCAAGCACTGGCGCGAAGCGCGCCTGACGCTGGCGCCGGTCGAGGCCTGGGCGGCCGTGGTGCAGGACGACGCCAAGCGGCGCGACTACCAGAGCGTGCGCGGCCTGGGTGGGTTCGTGCGTTCCAGCTGGGACGAGGTCAACGAGATCATTGCGGCCTCCAACGTCCACACGATCAAGAAACACGGCGCCGACCGCATCATCGGTTTTTCGCCGATCCCGGCGATGTCCATGGTCAGTTATGCCTCCGGCTCGCGCTACCTGTCACTGATCGGCGGCGTGTGCATGAGTTTCTACGACTGGTACTGCGACCTGCCTCCGTCCAGCCCCCAGGTCTGGGGTGAGCAGACCGACGTGCCCGAATCGGCTGACTGGTACAACTCCGGCTTCATCATTGCGTGGGGTTCCAACGTGCCGCAGACGCGCACCCCCGATGCGCACTTCTTCACCGAGGTCCGTTACAAGGGCACCAAGACGGTCGCGATCACGCCCGACTATTCCGAGGTCGCCAAGCTCTCCGACCTGTGGCTGCACCCCAAGCAGGGCACCGATGCTGCAGTTGCCATGGCCATGGGCCACGTGATTCTGAAAGACTTCTACTTCGGTGGCAATGGCAAACCGCGTTCGGCCTACTTCGACCACTACGCGCGCCGCTACACCGATCTGCCCATGCTGGTGATGCTGAAAGAGCACCAGATGGAAAACGGTGAAACCGTCATGGTGCCGGACCGTTATGTACGGGCGTCCGACTTCAACGGCAAGCTGGGCCAGGCGAACAACCCCGAGTGGAAAACCGTGGCTTTCGACGCGCAGGGCAAGGTCGTCCTGCCGCACGGCGCCATCGGCTTTCGCTGGGGTCCGGACGGCCGTGCCGATGCCGGCCAGTGGAACCTGGAGTCCAAGGAGGCGCGCCAGGGTGACGAGGTCACGCTCAAGCTGTCGGTGATGGAAGGTGATGCACCCAGTGCTGACAGCGCCAAGGTCGGTTTTCCGTACTTCGGCGGCATCCACCATGACCATTTCCAGAACAATGAGCAGAGCGATGTGCTGGTGCGTACAGTGCCCGTGCAACGCATTTCACTCGGCAAGGCTGGCGAGGAGCGTTCGGCCCTGGTGGCGACGGTGTTCGACCTGCAGGTCGCGCAGTACGGCATTTCCCGCGGCCTGCCCGGTGAACTGGCTGCCGCCGATTTTGACGACAACACACCTTACACGCCGGCCTGGCAGGAGCAGATCACCGGTGTGCCGCGCGACCAGGTGATCGCCGTCGCACGCCAGTTTGCCGACAATGCCGACAAGACCGAAGGCCGGTCCATGGTCATCATCGGTGCAGGCATGAACCACTGGTACCACAGCGACATGAACTACCGCAGCGTCATCAACATGCTGATGATGTGCGGCTGCATCGGCAAAAGCGGCGGTGGCTGGGCGCACTACGTGGGCCAGGAAAAACTGCGGCCGCAGACCGGCTGGACGCCGCTGGCCTTTGCGCTCGACTGGATCCGTCCACCCCGGCAGATGAACTCCACCAGTTTCTTTTATGCACACACCGACCAGTGGCGCTACGAGAAACTCGGCGTGGACGAAGTGCTGTCGCCGCTGGCCGATAAAAAGCTCTACGGCGGCAGCATGATCGACTACAACGTGCGCGCCGAGCGCATGGGTTGGTTGCCAAGCGCGCCGCAATTGCAGACCCATCCCATGCAGGTCGTCAAGGACGCGCAGGCCGCGGGTCTGGATGCCAAGGACTATGTCGTCCAGTCGCTCAAGGACGGCTCGCTCAAGATGAGCTGCGAGGACCCGGACCATCCGGACAACTGGCCGCGCAACATGTTTGTCTGGCGCTCCAACATCATCGGTTCGTCAGGCAAGGGCCATGAGTATTTCCTCAAACATCTGCTCGGCACGGACAACGGTGTTCAGGGCAAAGACCTCGGCGCAGAGGAAGGCAAACCGGAGGAAGTTGTCTGGCATGACAAGGCGCCCGAGGGCAAACTGGATCTGCTGGTCACGCTCGACTTCCGCATGAGCACGACCTGCCTGTACTCCGACATTGTGTTGCCGACGGCGACCTGGTACGAGAAGAACGACCTCAACACCAGCGACATGCACCCCTTCATCCATCCGCTGTCGACCGCGGTGGACCCGGTCTGGCAATCGAAAAGCGACTGGGAAATCTACAAGGGCTTCGCGAAAAAATTCAGCGAGCTGTGCGAAGGCCATCTCGGCGTCGAGAAGGAAATGGTGCTGACGCCGGTGATGCACGACACCCCGGGTGAGCTGGCCCAGCCTTTTGAAGTCAAGGACTGGAAGCGTGGCGAGTGCGAACTGGTGCCCGGCAAGACGGCGCCGCAGATGCAGGTGGTCGAACGCGACTATCCCAATGTCTACAAACGTTTCACGGCCGTCGGCCCGCTGCTCAACAAGATCGGCAATGGCGGCAAGGGTATTTCGTGGAACACCGAAACCGAGGTGAAGCAGCTCGGTCAGCTCAACGGTCTGGTGACCGAGCCCGGTGTGACCCAGGGCATGCCGCGCATCAACAGTGACATCGACGCCTGCGAGATGGTGCTGCAGCTGGCCCCTGAAACCAACGGCCATGTGGCGGTCAAGGCCTGGGCGGCACTGGGCAAGCAGACCGGCCGCGAGCACACGCACCTGGCGCTGCACCGCGAGGACGAGAAGATACGCTTTCGCGACATCCAGGCGCAACCACGCAAGATCATCAGCTCGCCGACCTGGAGTGGCATTGAATCGGAAACCGTGTCCTACAACGCGGGCTACACCAATGTGCATGAATTGATCCCATGGCGCACCCTCACCGGCCGCCAGCAGTTCTACCAGGACCACCCGTGGATGCTGGCTTTCGGCGAAGGCCTGGCCAGTTACCGGCCGCCGGTGAACCTGAAGGCTACGGCTGGGGTGCACGGGATCCGTACCAACGGCAACACCGAGATACTGCTGAACTTCATCACGCCGCACCAGAAGTGGGGCATTCACTCGACCTACACCGACAACCTGTTGATGCTGACGCTGAGCCGGGGCGGACCCATCATCTGGCTCAGTGAAGACGACGCGAAGTTGATCGGCGTGGAGGACAACGACTGGATCGAGGCCTACAACGTCAACGGCGCGATTGCCGCGCGGGCTGTCGTCAGCCAGCGCGTCAAGCCCGGCATGGTGATGATGTACCACGCTCAGGAAAAAATCGTCAACACCCCGGGCTCGGAGATCACCGGCCAGCGTGGCGGCATCCACAACTCGGTGACACGCATCGTGCTGAAGCCGACCCACATGATCGGCGGCTACGCGCAGCTTTCCTACGGCTTCAACTACTACGGAACCATAGGCACCAACCGTGACGAGTTCGTGGTGGTGCGCAAGATGGACAAAGTGGACTGGCTGGATACGCCGCGCGATGACGACAAGGCGTTTGCCGTGCAACAAATGGGAGAAGCAGCATGAAGGTACGCGCACAAATCGGCATGGTGCTGAACCTGGACAAGTGCATCGGCTGTCACACCTGTTCGGTCACCTGCAAAAACGTCTGGACCAGCCGGCCCGGCATGGAATACGCCTGGTTCAACAACGTCGAAACCAAGCCCGGCATCGGTTATCCCAAGGAATGGGAAAACCAGGATAAATGGAACGGCGGCTGGGTGCGCAAGGCCGACGGTTCGATCGAGCCACGCCAGGGCGGCAAGTGGAAGCTGCTGATGCGCATCTTCTCCAACCCGAACATGCCGCAGATTGACGACTATTACGAACCTTTCACCTTCGACTACGACCATTTGCAGTCGGCGCCGGAGATGAAGGCCACGCCGACGGCGCGGCCGCGCAGCCTGATCACCGGCAAGCGCATGGAGAAGATTGAATGGGGCCCGAACTGGGAAGAAATCCTTGGCGGCGAATTCTCCAAGCGCAGCAAGGACGCCAATCTGGCGAACTTCGACCAGGTCCAGAAAGACATGGTGGGCCAGTTCGAAAACACCTTCATGATGTATTTGCCACGCCTGTGCGAGCATTGCCTGAACCCGGCCTGCGTGGCGTCCTGCCCGTCGGGCTCGATCTACAAGCGCGAGGAAGACGGCATCGTGCTGATTGACCAGGACAAGTGCCGCGGTTGGCGCATGTGTGTCTCAGGCTGCCCCTACAAAAAGATTTATTACAACTGGAAGAGCGGCAAGGCCGAAAAATGCACCTTCTGTTATCCGCGCATTGAAGCCGGCCAGCCCACAGTCTGCAGCGAAACCTGCGTCGGGCGCATCCGCTACCTCGGTGTGGTGCTGTATGACGCTGACCGCATCCAGGAAGCGGCCAGTGTGGAAGACGACAAAGACCTGTACCAGGCCCAGCTCGACATCTTCCTGGACCCGAACGATCCGAAAGTGATTGAACAGGCGCGCAAGGACGGCATTCCCGAAGCCTGGCTGGAAGGCGCGCGCCGCAGTCCGGTCTACAAGATGGCGGTGGAGTGGAAGGTGGCATTGCCGCTGCACCCCGAATACCGCACGCTGCCCATGGTCTGGTATGTGCCGCCGCTGTCGCCCATCACCTCGGCGGCGAACGCCGGCCAGATCGGCGTCAATGGCGAGTTGCCCGACATCGCCCAGATGCGCATTCCCTTGCAGTATCTGGCCAATCTGCTGACTGCCGGCGACACGGCACCGGTGATTCGTTCGCTTCAGCGCATGCTGGCGATGCGGTCCTACCAGCGCAGCAAACATGTGGACCAGGTGCAGAACCTGGCGGTGCTGGAGCAGGCCGGTCTGACCGTGGCCGAGGTCGAGGAGATGTACCACATCATGGCGATCGCCAACTACGAAGACCGCTTCGTGATCCCGACCACCCACCGCGAATACGCCGAGAACGCCTTCGACATGCGCGGAGGCTGCGGCTTCACCTTCGGCAACGGCTGCTCCGACGGCGCCAGCGACGTCAGTCTGTTCGGCGGCAACAAGAAACGCACTATTCCCATCAAGGTGGAGGTCTGAACCATGGCACTTTTCAACAACACCCCCGCTGTGGCTTCAAGGAGCCTGCGTGTGCTGGCCCGGCTGCTGGGTTACCCCGACGCCGAGCTGCGCAGCCATCTGGACGCGCTGCGCGAGGCCCTGTACGAAGAGCGTGCCGTGGAGCCGCAAAGGCTGGCCGAGCTGAACGCCCTGATCGACGCACTTGCGCTCGCGCCTGCGCTTGAGACCGAGGCCGCTTATGTCGAGTTGTTCGACCGGGGCCGCGCTACCTCGCTGCACCTGTTCGAGCACGTGCACGGCGATTCGCGCGATCGCGGCCCGGCCATGATCGATCTGGCGCAGACCTATGAGAAGGCGGGCATGTACCTGGCCGAAGGCGAGATGCCGGACTTCCTGCCGGTGGTGCTCGAATTCACCTCGACCCAGCCGCCGCGCGAGGCGCGCGAGTTTCTGGCCGAAATGGCGCACATTTTCAATGCGATTTTCGCGGCGCTGCAGCAGCGCGAAAGTGCCTACGCCTCTGTACTTGGTGCCTTGCTGGAACTGGCCGGGGAGAAGGCCCAACCGGTACAGATTGCTGCGGAAGAACCTATTGACGCGGTCTGGGAAGAGCCAGTTGTCTTTGACGGATGTTCCTCCAAAGGCCAGGCCAGGCCGGACCAGCCGCAACCGATTCACATCGTGCCGCACGTGCGCAAGGCACGCCCCAACCAAGGAGTACAAGCATGAGCCCCGGACTTCACGGATTTCTTTTTGGGGTCTACCCCTACATCTGCCTGACCGTGTTCCTGCTCGGCAGCCTGATCCGCTTCGACCGCGACCAGTACACCTGGAAAAGCGACTCCTCGCAGCTGCTGCGCACCGGCCTGCTGCGCTGGGGCAGCAACCTGTTCCACGTGGGCATCCTGTTCCTGTTCTTCGGCCATCTGGTCGGCCTGCTGACACCCCACGCCGTGTATGGTTTTTTCATGGACGCCGCCACCAAGCAGCGCATGGCGATCTTCGCGGGAGGCATTGCCGGCGTCATCTGTTTCATTGGCCTGTCGATGCTGATCTACCGACGCATGTTCGACCCGCGCATCCGCTACACCAGCCACAAGACCGATCTGGCGATTTTGCTGATCCTGTGGACGCAGCTGGTGGTGGGCCTGATCACCTTGCCGTACTCGTGGGGACACGCCGATGGCAGCGTGATGCTGATCCTGGCCGAGTGGGCGCAGCGCATTCTCACCCTGCGCGAGGTGGACTCTGCCGCTCTTGCCGTTCTGCCCTGGCCTTACCGTTTCCATATCGTGTTCGGCATGACCATCTTCCTGCTGTTCCCGTTCAGCCGCCTGGTGCATGTGTGGAGCGGCTTCGGATCTGTCGCTTACATCTTCCGGCCCTACCAGGTGGTGCGCAGCCGCCGGCTTGGCGTTCCCGGGGCCAAGTCGCCCGGTGGCCGTTAAGTCGCGCACCCATCAAGCAATGCAAGAAAAGAGGCTCCCTTCATGACTACCCAGACGCTTTCTTCACCCCCTGCAGCCCAAGGCTGCGGCAGCGGTTCCTGCCAGTGCGGTCCTGCAGCCGCCGCGCCGGTTGCGCCCACTGCGTGCGTCAACGGCATCGCGCTGCATGCGAGCGGGCAGCGTCCGGACACGGCGACGCTGCGCGAGCTGGCCTACACCGAACTGCTGCGCCAGCAGGCGGTGTCGCAAGGCCTGCTGCCGCGCCACACTGGCCTGACCACCCCGGAACTGGGTCAGGCTGAACGCGAGATCATCGAAGCCATGGTCGACCGGCAGGTGGTCAGTCCCCAGCCGGGCGACGACGAGGGCCGGCGTTACTACGAGGCCCACAAGGCGCAGTTTCTGGTGGGCCAGGCGCTGCATGTGCGGCACATCCTGTTTGCCGTCACCCCCGGTGTCAATGTCCAGGCACTTACCGTGCATGCCGAACGTGCCTTGCTGGAGCTCTCGCACAAGGGGGTGTCCCCGGAGCGGTTTGCCCAGTTGGCTGCGGAACTGTCCAACTGCCCGAGCAGCGCGCAGGGCGGCGACCTTGGCTGGATCACACCGGACGACTGCGCGCCCGAACTGGCTACGGAACTGTTTCACCTCCAGCATGCGCAAACCGGCACCGGCGTGCATCCACGACTGTTTCATACGCGTTTCGGCTTTCACATCATCGACGTGCTGGAGCGCCGCAAAGGCACACAGCCCGCCTATGAGGAAGTGCGCGAGCGTATTGCGGCCCTGCTGACCATGCAGTCGCGTGCCCGGGCCCTGCACCAGTACATGAGCCTGCTGGTGGGGGAGGCGGAAATCGAAGGCATTGCCCTGGAAGGGGCTGATTCGCCGTTGGTCCAATGACCGAGGACGTTGCAAGCGCGGACGAGTTGCTGCTTCGCTTGCGGCGTTTTCATTCCGACTATTTCCCGCTGCACCAGCAGCGCTTCCAGGACCTGGTGGCGCAGGGGCAGCACCCCAAGACCCTGTTCATCGGCTGCTCGGATTCACGGGTGGTGCCCTACTTGCTGACCGGCGCCGGCCCGGGTGAGCTTTTCATCGTGCGAAACGTGGGGGCCTTCGTTCCGCCGTACGACGGTTCGCACGGATTGCACGGCACCACCGCAGCGATCGAGTTCGCGGTGCTCAGCCTGCATGTGGAGCGCATCATTGTCTGCGGCCACAGCCACTGCGGTGCCATCCGCGCAGCCTATGAAGGCGTGCCCGAGGAAGCCGTGGCGCTGCAGGCCTGGCTCAAGCTCGCCAGCGAAGCCCTGCTGCCGGTCCAGTCCAGCCCCGAAGCCCTGCGCCGCACCGAACAACGCATTGTGGTGCTGCAGCTCGAGCGTCTGATGGACTACCCCATGGTGCGTCGTGAGGTCGAGAAGGGTGCCTTGACGCTGCACGGCTGGCATTACGTGATTGAGGACGGCGAAATCCACATCTTTGATGTACGGCAAGGAAGTTTTGTGCCGGCTGCGATAGCCTCCAACAGCGGCACGGGACCGTACCAACCTTATGTGGAATACGATGGACAAATCATTAGCGACTGACCTGGCCACCCAGGCAAGTGTCGACTCGGCGGGCGCCGCCGCGATACTGCAGACACTGGCCCGTGACTCGGGCCTGCGGCCCTGGCGGCTGGGCGGCAGAAGCCTGGTTCCGGTGGTGCAGGGCGGCATGGGCGTGTGTGTGTCAGCCGGTGGCCTGGCCGGCGCGGTGGCCAGCCTGGACGGGGTGGGCACGGTGTCTTCCGTGGACTTGCGCCGCCTGCATCCGGACCTGATGGCCAAAACCGGTCACCTGGACAAGGAGCCCGATGCAAAAGCCGTGATCAATGCGGCCAACCTCGACGCGCTGGACCGCGAAATACGCAAGGCTCGCCAGCTGGCGCAGGGCCGCGGACTGATTGCGGTCAACATCATGAAGGCACTCGGCGCCTATGAAGACTATGTGCGCCAGGCGCTGGCCAGCGGCGCCGATGCGCTGGTGGTCGGTGCGGGCCTGCCGCTGGATTTGCCGGAGCTGGCGCGAGACTATCCCCAGGTCGCGCTGATCCCCATCCTGTCGGATGCCCGGGGCGTGCAATTGCTGGTGCGCAAGTGGCAAAAAAAAGGCCGCCTGCCAGATGCCATCGTGATCGAGCACCCGGGTCTTGCGGGCGGTCACCTGGGCGCGGCGAAGGTCGCGGACCTGCATGATCCGCGCTTCGATTTCGAGGTGGTCATCCCGCAGGTGCTGGAATTCTTCAAGACGGCGGGCATCGAACGTGAGATTCCGCTGATTGCCGCCGGCGGCATCAATTGCCGGGATGACATCCTGCGCCTGCAGGCCCTCGGTGCTTCGGCGGTGCAGCTGGGCACGGCGTTTGCCGTCACCCAGGAGTGTGATGCCGATCCTGCCTTCAAGAAGGTACTGGCCGAAGCCAGGCCGGAAGACATGGTGGAGTTCATCAGTGTGGCCGGTCTGCCGGCGCGCGCGGTGCGCACGCCCTGGCTGGACAAGTACATCCGGCTCGAACCCAAACTCCAGGCGGCGGCCCATGTCAAGACCAAATGCAACATGTCGTTTGACTGCCTCGCCCACTGCGGCCTGCGCGACGGCGTGGCCAGCATGGGCCAGTTCTGCATCGACCAGCAGCTTGGCCACGCGTTTGACGGCAATAGGCACAAAGGCCTTTTCTTCCGTGGTGCCGCCCGTCTGCCGTTTGGCGACCAGATCCGTTCGGTGCAAGAATTGATGCAGTGGCTGCTCGGCGGAATCCGGCCGGTAGCGCCCATCGCAGGAGCACAAGCATGAAACGCGATCAGTTTGGCCGGCCTCAGGACCTGACGGCCACCCAGCCCATCAGTCACGACGTGCTGAAGGAGAAATATCTCAAGCCCGGTGAGTCGGGTGTGGAAGACCTGTACCGGCGCGTGGCGCGGGCCCTGGCCTCGGTCGAGCCCGAAGCGGAGCGCGCAAAACACGAGGCACTTTTCCTCGAGAACCTGCACGCTGGTGCCATAGGCGCAGGCCGCATCATGAGTGCGGCCGGCACGGCCATCCAGGCGACCCTCATCAACTGCTTTGTGCAGCCTGTGGGCGACTGCATCCAGGGTGTGGATGACGGCGGTTATCCCGGCATCTATGAAGCCCTGCGCGAGGCGGCCGAAACCATGCGCCGCGGCGGCGGCGTGGGGTACGATTTTTCACGTATCCGGCCGCGCGGCGCGGAGGTCAAGGCGACAGCGTCCATGGCCTCCGGTCCGTGCAGCTACATCAACGTCTTTGACCAGTCCTGCTCCACGGTGGAGAGTGCGGGTTCACGGCGCGGCGCGCAGATGGGTGTGCTGCGCATCGACCATCCGGACGTGCACGAGTTCATCACCGCCAAGCGCACGCCCGGACGCTGGAATAACTTCAATGTGTCGGTCGGCATGCCGGATGCGTTCATGCACGCCCTGGCCGAAGACCAGCCCTGGGAACTGGTACACAAGGCCAAACCCGGCGCGCCCTTGATTGCGCAGGGCGCGTTCCAGCGCGCCGACGGCCTGTGGGTCTACCAGACGGTGGCCGCGCGCGAGTTGTGGGACACCGTGATGCACTCGGCCTACGATTTTGCCGAGCCAGGCATCCTGTTTCTGGACCACATCAACCAGGACAACAACCTGCGTTATTGCGAGGACATTGCGGCGACCAATCCCTGCGGCGAACAACCGTTGCCGCCTTACGGCTGCTGCGACCTCGGGCCCATCATCCTCACGCGTTTTGTGCGGCATCCTTTCGGCTTCAATGGCGAGCCGGGCTTCGATTTCGAGGCGTTTGCGAAATCGGTGACCACCCAGGTGCGTGCGCTCGACAACGTGTTGGACGTGACCTTCTGGCCGTTGCCGCAGCAGCAGGCCGAGTCGGCCGCCAAGCGCCGCATCGGCGTCGGTTTCACCGGCCTGGGCAACGCGCTGGCCATGTTGCGTCTGCGTTACGACGCGCCCGAGGGGCGCGAGATGGCGGCGCGTATCGCTGTCGCCATGCGTGATGCGGCTTATGCTGCCTCGGTAGCGCTGGCGAAAGAAAAGGGCGCGTTTCCGAAGTTCGACGCCGACGGTTATCTCGCCGTGGGCACCTTTGCCAGCCGCTTGCCGGTCGCCCTGCAGCAGTCCATCCGTGCCAACGGCATCCGCAACAGCCACCTGCTGTCGATTGCACCGACAGGCACGGTCAGCCTGGCATTTGCCGACAACGCTTCCAACGGCATCGAGCCGCCGTTTTCCTGGATGTACCGGCGCAAGAAACGCGAGTCCGACGGCAGCACCACCGACTACGCGGTGGAAGACCATGCCTGGCGCCTGTACCGCGAGCTCGGCGGGGACGTGGACAAACTGCCTGCTTACTTTGTGTCGGCGCTCGAGATGTCGGCCGACAGCCACATTGGCATGATGGAAGCGGTGCAACCCTTTGTGGACACGGCGATCTCCAAAACCGTCAACGTGCCGGCCGACTACGCCTACGAGGACTTCAAGAGCCTGTACCAGCAGGCCTGGCGTGCGAAGCTCAAGGGCCTGGCCACCTACCGGCCCAATGCGATTCTGGGTTCGGTGCTGGAAACGCATGCTCCGGCCACTGCGCCGGCCGCGGCGGTGCCCATGGATCCCATGCGCACGGTGATCGAGAGCCGTCCCAAGGGCGCCTTGTCCGCCGTTGCCGAAAAGGTGGATTACTGGACCCAGGAGGGGCACAAGACGCTGTACATCGTGGTGTCTTTCCTGCCCGTGCCATCGGCCAGCGGCGAGGGTACGGTTGAACGTGCCATCGAGTTTTTCATGCCGGTAGGCCAAAGCGGTGAGTCGCAGCAGTGGATCACCTCCAGCATGCGCATGTTGTCGCTGGCGGCGCGCGGCGGCTTCCTCGAACGTGCGCTCAGCGACATGCGCAAGGTGGCCTGGGACCGTGGCCCGGTGCGGCTCGGCACCTATGAGAAGGCCGACGGCACCCGTGTGCCGCTGTGGCACGACTCGGAAGTTGCGGCCATTGCCTATGCGGTGCAGAACATCATTGCGCGGCGCGCCCACCAGGGCGTTGCCGGCGCAGCACCTGTGCTGGAGCCCCAGATCGACATGGCGCTGGCGCCGCCGGTGATGGCGGGCAAGAAGTGCAGCGAATGCGGCGCCCACGCGGTGATTCGCAAGGACGGCTGCGACTACTGCACCCAGTGCGGCCACCTGGGCGTTTGCGGATGAGTGAGCGCCCGGTCATCGCCCTGCGGGCGCGGCCGGGCAAACCCACGGCCAGCGAGCGGGCCAGGGTGGACCGCCGCTGGCGCGCCCGCCATCTGCTACTGGCGCCGCACCGGCTGGGGTTTTTCCTGGCCATGGTGGTGCTGGTGGCGGCAGGCAGCTGGTGGGCGCTGGTGCAGCTGGACCGTGTCAGTCCCGTGCTGAGCCTGCCGTATGCGGTGTCACCCTCGCTGGCCCATGGCGCGGTCATGACCTTTGGCTTCATTGCGCTTTTCTTCTCGGGCTTCCTGTTCACGGCCGGGCCCAAATGGCTGGGCGTGGAGCCGCTGGTGCCCCGCCAGCTTCGCGTGCCATTGCTGCTGCAGGCAACCGGCTGGCTGTTGTGCCTGGCTGGTGCGCACCTGCATGGCCTGACGGCACTGGCCGGGCTGGCGCTGGCCTGCGCAGGTCTGGCGTGGATCACGGCGCTGTTCTGGGGGCTGATCCGGCGCAGCCGGGCTGAGGACCAGGTGCATGCGCGCACGGTGGGTGTCGCCTGCATCGTGGGCTGCCTGAGCCTGGCTGGCGTGGCGTTCAGTCTGCTGCTGGGGGCGCCCGACGTGGCGCGCGCCTGTGTGCTCACCGGCTTGTGGGGGTTTGTGGTGGTGGTTTACGTTTCAGTGGCGCACCGCATGATTCCGTTTTTTACCTCGAGTGCCCTGCCGCGCATGGACGCCTGGCGCCCGTTCTGGGTGTTGTGGCTGATGCTGGCCGTCGCAGCGGCCGAGGTCGTGGCCGTGTGGGTCGAGCTGGACGGTCCGCTGCAAGGCACGGCGGGCACGGTCTGGATGGCGGCGCGCGGTGCTTTCGAGCTGGCCGCGGGCGGCGTGCTGCTCTGGCTCGCTGTGGTCTGGGGGCTGCTGCAAAGCCTCAAAAACCGTTTGTTGGCCATGCTGCATATTGGTTTTCTCTGGCTCGGCCTGGCGCTGGTGCTCGGGGGGCTCTCGCAGTGGCTGGGCCTTCTGCAGGATGCGCCGGTGCTTGCCCTCGGATCGCTGCATGCGCTGACCATGGGTTGCCTGGCCTCGCTGATGCTGGCCATGGTCACCCGGGTGTCCTGTGGCCACAGTGGTCGCGCGCTGGTGGCCGACAACCTGATCTGGACGCTGTTCTGGCTGCTGCAGGCCGCGACCTTGCTGCGCATCATGGCTGCCGCGCAAACAGTACTTGCGGGCTGGCTGCTGCTGGCGGCCGCCCTGGTGTGGACCGGCGTCATGGGGGTGTGGGGTGTGCGGCTGGGCAACTGGTATGGCCGTCTTCGTGCTGACGCACGGCCCGGATGAGTGGTGTGGTGATGAACCTGCTTGCCGTTCCGGCCTCCATGCCAGTCTCCAGCACGCCTGACAGCGATCCGGCGAGTCTGGCGGCGACGCTGATGCAATCGCGCCAGACCATTTTGCCCAAACGCCTGCTGGCACCCGGTCCCGACGCGAAGCAGCTCGGCATGATCCTGAACGCGGCGGCCACGGCGCCCGACCACGGGCAACTGCAACCCTGGCGCCTGGTGCTCGTGCCGCAGGCGGCGCGCGCGCGGCTGGCCGAGGTGTTCGGCGCCGCGCTGATGGCGCGTGATGCCCAGGCCACCCCGGAGCAAATGGCCCAAGCGCGCGAAAAAGCGCACCGGGCCCCCTTGCTGATGCTGGTGGTGGTCGATAGCCAGTGCGGCGATGCGGAGATCGACCTGGCCGAACGCACCGTGTCCGCCGGCTGCGCGATCCAGAACATGCTGCTGTTGGCCACCGCATTGGGGTATGGTTCGGCATTGACCAGCGGCAAGGCGCTGAAGTCCGTCGGCCTGCGCGCCCTGTTTGGCCTGGCGGCCGACGAACAGGCGCTGTGTTTTGTCAGCATCGGCACGGCCCAGTCGCGCAAGCCCGCGCGACTGCGACCCGCGCCGCCGGATTTTACAAGCAGTCTTTCTGCCGACGGGTGCGCACCGGGGTGCGAACCGGCGGATTCCTTTTATTCCCTGTGACTGGATCGACCCATGGACATTCTGAGTTTTGACGATTTGCTGCAGGCGGCCCGGGCCCAGCCCGAGCCGCAGCGCCTGCTGTTTGTGTTTACCGGCGTGGAGCTGCCGGAGGACAGCACGCCGGTGCAGCGCGAACGGTTTGAGGCCGGCCAGGGCGGTGCGCTGGTGCCGCTGATGTGTGTGGACAAGCGGCCTGAAGAACTGAGCTCGTTTGCGGCGCTGGTGCAGGAATCCAGCCAGTTCGGCCACAACTGGGGCCTGGTGTTTGCGGCTGCGCTGGGTGGCTCGGTGAACCGCGCGCCCACCACCGAAGATGCCGAGGAGCCGCTGCAGCGCATGGTCGAGTCCATCAAGCAGGGCCAGATTGGCGCTTTCATTCCGTTTGACCCGCAGGGCCAACCGGTTCAGTTCGGCTGACATGGGCATCGTGCGCCGCAGTGCGCCGACGCAGGCCCCGCCGGGCTTTCGTGCGCCCGGCGCCGGTTTTGAAGCGCCGTTCGAGATGCTGGGGGCCTGCCACGAACGGGTTGAGCGCATGCTGGCCTTGCTGGCACGCCTGCAGCAGCACCTGCTGGCGCAAGGCTGCGACGATGCCGCGCGGCAGGCCGCGCGCGACGTGATGCGTTACTTCGACCTTGCCGCGCCGCTGCACCACCAGGACGAGGAGATACACGTGTTCCCGCCGCTGCTGGCAGGGCCGGACGCCGCCCTGCGCGCACTGGTGCAGCGCCTGCTGCAGGACCACCGCGAGATGGAGGCCGCCTGGCCCCTGGCGCGCAGCGTGCTGCAGGCCATCAGCGACAGCCCGGCCGCGGACTGGATGCCGCTGGAGCCCGCCGGGACCGAGGCGCTGAACCGGTTTGCCGCACTGTATGTGCGCCACCTGGCAGACGAGGACGACCTGGCCTACCCTGCGGCGCAGGCCGTGCTGACGGCCGACGCCCTGCAGGCCATGAGCCAGGACATGATGCAGCGCCGGGGCGTGCCCGCCCGGAAGTAGGGACGGTGCCCCGCCGCATGAATACGGGCAAAATAGAGGGATGAACGCGCCTGATCTTTCCAACACGCTGGCCCGACCCGGCGCACCCGACGACGAGTTGGCCCGCCTGATGGCAACCATGGGTTCCAAGGCAAAAGTGGCCTCGGCCCAGACTGCACGTGCGCCGGCAGCTATCAAAAACAGAGCGTTGATGGCCCTGGCCGGCTTGCTGCGCCAGAACATTGCGCCGCTGCAGGTGGCCAACCAGCGGGACCTCGACCGGGCAGCGGCGGCCGGCCTGACCGGCCCCCTGCTGGACCGCCTCAAGCTCGGGGCCAGGGACATTGCCACGGTGGCCACCGGTTGTGAGCAGCTCGCCGCCATGCCCGACGTGATCGGCGAGATCATCGGCATGAAGCAGCAGCCCAGCGGCATCCGCGTCGGCCAGATGCGGGTACCCATCGGCGTGTTCGGCATGATTTACGAAAGCCGGCCCAACGTCACGATTGAAGCGGCGTCGCTGGCCATCAAGAGCGGCAACGCCTGCATCCTGCGCGGCGGCTCCGAGGCGATCGAGTCGAACAAGGCGCTGGCCGCCCTGGTGCACCAGGCGCTGCTGGACGCCGGCTTGCCGGCCGAGGCCGTGCAGCTGGTGCCCACCACCGACCGTGCGGCGGTGGGCCTCCTGATCACCATGCCGCAGTACGTGGACGTGATCATCCCGCGCGGCGGCAAGGGCCTGATCGAGCGCATCAGCCGCGACGCGAAAGTGCCCGTCATCAAGCACCTCGACGGCAATTGCCATGTCTATGTGGACGACCCCTGCGACCTGGCCATGGCCGTGGCCGTGGCCGACAACGCCAAAACCAGCAAATACAGCCCCTGCAACGCCAGCGAAGGGCTGCTGGTGGCGCGCGGCGTCGCGGCTGACTTTCTGCCGGAAATCGGTGCCATCTACGCCGCCAAGGGGGTGGAGATGCGTTGTGATGCCGAAGCCCTGGCCCTGTTGTCCGCTGTGCCGGGTGCCCTCGTCCAGCCGGCCAGTGAGCAGGACTGGTACGAGGAATACCTGGCGCCCGTCATCAGCATCAAGGTGGTGGCCGGTGTGGACGAAGCGATCACCCACATCAACCAGTACTCCAGCCACCACACCGATGCCATCCTCACGCGCGACCACATGCACGCCCAGCAGTTTCTGCGCGAGGTCGATTCAGCCAGCGTCATGGTGAATGCGAGCACCCGCTTCGCTGATGGTTTCGAGTTCGGCCTGGGCGCTGAAATCGGCATTTCCACCGACAAGTTCCATGCCCGCGGCCCGGTTGGCATCGAGGGCCTGACCTCGCTGAAGTACGTGGTGCTGGGCAATGGCGAGGTGCGGGTTTGACGCGCGTTCTCCGTCCCCTGCCTTTTGTTCTGGTGTCCTCCGGACATGGGACCATGATCGTCAACCGCAACGACTATCGCATGGTGGATGAGAAGCGGGGTTATGGCGTCGGGCACCAGATTTTCGAAACCTCCTGGTTCGATCCCCAGGAAGTGCAACTGGTGCTGGACATGCTCACGTTGCGGCGGCAGGTGTTTGGCGACGGCGTGGTGGCCATCGACGGCGGCTCCAACATCGGCGTGCACACCATCGAGTGGGCCAGGCACATGCACGGCTGGGGAGAGGTGATTGCCGTGGAGGCGCAGGAGCGCGTCTTTTATGCCCTGGCGGGCAATGTTGCGCTCAACAACTGTTTCAACGCCACCGTGCACCACGCCGCGCTGGGCGCAGAGGCGGGCAGCATCACCATTCCCAGGCCCGACTATCTGAAGCCGGCCAGCTTTGGCTCGCTGGAGTTGCGCCAGAGCGCCAGCAATGAATTTATCGGCCAGACCATCGATTACTCCCCCGCTGGCGGGCAGGCGGTGAAAATGATCACTGTGGATGGGCTGGGGTTGTCCCGGCTGGATTTTCTCAAGCTCGATATTGAAGGCATGGAACTCGAGGGACTGGCCGGCGCGCTCCGCTCCATCGAAGCCCACAAGCCCATGATGCTGGTCGAGACCATCAAAACCGATGTGGCGGCACTGAAGCAGCTGCTTGAAGAATGCGGCTATCAGCAACACCAGGTCGGCATCAACCTTCTTGCGATTCATCGCAGTGATCCCTGTCTTTCCCGCATCAAGTTCGGCTGAGGACCTCGCCCCCTGGCCGGACGCAACAGCCCAGCTTGAAGCGGCCTATTTCGGCCCAAGCTCTTTCCCTGCCTCCCATTCTTCAGAGGACTCCTGGTCATGTTTTTCCGGATTTTTGACGGCCGTTTCGCATCGGCCGGCTTGTTTTTTGCCGCCTTGGCCCTGCCGATGGCCGGCCATGCCGGTTCCGCGCTGGCTGTCGACATGGGCTGCTACAGCTGCCACGGGGCCTACCCCCGCGGCGAGGCCCCCGGTTTCGAGCAGCTGGCCGGGAAGTACGCGGGGCTCAAGGGCGATGCGTCTGCAGAGCAGAAGCGGGTGGACAAGTGGCGCCAGGGAGAATGGCTGGAGCACATCGATGCTCATGAGCGGGTCAGCCCGGAAACCGCCAGGGTGCTGTTTCACTGGCTGGTCGAGGGCGCAAAATAGCGCCGGCAGGGTCTGGCGGTCGCCCCCGGAGGGTGACGGCCAGGCGCTCGCCTTGAAGGCGGCATGATCGCCTCCATTTCCTAGAATTCGCTTCCCATAATTCACAAAAAAGAGGGCCGCATGGTTCCGCATCTGATTACCGCCCTGAACGGCCCCATCAACGAACTCGAGCAGCGCATCCTGGACACCACGCCGGCGATCGAGCGCTGGTTCCGCCTCGAGTGGATGGAGCACACGCCGCCCTTTTACAGCTCGGTCGATGTGCGCAACGCCGGCTTCAAGCTGGCACCGGTGGACACCAATCTCTACCCTGGCGGCTGGAACAACCTGACGCCCGAGATGCTGCCGCTGGCCGTGCAGGCGGCGATGGCGGCGATTGAAAAGATCTGCCCCGAGGCGCGCAACCTGCTGGTGATTCCAGAAAACCACACGCGCAACACCTTCTACCTGTCCAACGTTCTGCAGCTCAAGCGGATCTTCCACCAGGCCGGGCTGAACGTGCGATTCGGCTCGCTGAGCCCCGACATCACCGAGCCGACCACGCTGACCCTGCCCACCGGCGAGCAGATCACGCTGGAGCCGCTGGTGCGCACCGACCGGCGCCTGGGGCTGAAAAACTTCGATCCCTGCACCATTTTGCTCAACAACGACCTCTCGGCCGGCATTCCCGGCATGCTGGAAGACCTGCACGAGCAGTATCTGCTGCCGCCGCTGCATGCGGGCTGGTCGGTGCGGCGCAAGTCGCGCCATTTCCAGGCCTATGAAGAGGTGTCCAAGCGTTTCGGCAAGCTGCTGGGTGTGGACCCCTGGCTGATCAACCCGATGTTTGCCAAGTGCGGCGAGGTCAACTTCGCCGAAGGCACGGGCATGGATTGCCTGACCACCAACGTCGATGCGCTGCTGACGAAGATCAAGCGCAAGTACAAGGAATACGGCATCAACGAAAAGCCGTTTGTCATCGTCAAGGCCGACAACGGCACCTACGGCATGGGCATCATGACGGTGCGCGACGTGAAAGACCTCGACGAGCTCAACCGCAAGACGAAAAACAAGATGAGTACCACCAAGGACGGCCAGCAGCTGTCCGAAGTGATCATCCAGGAGGGGGTGCAGACCCACGAGCGCATCAACGACGCGGTGGCCGAACCCGTCGTCTACATGATGGACCGCTACGTGGTGGGCGGCTTCTACCGCGTGCACGCCGACCGCGGCATCGACGAGAACCTCAACGCCCCCGGCGCCAGCTTTGTGCCACTGGCCTTTGCCGACAGCGGGCGGCTGCCGCAGCCGGGTGTGCCGCCGGGCGCCAGCGGGCCCAACCGTTTCTACATGTACGGTGTCATCGGCCGGCTGGCCATGCTGGCCGCCAGTTACGAGCTGGAAGCCACCGATCCGGATGCCGAGGTGTATGACTAGGCTCACCCCTATCGTCCTCACTGCGCTGCGCTCCGTGTAGTTCCTTTTCCCCTTCCAGGGGACGCCGCGAGGCATCCGGCGAAGCCGGCCTGCCCGCGGCCGCGAATGGGGACGTACCGTGCCACGCGGCGTTATCACGGTTTGCCAGCGTTTTTGGCCTCCGGCCCTTGTCCTGCGGGCACAAACAGCTATCAAAAACATAGTGACTGCCCCGCTTTCAGACAGCTTCGGTATTTGCCGGGGCAGGCCACATCGCGGTTACAAGTTGTTGCAGTGCAACAAAATGCCGGATTCTGGTGATTAGAGGTTTGCGCTGACTTGCCGAAGGCGGGACCGGGCGCAAAATAGCACTCCCCAAGACAACCTTTCTCGTCGTTGCGGCCAGCATGACCCCGGCCGCCGCGAGAATTTTTTTTGTGTCCAGAAAAAAATCATCTCTTGCGGCGCTCACCCTGGGCGCCATCGGTATTGTTTACGGCGACATTGGCACCAGCGTTCTGTATGCCCTGAAGGTCGTCTTCGAATCCGGTTACGTGCCCCTGACGCCGGACAACATCTATGGCTTGCTGTCGATGGTGTTCTGGACCATCACCGTCATCGTCTCCCTGAAATACGTCACGCTGATCCTGCGCGCCGACAACAACGGCGAGGGCGGGCTGATCGCCATGCTGGCGCTGGCCACCAATGCGGTCAATGACAAGCCCCGGCTGCGGCGCTGGCTGCTGGGCGTGGGCATCTTCGGCACGGCGATTTTTTATGGTGACGGTGTCATCACGCCGGCGATTTCGGTGCTTTCCGCGGTTGAGGGCCTGGAACTGCTTTCGCCGGCTTTCAAGCCCTACGTCATGCCGCTCGCCCTGGTGGTGATCTTCGGCCTGTTTTATGTGCAGAAGAACGGCACCGCCGGCATAGGCCGCTTTTTCGGTCCGATCTGCGCCGTCTGGTTTGTCACCATCGCGGTACTGGGCGTCCCGCACATCTGGGCCCACCCCGAGGTGCTGGGCGCCGTCAGCCCGCACCATGCGCTGCGTTTCATCTTCCAGCACCCGGGCATCACGTTTGTCCTGCTCGGCGCGCTGGTGCTGTGTGTCACGGGCGCGGAGGCGCTGTATGCCGATCTCGGCCACTTCGGCAAGAAGCCGATCCGCATGGCCTGGTTTGCCCTCGTCATGCCGGCGCTGCTGATCAACTATTTCGGCCAGGGTGCGATGCTGATCTACACCCCCGAATCGGTCGCCAATCCGTTTTACCTGATGGCGCCCAAGTGGGCGCTGGTGCCGCTGGTGATCCTGGCGACCGCCGCCACGGTGATTGCTTCCCAGGCGCTGCTGTCCGCTGCCTTTTCGGTCAGCAAGCAGGCCATACAGCTGGGCTACCTGCCGCGCATGCAGATCCGCCACACCTCGGTGCATGAAACCGGCCAGGTCTACATTCCGGCGGTGAACTGGTCGCTGTTTGCGGCCATCGTGGTGGCGGTGGCGCTGTTCAAGAACTCGACCAACCTGGCGTCCGCCTACGGCATCGCGGTGACCACCGACATGCTGATCACGACCGTGCTGACCTTCTTCGTGATCCGCTACAGATGGAAGCTGCCGCTGGCCCTGTGTGTCGGCGCAACAGGCATCTTCTTCGTCGTGGACCTGATGTTCTTCACTTCCAACGCGCTGAAGTTTGTCGCCGGCGGCTGGTTCCCGGTGCTGATCGGCGTGGTCATGTTCACCATCATGATGACGTGGAAGCAGGGCCGTGCGCTGCTCAATCAGAAGCTCCGGGCCGATGCCATCGACCTGCCGAGTTTTCTGGAAGCGGTGTTTGTCAGCCCGCCGGCGCGCGTTGAAGGGACGGCCGTGTTCCTGACCGCCGAGCCGGGCGCTGTGCCCAATGCGCTGCTGCACAACCTCAAGCACAACAAGGTGCTGCACGCGCAGAACCTGTTTGTCACCGTGCGCAGCCACGAGGTGCCCTGGATCGGCCTGGACAAACGCCTGTCCATCGAGTCGCTGGGCCACAACTGCTGGCAGGTGGTGATCCACTACGGTTTCAAGAACGACCCGGACCTGCCCAAGGCGCTCGAGCAGATGCGCACACGCGGCTGCGAACTGGAAGTCATGACCACCAGCTATTTCCTCTCGCGCGATGTGGTGGTGCCCACCATTGGCAGCGGCATGGCACAGTGGCGCGAGAAGCTGTTTGCGCAGATGCACCACAACGCCAGCGGCGCGGCGGACTTCCTCAACCTGCCGAACAACTCGGTGGTGGAGCTGGGCAGCAAGATCGAGATCTGATCCTGGTGTTTTAGGGCTGCAGCCCTTGCCTTGTAATCGCAAGCTGCTATTGAATTTATAGCTAAATTCACCCCCGCGCCTGTCATCCCGGACTTGAAGAGCCTGCCCCGGACTCCGATCCGGGGGCCATGTTTGCTGACTCCTGGTGTTGCTCTGGGTATCGTGGTCTGCCAGCAAGCCGGGGGTTGCCCGGCGGCAACTCACTTTCTTTTTGCGTCGCCAAAAAGAAAGTAAGCAAAGAAAAAGGCGCCCCTGCTGTCTGCGTCCCTGCGCTTCGCTACGGGCAACCTCCGGTGCTCGGTCCAGCCGGGGTCGAGCTCGAACTCGCTACGCTCAAACAATCGCTCGCCCTGATCCGGCTGGACCTGCGCTCCTCGGCGCAGCCAGAAGGGTGGGGGGGTCGGGAGCGGGTTCGGATTCGGGTACGCAGTCGGGCTCCGGCGAGGACGCGCTTTGCGCATCCTCGCCTCCCCGCATCCGTATTCTTCCCCCCCAACCCGTCGGGCTGGGCCGAGGAGCGCAGGCAAAAGCGGGTCAGGGCTCGCGATTGTCTGAGGCGAAGCCGAGTTCGAGCGAGACCCCGCTTTTGTCGAGCACCGCAGGTTGCCCCGGAGCGTAGCGCAGGGGACCCAGACCATCGGGTCGCCTTTCTTTTGGGTACTTTTCTTTGGCGACGCAAAGAAAAGTACCTCGCCCGCCGGGGCGAGACCCGGCTTGCTGGCAATCCGGGGGCAATCGAAGCAGGCATGGCTTCCACCCTTCGCCCAATCTCAGGCCTGCCAAAATCTCCACATGCAATTCTTCAAAGACCTCAACCTCTCCGCCTTCACCGCCGGCTTTGTCGCCGTCCTGGTCGGCTTCACGAGTTCGGTGGCCATTGTTTTCCAGGCGGCGCAGGCCTTCAACGCCACGCCGGAGCAGATCAGCTCCTGGATGTGGGCGCTGGGCTGGGGTATGGGGCTGTGTTCCGCGATTCCTTCGTTGTGGCTGAAAAAGCCGGTCATGGTGGCCTGGTCCACACCGGGCGCGGCGGTGCTGGCGACGGCGGGGCTGGCCGGCGGGTTTTCGATGGGTGAGGCGGTGGCGGCTTTCATGGTGAGTGCGGCGCTGATCACGCTGTTTGGCGTGACCGGCTGGTTTGAGAAGCTCATGAACCGCATCCCGATGGCGATTGCCTCGGCCTTGCTGGCCGGCGTGCTGGCGCGCTTCGGTCTGCAGGCTTTTGCCGCGGCGCAGACGGCCTTGCCGCTGGTGCTGCTGATGCTGTCGGTCTATCTGCTGGGTAGACGTTTCATGCCGCGCTACGCGGTGGTGTTGACGCTGTTCGGCGCCATTGTGTTCGTCGCCGCGCGTGGCGAGATGGCCTGGACGGCCATGAACTTCTCTTTTGCCCGGCCCGTGTTTGTCGCGCCGCAGTTCACGCTGGCTGCGGTGGTGAGTCTGGCGCTGCCGCTGTTTGTGGTGACCATGGCCTCGCAAAACCTTCCCGGTGTGGCGGCCATTCGTGCGGCGGGGTACGGGCCGGATGCACCGGACGGCGGCATCCCGGTGTCCAAGGTCATCACGCTCACGGGTCTGGCGTCGCTGGTGCTCGCGCCGTTTGGCGCGTTTGCGCTGAACCTCAGCGCCATCACCGCCGCCATCTGCATGGGCCCCGAAGCGCACGAGGACCCGCGCAAGCGTTACACCGCGGCGGTGGCCTGTGGCGCCATTTATGTCGTGATCGGTATCTTTGGCGCGGCGGTCACCGGGCTGCTGACGGCTTTCCCCAGGGAACTGGTGGTCGCGATTGCCGGGCTGGCCTTGCTGGGCACGATAGGCAGCGGCCTGGCGCAGGCCGTGCGCGACGAGTCGCACCGGGAAGCGGCGCTTATCACTTTTCTGGTCACGCTGTCGGGCGTGGCCATTGCCGGCATTGGCTCGGCCTTCTGGGGCGTGGCGGCCGGCGCGATGGCGCTATTTGTACAACAATACCGGCAGCGCACTGCCTGAGCAGTCACCCCCCCCTTTACTGATGGACCCCGTTCATGAACATTCTCTTCATTGCCGATCCGCTGGCCTCTTTCAAGATCTACAAGGACACCACCTTTGCGATGATGCGCGAGGCGCAGCGGCGCGGCCACCAGATCAGCGCCTGCGAGCAGCAGGACCTGATGTGGCAGCGCGGTGCCCCCGTGATGGCCCATGTGCGCGACATCACGCTCACGGGTGACGCGCAGGACTGGTTCACCGAGCGCGGCACGCGCCAGGTCGCGCTGAAAGAGTTCGACGCCATCCTGATGCGCAAGGACCCGCCTTTTGACAGCGAGTACTTCTACGCCACCCACCTGCTCGAGCAGGCCGAGCGCGACGGTGCCCGGGTTTTCAACAAGCCGCGCGCGCTGCGCGACCATCCCGAGAAACTCGCCATCATGGAGTTCCCGCAGTTCATCGGCCCCACGCTGGTGACGCGCGACCCCGAGGACATCAAGCGTTTCCATGCCGAACACCAGGACATCATCCTCAAGCCGCTCGACGGGATGGGCGGCATGGGCATCTTCCGCGTTGGACCGGACGGCCTGAACCTGGGCTCCATCACCGAAACGCTGAACCGCCACGGCGCGCAAAGCCTGATGGTGCAGAAGTTCCTGCCCGAGATCGTCAAGGGCGACAAACGTGTGCTCATCATCGGCGGCCGCTATGTGCCTTTCAGCCTGGCGCGTATCCCGCAGGGCAGCGAGGTGCGCGGCAACCTGGCGGCCGGCGGCAAAGGGGTGGCGCTGCCCCTGTCGGCGCGTGACTGCGAGATCGCCGAAGCGCTGGGTCCCATCCTGCACAGCCGCGGCCTGCTGCTGGCCGGTGTGGACGTGATCGGCGACTGCGTGACCGAAATCAACGTGACCAGCCCGACCTGCTTCCAGGAAATTTTCGACCAGACCGGCTTCGACGTGGCGGCGATGTTCGTCGATGCCCTTGAAGCCGCCATCTGAGCATAAAAACAGGCTCTAGCCCTTGTCCTGTCTGCGCCAGCAGCTCCTGTTTTTGTGGCAAATCAGGTGTGCAGGGCGCCGCCGACAAACACCTTGAGTTCGCCCGGCGCAAAGGCAACCCAGTGTTCATTGGTGGTCAGGGGCGCCGTCACCACCACCGCAACGCGGTCGGTCGGCTGCGTGTGTTCGGCGAAGTTCACGCTGAGGTCTTCGTCGCTGAGCGTGGCGTGCGCAAACGGGTGCTTGCGCTCCACGTAATACAGGCTGGTTGAGGCATGGGCCCACAAGGCCTGGCCGTTGCCGAGTAAAAAGTTGAAGGTGCCATGGGGGGCTATCTGCGCGGCCAGTTCGCGCAGGGTCAGGGTCAGCTCACCCACGCTGGGCACACCCGCGTGCGATTTGGCCAGCTCCTGCATGATCCAGCAAAAGGCGCGTTCACTGTCGGTCGAACCCACCGGCCGGAAGCTGCCGTGCAGGCGCGGTGAAAAATCCTTGAGGTCGCCGTTGTGCGCGAAGACCCAGTAGCGGCCCCAGAGCTCACGCACGAAGGGGTGGCAGTTTTCCAGTGCCACCCGGCCCTGCGTAGCCTTGCGGATGTGCGCAATGACGTTGCGGCTCTTGATCGGGTAGCGCCGTATCAGCTCGGCCACGGGTGATTCGCAGGCGGACTGGTGATCGACAAAATGGCGCAGGCCCTTGTCGCAGCCGTCCTTGCCCGGGTCACCATGGCCTTCAAAAAAAGCGATGCCCCAGCCGTCGGTGTGTTCGCCGGTGTTGCCGCCGCGTTGCGCAAAACCGCTGAAGCTGAAGGTCACGTCGGTCGGCGTGTTGCAGTTCATTCCAAGAAGTTGGCACATGGTTCAGGCAGTGTTTTGAGGGGTGGGAACTTCACGCAGCCGCCATGCGGCCACCAGCGCCAGCGCGCACAGTGCCGCCAGCATCATGAAGGCCTCGTTGAAGGCGGCCAGCCGCGCAGGGCTGGTCGCGGCCTGCGTCAGCGAATCGCCATGCACCGCCAGCCGCCATTCCAGGACGATGCCGCACAGGCTCACCCCGATGGCGCCGCCCAGCATGCGCACGAAGTTGATGGCGCTCGAGCCCTGGGAAATCAGGCTGTGGTCCAGCGCCCGCAATGAGCCGAGATTGAGCGAAGGAAGGATGAAGCCCAGCCCGATGCGGCCCAGGATGGCCCAGAGCACCAGCACCCAGATGGCGCTGGTCAGCGTCACGGTCAGCATCAGTGCAAACGACAGCGCCAGCAGTGCCAGCCCGATGCTCACCAGCAGGTAGGTGGGTTGGCGGTCGGCCAGCCGGCCCACCAGCGCAATCGTGACGGCCAGCACAAAACCGGCGGGCAGCAAAATGGTGCCGACATAAGAGGCCGACAGGCCCAGCCCGAGCTGCATGTAGACCGGCAGCAGGTAGGTGGAGCCGAACAGCGCCGTGCCGTAAATGAAGGCCACGATGCTGCCCATCGCAAAAGTCCGGTAGTCGAACAGCGCCAGGTTCATCAGCGGCTCGCGCCCGGTGGCGGACATGCGTCGCTGCCAGGCCAGAAAGACCACCAGCGCCAGCGCCGCCCCGCCCAGCAGCAGGGCAGCTTCCAGCACCGAACCGCCATGCAGCGCCACCATGCCGTTGAGCAGGCACAGGGTACCGGCGCCGCCCAGCAGCAGGCCGCGCCAGTCCAGGGTGGCGCCCTTGCGGTTCGGCGCCACGCCGCCGGGGGAGGTGACCGGCACATAGCGGTAAGCCATCCACAACGAGGCCAGGCAAAACGGGATCACCATGAAAAAAATCGAGCGCCAGCCGAACAGGTCGACCAGCACGCCGCCCAGGCTGGGACCGATGGCCGGCGCCAGCACCACACCCATGCCGAAGATGCCGGAGGCGCGCCCCTGTTCGTGCGGCGCAAACGCCCGCATGATGATGATGGCCGGAATCGGCTGCACCACGCCGGCCGCCAGGCCCTCGGCCACGCGCGCGCCCAGCACCAGCGCAAAGCTGTTGGCAAAGCCGCCGACGATGCCGCCGGCCAGCAGCAGCAGCATGGTGCCCACATAGGTGCGGCGGTAGCCGTAGCGTGCCAGCAGCCAGGGGGTGGTCAGCATGGAGACCGTCATCGCCACCATGAAGCCAGAGGTGACCCACTGCGCCCGTTCCTGGCCCAGGGTGAAATGCTGGCTCATGTCGGGAATCGCCACGTTGACGATGGTCGAGGACATGATGGAGGCCATCGTGCCCGTCATCACCGAGAGCAGCAGCAGCCAGCGGTAACGCGCGCCGTAACGCGCCTGCATCTCGTCCAGCGTGGAAGGACTGCTCAAGGCCGGCTTTGTTCTGTTGCGGCGGAGCGAAAGGTCATCAGTCGCGCGGTTCGGACCAGAGCTTGCCGCCGGTGGACCAGTTCTCGCGCTTGATGTCGGTGATGATCACGTCCACCGAATCGGGCACGCCGCCCAGGATCTCTACACTGACACGGGTGATCTCGGCGACCAGCTTTTTCTTCTGCTCGATGGTGCGGCCTTCCATCATTTCGACGTGGTAGGTGGGCATGGTTTTCCTTTGAATTGATTTGAACCGGCCCCCTGATGATAAAAGGCCGGCGCGTGCATGCGGTTTTTGTCGGCAAAGACTGACAGAAGGACAAGGCGGGCGGGCGCCCGGCCATCCGGCGAACGTGGGAAACTCCAGGGGAGATGGCCCCCGCGGCCCCAACCGGCCCGCCCGGCCTTTCGCCCTTGTCCACCGCGCCAGGCGCTTTGAGAAACCCCTTGTTGAACGACAGCCCTTCCTCTGCCCCCGCCCATTTGCCGCGTCTGGCCGGCCGTGCCTACCACTGCCAGTGCGGCAGCCCGGTTTTTTTCAGGAACAGCACCTGCCTGGCCTGCGGCACGGCGCTGGGTTATGACCCGGCCCAGGCCAGCCTGCTTCCCCTGATGCCGGGCGAGCAACCCGACACCTGGGTTGCCTGGCGGCCCGAGAGTGGCGGCGAGGCCGCGGCGGACAGCGCCGGGCAGCCAGACACGCCTGCGGCGGTTTACCTGCGCTGCGCCAATCTGCAGACCCCGGCGGCCTGCAACTGGCTGGTGCCGGTCAGCCCGAACGATACGCAGCTGCTCCTGTGCCAGGCCTGCCGCCTCAACCGCACGATTCCCGACCTGAATGACCCGGCGCACCCGGACAACGGCGAACTGTGGGGCAACATCGAGCTGGCCAAGCGGCGCCTGGTGTCAGCCCTGCTGGTGCTGGGCCTGCCGGTGGCCTCGCGCACGAGTGAAGACCCCGAGCACGGCCTGATGTTCGACTTTCTGCGTTCACCCGATTTCGGCCCGCACATCATGACCGGGCACGACACCGGCTTGATCACCCTCAACCTCAACGAAGCCGACGACGCCACGCGCGAGGCCACACGCAAGGCCATGCATGAGCCTTACCGCACCTTGCTGGGCCACTTCCGCCACGAGGTCGGCCACTACTACTGGGACCGCCTGGT
>NZ_JAQSDL010000036.1 GCF_029945895.1 Polaromonas sp. | reverse complement strand
CCGAATGCCCGAACCAGGCGATTTACCTGGGCAAGGAAATCTACGAGATCGACCCGAATCGCTGCACCGAGTGTGTCGGCCATTTCGATGAGCCGCAGTGTGTGCAGGTGTGTCCGGTGGCGTGTATTCCCGTCAACCCGGCCTTCATTGAAGACCGCGAAACGCTCTGGCAGAAGTATCAGCGGCTGCAGGCGGAGCAGCCTGCGGCGGCGGTGGCAGCGCGTTCTTCATAGTCTTTTTGGCCTCCAGCCCTTGTCTGGTGGGCGCAAGAAGCTATTGAATTAATAGCAAATTTTTCCGCATCTGTCGTCCCGGACTTGAACCGGGATCCCTGCTTGCTCACCGACCATTTTTTTTGAAGGGCTGCAGCTTGCCAACAAGCCGGGTCTCGCCCCGGCGGGCGAGGCACTTTGTCTTTGCTTCGCCAAAGAAAAGTACCCAAGAGAAAGGCGACCCGATGGTCCGGGTCCTTCCGCTTCGCTCCAGGCAACCTGTGGTGCTCGACAAAAGCGGGGTCTGGCTAAACTCGCCTGCGGCTCAAACAACGCCAGCCCTGATCCGCTTTTGCCTGCGCTCCTCGGCCCAGCCCGACGGGTGGGGAAACGAAGACAAATACCGAATGCGGGGAGACATGACGCGCGCAGCGCGTCATGTCGAACTCAACCAGCCGTCATGTTTGCACGGGGCAACAGCACACGTAGCCAAATGAAGTCCCCCTCCATCGCCCAGCGGGGCGAGGGCAGGGGTTAGGGGTGGGAGTGGGGAGCTGAAACTACTGTCGGGGGCAGACCGCTGTCGCAGCGTGAAGCCGCTAATCGTTGACGGAGTCTTCAGCTTCAGGCTTGCGCGGCGGCTTGGGCCGCTGCGGCGCGCTGGTGTGGATCAGCATGGTGGCTTTTTCCATCTCTCCGGCCAGCAGGTCGGGCACGGCCTTGAGCGCGCGCGCGATGCTGTCCT
This sequence comes from Polaromonas sp., assembly GCF_029945895.1. Classification (GTDB taxonomy): domain Bacteria; phylum Pseudomonadota; class Gammaproteobacteria; order Burkholderiales; family Burkholderiaceae_C; genus Polaromonas. The sequence continues at coordinate 2,828 of NZ_JAQSDL010000036.1, read as the reverse complement.
CGATCGCCTGACGGTGTTCCTGGGACGGCTTTTTCAGCACCCAGTTGATGACCTCCGACTTCACGCCCGGGTGGCCCACGCCGATGCGCAGGCGCCAGTAGTCGCCTGTGCCGAGCTGGGCATGGATGTCGCGCAGGCCGTTGTGGCCAGCGTGGCTGCCGCCGAACTTGAGTTTGGCCTGGCCGGGCACGATGTCGAGCTCGTCGTGGGCCACCAGGATCTCTTCGGGGGCGATCTTGAAAAAACGCGCCAGTGCCGCCACCGATTTGCCTGACAGGTTCATGAAGGTCAGCGGCTCGAGCAGCCAGACGGTCTGGCCCTTGACGGTGGTGCGGGCGACGCGGCCGTGGTAGTTCTTGTCGAGTGCCAGGCTCAGCTTGAGTTCGCGCGCCAGCGCCTCGGTCCACCAGAAACCGGCGTTATGGCGGGTCGCCTCGTAGTCGGGGCCTGGGTTTCCCAAGCCTACAAAAAGTTTGATCATGCTGTGTGATGAGAGGGAAAAAGCGGTCTTCAGGTGGGCCCGCCACCGGATTATGGGTGCAGCAAGACCTGGCCCCAAGAAAAACGGCCCTTGACCTCCGGGGAGGACAAGGGCCGCTGGCCTTTTCAGGCCGGTGCCGTCATGAATTACTTCTTGGCAGCAGGCTTGGCAGCGTCGGCCTTGGCGCCGGCTTTGGCTTCCTTGGCCGCAGCGGCCTTGGCCGCCTTGGGATCCACAGGCACGGCTGCGGCAGCGGCTGCTGCGGCATCGGCTTCAGCTTCTTCCGAAACGGCAGAGACCGACACCAGCACCGGGTTGTCCTGGCCGCCTTTGGCGACAAACTTCACGCCTTTGGGCAGCATGATGTCCTTGACGTGCAGCGAGGTGCCTTTTTTCAGGCCAGCCAGATCGACGGCGATGAATTCAGGCAGGTCTTTGGGCAGGCAGGAAATGCTCAGCTCGGTCAGCACGTGGTTGACCAGGCAGTTCTCGGCCTTGACCGCTGGGGACTCTTCCTGGCCGCTGTAGTGCAGTGGCACTTTCATGGTCAGGCGGGTCTTCGCGTCGACGCGCTGGAAGTCGATGTGCAGGACCAGTTGCTTGAACGGGTGCATCTGCAGATCACGCAGCAAGACCTTTTGTGTCTTGCCGCCCAGTTCCATCTCGAGGACGGAAGCGTGAAAAGCTTCTTTCTTGATGGCGTGCCACAGTGCGTTGTGATCGAGTTCGATCAGCGACGGTTCACCGGTGCCACCGTAAACGATACCGGGCGTGCGACCGGTGATGCGGAGACGGCGGCTCGCACCCGTACCCTGCTTGGCGCGCTCAAAAGCGACGAATTTCATAATTTTCTCCAAAAAGGGTGGGCCGCGACCAGCTCACCCCGATACCGGAAAACTCCATAAATCCAATTCCTGGGCGCATGGCGGCGTTGCGCGGTGCTCGGAATCCTCATGCACGCAAGTGCATTCCGGTGTCCTGCGCTCCGGGCGCCTTGCCCTGCATCCCAGCAATCGAATTTCTGAAATCTTCCGTAAAAAGGCTGCAAAAAAATGCAGCCGGCTTTTTGCCCTGGATCAGAACAGGTTGTCCTGGTCCGAGAACAAACTCATGACCGACTCCCCGTTGGCGATGCGCTGGATGGTTTCGGCAATCAGCGGCGCCACGGAAAGTTGGCGAATTTTCTTGCAGTCCTGGGCGGCCTGGCTCAGGGGAATGGTGTTGGTGATCACCACTTCGTCGAGGGCCTCGCCCTGCGCAATGCGTTCAATCGCGGGGCCCGAAAAAATCGGGTGTGTGCAATACGCGTAAACCTTCTTGGCACCGCGCTCCTTGAGCACCTCGGCGGCCTTCACCAGCGTGCCGGCGGTGTCGATCATGTCGTCCATGATCACGCAGTTGCGCCCGTCGATGTCGCCGATCACATGCATCACTTCCGACACATTGGCCTTGGGACGGCGCTTGTCGATGATGGCCATGTCGCAGCCCAGCTGTTTGGCCAGGGCGCGTGCGCGCACCACGCCGCCGACGTCGGGCGACACCACCATCAGGTCGTTGTAGTTTTTCTGGCGCAGGTCGCCCAGCAGCACGGGGGAGGCGTAAATGTTGTCGACCGGGATGTCGAAAAAGCCCTGGATCTGGTCGGCATGCAGGTCCATGGTCAGCACGCGCGAAACACCGACGGCCTGCAGCATGTTGGCCACCACCTTGGCGCTGATCGGCACGCGCGCTGAACGCGGGCGGCGGTCCTGGCGGGCGTAACCGAAGTAGGGAATCACGGCGGAAATGCGCTCGGCCGAGGCACGCTTGAGCGCGTCGACCATGATCAGCAGTTCCATCAGGTTTTCATTGGTGGGCGCGCAGGTGGACTGCACCACAAAGACGTCGCGCGCCCGCACGTTCTGCTGGATCTCGACCGTCACTTCGCCGTCGGAAAAACGTCCCACGTGCGCGGCTCCCAGCGAAATACCCAGGTGCTGGGCGATCTCGGATGCCATGCCCGGATTGGCATTGCCGGTGAAAAGCATGAAGTCGGAGTGGTGCGGTTGCATGTGTGGCCCAGCGGGTGTCCAGGAAGAAAACGTTGCTGAATGGATAAAAGCAATAAGCGCACTGAAAACACGGACGCCCTGTGTCCGTTCCATGCCAATGCGGCTTCTGGCCGTTGACTGCCGGCCAATTCAGGGTCTGAATTGCGCAGGCAGGGCCTTCACCGGAGACACTCAACAGTCAGCGAGCACGGCCCCCCATTCGGGTGACCTAAAAACACGGGCCCCACGTGGGACCCGAAAATTTTGGCAGGGGTGGAAGGATTCGAACCTGCGAATGCCGGAATCAAAATCCGGTG
>NZ_JAQSDL010000035.1 GCF_029945895.1 Polaromonas sp. | reverse complement strand
AGCAACTGACCGCTGCTCATCTCGGCCAGGGCCTTTTTGGCCTTCAGGATAGGCAAGGGGCAATTCAGCCCGCGGGTGTCTAGCTCTTTGTCGATGTGCATGCGTTTGTCCTTGGATGCGCTGATTTTAAGCACTTCCTGCGCTGGTACCTGCATGCCACGCCACACATCCGCTGCACCCCTGGAGATCGCGCTTTGCTATTATATTGATAGCTATCAGCGCTTGATCGACAAGGGCTAGAGGCAATATTGTTATAAATCCGGGAAAACAGACGCCCGATCCTGGGGGGGCAGACCGGGCGTCAGGTGTCAAAAAAAACCTGCGCTTCTGGCTTGCTTCTGGCTTATTTCATGCCGAATTTGGCCTTGGCATCGTTCTGGCAGGCATCCTTGGCATTGCCTGTCAGGGCATCACAACGTTCCTTCGCAGCCTTGTACTGGGCATCATTTTTGTCAGTGCTTGCGTCTTTTTTGGCATCTGCCATGGCCTCTGCCTTGTCCTTGTTGGCGTCGGCGCTCACCTTGCTGACCTTGGCATCGGCCTTCGCCTTTGTGCGAGCGGCTTTGGCGTCTTTCACGCAGACATCCTTCGGATTGCCACTCAGGTCATCGCATTTTTCCTTGGCAATATCGTAGGCGGCATCGGCCTTGGCCTCTGCCACTTGCTGATTGTGGCGTGGGCTGGGCTTGTACTGTGCTTCCAGTTCAGCGTTGGCGATTTTCTCCGCGCCCTTCGCTTCCGCCTGGCAAATATCCCTGGCGTTCGCCGTCAGGGCCTTGCACTTGTCGCGGCCGGCCTTGTAGTCGGCGGTCACGCGGTCTTTCTGCGCTTTGTATTCGTCCTTGCTCAGCGCCATGGCGTTTCCGGCGAAGGCACAGGACACGGCGATCGTGAGCATGACCAGTTTCGATTTCATGGGTAATTTCCTTTTCGATGAATTGGGGTGTCTTTCAAGGCGCTACTGGAACGAAGTCCGGCCAGCACTCAATAACGCTCAAAAAACCCGGTCGGATTGCGCTCCTGGAAGGCATCGAGCTGTTTTTCCGCCTCGTCTTTGGCAATGCCGTGGCGCTCCTGGATCCGGCCCAGCAACTGGTCGCGCTTGCCAGCAATGATGTCGAGGTCGTCATCGGTGAGCTTGCCCCACTGTTCCTTGACCTTGCCCTTGAACTGCGTCCAGTTCCCTTCAATGCGATCCTCATTCATGGTGACTCCTTGTAGTGGATATGTGCCACGCGGCTGGACAGCCATGCGGCAGGGAAATTCACTGTAAAAGTGCCGCCTGCAGCGTCGGGTAGGCACACGTGGGCGATGGGCGTAGGTGCCTGCCTACACCCCTAGCGCAACAGGCCGTGCTTAAAACACAGCAGCCCGGGCAGGGATTCGTGCCCGTCGTCCCGCGGCCTAACGCGCGCGCAATGAGCGGCCCAGCAGCAGTACAGGAAACAGACCGACCAGCACCAGGACCAGGGCCGGCAGCGCTGCCTCGCCCAGACGTTCGTCGCGGGCCAGCTGGTAGGTCACCACCGCCAGCGTGTCGCTGTTGAAGGGGCGCAGCACCAGTGTGGCCGGCAACTCCTTCATCACATCGACAAACACCAGCAGGGCTGCCGCTCCGATGGACCGTTTGAGCAGCGGCCAGTGCACCCTGGCCATGAGGGAAGCACCGGTGGTGCCGAGCATGCGCGCACTGTCGTCGAAACTGCCCGGTATGCGCGAGTAGCCGCTCTGCACGGATTGCAGCGCGACGGCGGTGAAGCGCACCAGGTAGGCCCAGACAATGCCCAGCGCCGTCCCCGTGATCCAGTAACCCGCGGAGGTTTGCGGGGCCACGGCCTGCAGCCAACCCACTGGAAGCAGCAGGCCGACCACGATCACCGCACCCGGCACGGCGTAACCCAGGCTCGCCAGTTGCGCCGCGACGCGTGTCAGCCAATGCGGCCGGCGGCGCAGCGCGAAGCTCAGACCCAGTGCCACGGCGGTGGCGAGCAAGGCGCTCAGACCGGCCAGGCTCACGCTGTTAAGGGACCAGCGCACAAACTGCGTCCATGGCAAGTCGCTCCAGCCGGCCACCAGGGGTCGCAGCATGAACAGCACGGGCAGGACAAACCCCAGCGTGATGGGCAACGCGCACAAGGCCCACGCCAAACCCGCCCGCAGGCCGAACAGCGGGGTGGGCGCAGCGTCGGCAGCACCGGCACGGCCACCGCGGCTGCCAGCAAAACGCATGCGTTTTTGCGCATGGCGCTCGATGCCCAGCAGCACAGCCACCACCAGCAACAGGACCGTGGCCAGTTGCGCCGCCGCCAGCCGGTTGTCCATGGCCAGCCAGGCCTTGTAGATGCCAGCGGTGAAGGTCTGGATGCCGAAATAGCTGGACACGCCGAAGTCCGCCAGCGTCTCCATCAGGGCCAGCGCCACACCGGCTGCCACGGCAGGACGGGCCAGCGGCAAGGCCACTTCCCTAATGCGGCGCTGCAGCGGCGCGCCGAGCAGGCGGGCAGCTTCCATCAAATGCACCGCCCTCTCGGACAGCGCGGTACGGGCCAACAGATAAACATAGGGGTACAGCGTGAAGGTAAAGACCAGCACCGCACCACCCAGGCTGCGAATTTCAGGCAGCAGACGCCCCTGCCAGCCAAAACTCGCGCGCATCCAGCTCTGCAGGGGCCCGGCGTATTGCAGGAAGTCGGTGTACGCATAGGCCACCACGTAGGCTGGCATGGCCAGTGGCAGGAGCAGCGCCCAGGCAAAAAACCGCCGCCCCGGAAACTTGAACAGCGTCACCGCACAGGCCGTGCCCATGCCGATCAGCGCAACGCCCATGGCGACAGAAAGGCACAGCAGCACGGATGTGAAGGCGTATTCCGGCAGGACGGTTTGCAGCATCTCCCGCAGGATGGGCAAGGACTGGCTGTCGAGTTCAAACCACGACAGCATCACCGCCAGCACGGGCAGCGTGAGCACCGCCATCAGCAGAAACAGGGGCAAGGAAGAAAAAAAACGACGCAGCATGGATTCCTGAAAAAAACATCTGCCCAGGCCGCATGGCGGATATCTGCTGCCGACGGGGCCGCACATCAGGCGAGTGCAAATGAGAATTGTAAGCATCTACAATTACACCCATGTTCCTGGAACTTTCCCATCTGGTGGTGCATTACACAGGCCGCTCCCGACCAGCCGTCGGCGGCGTGTCGCTGGGACTGCGCACTGGAGAAATTGGCGTGCTGATCGGGCCCTCCGGCTGCGGAAAAACCACCTTGCTGCGGGCCGTTGCCGGCCTGGAGCGGGCCCAGGCCGGCAGCATCTCACTGGCACAGGAAACCGTCAGCAGCGGCAAGCATCATGTGCCTGCAGAAGAGCGGCGCATCGGCATGGTGTTTCAGGACTATGCCCTGTTTCCCCACCTCGACGTGGGCCACAACGTGGCCTTCGGGTTGACACACCTGAAACCGGCAGAACGCCAGCAGCGCGTCAGCGAGGTGCTGGAGATGGTCGGTCTGGACAAAGCCCAGAAACGTTACCCGCATGAATTGTCGGGCGGGCAACAGCAACGTGTGGCCCTGGCGCGCGCACTGGCCCCCCGGCCGCGCCTGCTGTTGCTGGACGAGCCTTTTTCCAACCTCGATGTGGATCTGCGCGAGCGCCTGGCGCATGAGGTGCGGGGCATCCTGAAGCTGGCCGGCGCCACGGCGCTGTTTGTCACCCACGACCAGCTCGAAGCCTTCGCCATCGGCGACCGTATCGGCGTCATGCACGAGGGGCACCTGCACCAGTGGGATGAGGCCTACGAGCTGTACCACCGGCCCGCGAC
>NZ_JAQSDL010000034.1 GCF_029945895.1 Polaromonas sp. | reverse complement strand
CGCCCGAACACCGCGTGCTGGTGGTGCTGCCGACGCTGCTGAGCTCCAGCGCGACGATTGGCGAACTGACAGAACGGCTTGAGCTGCACTGGCTGGCCAACCGCGAACGCGAGGCCCAGTTTGCCCTGCTGACCGACTGGGTGGATGCCCCGCGGGAAACCATGCCCGATGACAAAGCGCTGCTGGATGCCGCCCTCGCGCAAGTGAACGCACTCAATGCACGCCACCCCGCGCCGGCCGGAGCGCCGGCACGCTTTCTGCTGATCCATCGCCCGCGCCAGTGGTGCGACACCCAGCAAAAATGGCTGGGCTGGGAGCGCAAGCGGGGCAAACTCGAACAGTTGCTGCGCTCGCTGGTCACCGGCCGCATGGACGGCTTCATGCCGCTGGCGGAAGGCCAGCGGCTGGCCGACCCCATCCCCTACATCGTGACGCTGGACAGCGATACCGGCCTGCCGCCCGGCGCCCTGCGCGACCTCGTTGCCGTCGCAGCCCACCCGCTGAACATGCCGCGGGTCGACGCCGCCTCGCGCCGCGTGGTGGCCGGCTACGGCATCCTGCAGCCACGCGTGGTCACGCCGCTGCCGGGACCCGCCGAACGCACCCCTTTTCACCGCCTGTTTGCCGGGCAGTGCGGCATCGACCCGTACAGCAACGGCGTCTCCGAGGTGTACCAGGATCTGTTCGGCAGCGGCAGTTTCAGCGGCAAGGGCCTGCTGCATGTCGCTGCGGTGCATGCCGTCCTCGACGAGCGCTTGCCGACCGGGTCCATTCTCAGTCACGACCTGCTCGAAGGCAGCATCGCGCGCTGTGGCTTTGTCAGCGACGTTGCACTGGTCGAAGAGCAACCCCACCATGCGGGTGTGGCCGCCTCGCGCATTCACCGCTGGACGCGCGGCGACTGGCAACTGCTGCCCTTCATGGCGCACGCCAGGCACTACGGCATCGACGCGTTGGGGTTATGGAAAATGACCGACAACCTGCGTCGTTCGGTCGTCATTCCCGCCACCGTCGGCCTGCTCGCCTGCGTTGTTTTCACGGCGGCCCTGCCGCTGACCACGGCACTGTCGGTCACCTTCGCGGCCCTGCTGGCCGGGCCCCTGCTCGGCGCGCTGGCCGGCCTGGTTCCGACGCGCCGCGGCATCGCCTGGGGTCATTTTTTCCATGTGGGCCGCAGCGAAGTACTGCGCGCCCTGGGCGCCGCCGCCTGGCAGTTCAGCCAGTTGCCGGTGCAGGCCGCCCTGTTGCTCGACGCCATCGCGCGCTCCGTCTGGCGCATGAGCGTGAGCCGGCGCGGACTGCTTGAGTGGAGCACCGCTGCCCAGGCCCAGGCCGCCGCACGCCATGAGCTTGCTGCCTTCGTGCGCCAGCAGGCACCGGTGTCGCTGCTTTGCGCGGCGCTGGCGGTCGCCGCACTGTGGAGTCCCCACCCGGTTGCCGGCACGGCGCTGTTCCTGCTGTGGACGGTGTCGCCGCTGGCCGCCTGGTGGGCCAGCCGGCCGCGTGCGCCGAACCCGGCGCACCACCTGCGCGACGAGGACCGGACCTACCTGCACACGCTGGCGCGCGACACCTGGCGCTTTTTCGAGCATTCGGTCGGTGCCGAGGACAACCACCTGCCGCCGGACAACCTGCAACTGGTGCCCGAGCCGACACTGGCGCATCGCACCTCACCGACCAACATCGGCCTGTACCTGCTGGCCATCTGCTGCGCCCGCGAGTTCGGCTGGATCAGCACGAACGAAGTCATCAGCCGGCTGCAGGCCTCGCTGGACAGCATGGACCGCCTGCCCCGGCACGACGGCCACCTGCTCAACTGGTACGACACACGAACGCTGGAAGTGCTGCAACCGGCCTATGTGTCGGTCGTCGACAGCGGCAACCTGGCCGGCCTGCTGCTGGCCGTCGCGCAGGCCTGTACCGGCCTGGCGAAAAGCGGTGCCGACGGCAAGCCGGCGCAGGCCAGCCTGCTGCAATTGGCCGCACGCTGCCAGGCCCTGTACGCGGCCATGGACTTTCGCGGCCTGTACGACGCCAAACGCCATCTTTTTCATATCGGCCTGCGCGTGCAGGAACATGCACTCGACGCGAGCTACTACGACCTGCTGGCTTCCGAGTCCCGGCTGACCAGTTTTCTGGCGGTTGCCAAGGGCGACGTTCCGCGGCGCCACTGGGCAGCCCTCGGCCGCCCCTTCCTGTCGGTGGGCGTGGTGCCGGGCTTGAAGTCCTGGTCGGGTTCGATGTTCGAATACCTGATGCCCTCGCTGCTGATGTCGGAGCCCGGTTACGGTCTGCTGCACACGGCGGCCCGCGCGGCGGTGGCCGAGCAGCAAGCCTGGGGCGCTGCGCAACAACTCCCTTGGGGCGTGTCCGAGTCCGGCTATTTCGCCCAGGACCATTCGCTGGCCTTCCAGTATTCGCCTTTCGGCGTGCCGCGCCTGGCGCTGCGGCGCACCCCGCCCACCGACCGCGTGATCGCGCCTTACGCCACGCTGCTGGCGACGCTGTTCGATGCGCGCGGCGCCGTGCGCAACCTGCAGCGCCTGGAAAAACTGGGCGCGCGCGGCGAGCTGGGGTTTTTTGAAGCCATGGACTTCACCGTCGCACGCCAGCCGGAAAGGTCGGACGCCCAGGCTTCCAGCATGGTTGAGGCGTACATGGCGCACCACCAGGGCATGGCGCTGGCGGCGCTGTGCAACGTGCTTTGCAGGCATGCACCGCGGCGCTGGTTCTGCGCCGACCCGCTGGTGCGTGCGCATGAGGCCCTGCTGCATGAAAACACCCCGCGGCAGATTGTCCGCAGTGCCGACCCGCGCCTGCCGCCCGAGCCCGGCGGCTACACGCCCGAGCCCGTGTTCCAGTCACGCGAGCTGAACCCGCTGGGCAGCGGCTGGAAACCCACCCACCTGCTGTCCAACGGCCACTACAACGTCGCCCTGCGCGCCAACGGCGCCGGGCTGAGCCGCTGGCGCGGCCGCAACATCACGCGCTGGCGCGATGACCTGCTGCGTGACAGCTACGGCAGTTTCTTCTACCTTGTCCATGCCGATGCGGACGGTACCCCCGCTATCAGCTCGCTCACGGCCCGGCCGGCGCCAGGCCCGGGCTGGCACTACCAGGCCCGTTTCATGGCCGACCGGGTGCAGTACGACGCGCAGGGCGAGGACCTGAGCACCACGCTGACCGTACTGGTCAGCCCCGAAGACGACACCGAACTGCGCACCGTGACGCTGCTCAACACCGGGCGCACCGAGCGGGTGCTGGAGCTGGTGTCCTGTTTTGAGGCGGTGCTGGCCGACCCGCGCGCCGACGAGGCCCACCCGGCGTTTTCCAGCCTGTTTGTGCAGACCCGCTGGGAGCCTCAGTGGCGCGCCCTCATGCTGACGCGCCGGCCACGCCTGCACGGTGATCCGCAGATGACGGTGGCGCATTTTCTGGCCGAGGCCGATGCCGACCTGATCTCGGTGGCGTGTATTGCCGACCGCCGCGTGTTCGCCGGTCGCCACCATCCGGCGCATCAGCCCGCCTTGGGCGAGCAGCCTTTTGATACGCAGGACCAGCCGGTCAACGGCCTGGACCCGGTGGCCAGCCTGCGCGTGACCCTGCGACTGGCGCCGGGCGCACTGGCTCGCCTGAGTTTTGCCACGACGGCCGCCGAGACGGCGGAGGAGCTGGTACCCCGCATCGACAACTACCTGCAGCCCATGCACGTGGAGCGTGCCACCCGCATGGCCGCCACGCTGGCCCAGGTGCGGCTGCGCGACCTGGCACTCACGCCTGAGGAAAACCTGGCGCTGCAGGACATGAGCACGGCGCTGATGTACAGCGTGGGCCGACCGGCGGAACGCAGCCCGCTGGACCAGCGCCAGCTCTGGCGCTTCGGCCTGTCCGGCGACAAGCCCATCGTGCTGCTGCGCATCCATTCCCCCGCCGGCCTGCCGCTGGTGCATGCCCTGCTCCGCGCCCAGCCCTGGTGGGCCTTCGGCGGACTGGCCGTCGATGTGGTGGTGGTCAACAGCGAGGTCAACTCCTACCTCATGCCGCTGCAACGCGACATCCTCGCGCTGCGCGACCGCCTGACGCAGGCGGTGCAGCACAGCTTCCCGCGCGATCAAGCCGCATCGACGGCGGCGGGTTTTTTCCTGCTGCGCGAGCAGGAAATGTCCATTGGCGAAAAGAGCGCGCTGACCGGGCTGGCCCGCGTGGTTCTCAACGCCGACGGGCGGCCCCTGGAAGTGCAGGTTGCAGCCCTGCGCGAAAGCTGGCTGCCCAAGCGGGTCGACGCGGTGGCGCACACCGCGCTGGCCGGTCACGCGCCGGTCGCGGCGGCCGGGGTGGCAACGGGGAGCTTCGACGCCGCCAGCGGCGAATACCGTTTCGAGCTGACAGGCGGTCAGCGCCTGCCCCGGCCCTGGGTCAACGTCATCGGCAACCCGTCTTTTGGTTTTCAGGTGTCGGAGACCGGCAGTGGCTACACCTGGGCCGGCAACAGCCGCATGCACCAGGTCACCCCCTGGTCGAACGACCCGGTGCGCGACCCCGCGTTTGAACACTGGCTGCTGCAGGACCTGGACAGCGGCGAGGTTTTTCCGCTGGCGCCCTCGCTGCTGGCCGCACCGGCCAGCAGCTGGCAAATACGCCATGGCCAGGGCTATTCGGTGTTTGAGGGGCGGCACGCCGGCCTGCAGCTGGAGACCACGTTTTTTGCCGACCTGCACGACGCGATCAAGGTGGTGCAGGTGCGCGTGCGGCTCGAGCAGGGCGGCGCCCGGCGGCGGCTGCGCGCCATCGCCATGGTCGAGTGGCAGATGGGGGAAGCCCGGGGCAACCGGCGCACGCTGCACACCTGGAACGGCGCTGAGCGGGTGGCCGTGTTCGCCCAGCAGCGTGAAGGACGCGGGGGCTTTGGCGGCAGCACGGCCTTCCTGGCCCTCTCAGGTGCGGCGGGCGGAACGCAGTGGACCTGCGACCGCGGGGAATTTTTTGACACGCTGGGCCAGCTGGTGCTGCCCGCCAGCCTGGGCCGGCGCAGCGGCGGCGCCGTCGACCCGTGCGCCGCCCTCGCCAGCGAGTTCGTACTGGCAGGCAGCGAAGAACTGGGGTTCAGCTTCATCCTCGGTCATGCGGCCGACGGGGCCGGCGCCGAGCGGATGGCAGCGCAGTGGGCACAGCGGGACACCAGCCAGGCCCTGCAGCAGGTGCAGTCCTGGTGGTCGCAACTGCTGGGCACGGTGCAGGTCCAAACACCCGACCCCCTGTTCGACGCGCTGGTCAACCGCTGGCTGATCTACCAGACCGTGGTCTGCCGGCTGTGGTCCAAGGCCGGGTTCTACCAGGCCGGCGGCGCCTTCGGCTTTCGCGACCAGTTGCAGGACGCCATGGCGCTGGGCCTGGCCGACCCGGCGCGCCTGCGCGCGCAGATCGTTCTCAATGCCTCGCGCCAGTTCCCCGAAGGCGATGTGCAGCACTGGTGGCACGCACCGGGCGGCGAAGGCGTGCGCACGCATTTTTCCGACGACCTGCTCTGGCTGCCTCATGCCTGCGCGCACTACGTCGACATCACCGGCGACATCGCCCTGCTCGACGAATCGGTGGCCTTCATCGACGGGCCGGCCATTCCCGACGGCGCTGAAGACGCCTACTACCCGCCGCAAACCAGCACGCAGTCGGCCAGCGTCTACGAACACTGCGCGCGCACCATTGACCGCAGCCTGGCCGTGGGCATGCACGGCCTGCCGCTGATGGGGACCGGTGACTGGAACGACGGCATGAACCGTGTCGGCCACGAAGGCAAGGGCGAGTCCGTCTGGCTGGGCTGGTTCCTGTGCCGCGTGGTGCAGGACTTTGCCCCGCTGGCCCAGGCCCGGGGCGAGACCGCTCGCGCCGAGCAATGGCTGCAGGCACGGCAAGGCTGGATCGCCGCGCTGCACGACGCCGGATGGGACGGCGCCTGGTTCCGCCGTGCGTTTTTTGACAACGGCGCGCCGCTCGGCTCCAGCGCCAACAGCGAATGCCGCATCGACCTGATCGCGCAGGCCTGGTCGGTGCTGTCGGGTGCTTCCACCGAGCCCTTCACCGTGCCGGCCATGTTGGCCGTCAAGCAGCAGTTGATCGACCACGACGCCGGTCTGCTGCGCCTGCTGGACCCACCGCTGCAGCATGCCGCCAACAACCCGGGGTATATCCAGGCCTATCCGCCCGGCGTGCGTGAAAACGGCGGCCAGTACTCCCACGCCGGCGTCTGGGCCATGATGGCGCAGGCCCTGAGCGGCGACGTCGAAGCCGCCTGGCGCAGCTTGGAAGCCCTGAGCCCGGCGCACCGTAGCGCCGACCCGGTACGCGGCCCCGCCTACGAAATTGAACCCTATGTGCTGGCCGGCGACATCTACAGCGCTGCGCCCTATGTGGGGCGCGGCGGCTGGAGCTGGTACACCGGCTCGGCGGCCTGGCTGCACCGCGCGGCCATGGAAACGCTGCTCGGCCTGTCCGTTCGCCAGGCCGAGCTGTCGCTGACGCCGCGTGTGCCCGCGCACTGGCCATCGTTTGGCATCACGCTGCGTCTTGACGGACGGGTGGTGACGCTGCGCTGGCAACGCGCCGATGTGGCGCCGGAAGAAGGCTTCAAGCCGGACCGTGTGCTGGCGCCCGGCGAAGTAGTGCGGCTGGCGGACCTGCCGATGCAGGCCAGCCTGCTGGTGCAGGCCAGACCCTGAGGCGACGGCAGCCGCTATCTTCTTTGAAGCATGCTGCGCTTGCCGGACAAGGGTAAGCCGCCGTTTTCATCCGCAGTGCCCGCGCGAGGCAGACTTGTCTTGCAGACCCCGCCGGAGTCGCCCCGCTGCGGGGCGCGGCAACCGCCCGGGCGGTGCTGTTCAGGGAGCCGCCTTATTTGTAAATGCCGCAACCCACGACCAGGTCGTCCATTTTCTCGACATACATGGATTTTTGCTGGACGACTTTGGTGATCGGGTTGGGCCATTTGAAATCGACCCAGCCATTGCCCTTGGCTTTGGCCAGGTCGATGTATTCCTTGACGAAATATTTGCCGTCAATGTCCTTGAGTTCGATCAGCGACTTGCCGACCAGCTTGGGATTGACGCCATGCGCCAGCATCTTTCCGTCCGTGTCAACGGTGGTCATGTAGAGGTCGCGATCCCTGAAAGGGCCGTTCGGATTGCTGAATTCCGCGAAGGCCTTTTCCCTGCCGTTGGCTTTGATGTAGGCAATAGCCTTCTTGACGAGCGCGGTGGCTTCTGCGGCCGACCCCTGTTCGCCGGCAGCCGTGGCAGACATGTTGAAGCTCAGGGCGGCCAGACCGACCACGAGCACCTGGAGAAATTTTTTCATGATGACTGTTCCTTTATTTTCTGAATCCGGACTGCCGGATGAGCACAGCAGGCGCGCAGTGACGCGTGCCTTCATGCATAACGGCCGCGCGCAGGAAAAATGAAGGGCCGGGATCTTTTTTTTGCACAGCCCGGCATTCCCGACCCGGCAGTCCCCTGGTACGCGCCGATGGAGACGATGGTTGGCGCCGGCGTGCAGGCCATGGCGGATCGTGTCCAATACAGACATGACACACCCTGACCTGACGGATCGTCCAGGCCTTCCCTCCCCGCGCGCAGCGGCCTGCTCCGTGGTTCTCCAGGCGGAAGGCCTGTGCTTTTCTTATCCCGAGTGCGAACTGTTCGCCGGCTTGTCGGTTGCCATTTCACCGGGCGTCACCTTCGTGCGCGGCGGCGACGGGCGCGGCAAGACCACGCTGCTGCGTCTGCTGGCAGGGCAACTGCCGGCAGCCTCAGGAATATTGAAGATCAACGGCGTGTCCCTGCGGGATCAAGCCGCGGCTTATCGCCAGCAGGTGTTCTGGACGGAGCCTCGCACAGAGGCGTTTGACCAGATGACGCCCACGCACTACTTCGACATGCAGCGCCAGGCGTATGCCGGTTTTGACGATGGCATGCTGGCGCGGTGTGTGGCTGGCCTGGCGCTGGCGCCGGAGCTGGCCAAGCAGCTTTTCATGTTGTCTACCGGCTCGAAGCGCAAGGTCTGGCTGGCGGCGGCCTTTGCCTCGGGTGCGGCGCTGACGCTGCTGGACATGCCGTTTGCCGCGCTGGACAAAGCGTCGATGGGTTTTATCCTGGCGCTGCTGCAAAACGCCGCCGCCCACCCCACGCGCGCTTTCGTGGTCGCTGACTATGCGGCGCCGGCCGGTGTGCCGCTGGCAGAAACGATTGACCTGGGCGACTAGTACTGCAACACGAAAGTAGCGAGCCAAAATGAAAGTGATGACTTCGTGCCCAGGACAAGGCGCAAGCCGCAGCGAAGGCTGTACGCCTTCGCAAGGATTGCAACGCCGCGATGGGTACGAAGGCGCGCTTTCATGTTTCGATATTTTCGGGTTGCCGTACTAGGCTTTCTCCTGCCGGTAAGCAAGCTGGCTCGCTACAAAGCTGTCGAAGGCCGTCAGCAGGGGCCGGAATTTTTCGGCATGCCCCTCCAGCTGCGCCAGCGCCGCACACGTCGCCTCCAGCGTCGACAACTGGTCGGGCCGATGCGCTTTACGGATGCCATAACGCGACAGCGGCAGGCCCTGCAGCGACAGACGCGGCAACTGCTGCAGCGGCGGGCTGAAGTAAAGCATCTTGCGGCTCTTGCGCCAGGTGCCGTCGAGCACGATCAGGCGCAGCCTGGAGGGCTCGCGCAGCCACCCGGCGGGCAAGGCGGGCGGGGCCGGCACACCCATGACCTGATCCTGCGGTATGTCCGGGTACAAAAGAAGGTTGTGCCGCGGGGTGCCCGCCACGGCCCCAGCCGCCTCAAACGGCGCCGCCAGCAGGGCCGCGTCGGCAAACACCTCGCCCGTCACCAGGCGGCTGCGCGGCAGGCTCAGGTGCAGCAGCCGCGCGCTGCCCTTGGGGTGATCCACCTCCAGCGGGTGCTGCAGGATGAGCACCTCGACCTCGTGCGCCACCGGCCTGACCCAGGCGCAGATGCAGACGCTCTGCGGACGCAGGCAACGCGGACAAAACGGGCGGCGGGGCGGTGCCGTGTTAGCTATCAAATCAATAGCTGCTTGCGCAGACCACAAAAGGGCTTAAAGCCAAAATGGTCAAGAACACGCAAGTGGATCAGGACCCCAGAAACTCGCCAAGAGGCTTGAGGTCGTCCACGCGGTCGCAGACCGACTTGACCATCATCATGATGGGAATGCCCAGCAACAGGCCCCACACGCCCCAGAGCCAGCCCCAGGCCAGAAGGCCGACGAAGACCGCCACCGGGCTCAGGCGGCTGGCCCGGCTGGTGAGCCAGGGCGTGATCAGGTTGCCGACGATGGTGTGAATGAACAGTGAGGCGCCACCGACCACCAGCGCCATGTTCAGCGTCCCGAACTGCAGGAAGCCGACCAGCGCCGTGGCGGCGGCGGTGATGAGTGAACCCACATAAGGCACGAAGTTGAGCACGAAGGCAACAATGCCCCAGACCGCCGCATTCTCCAGTCCGAGGGACAGCAGGGCCAGCCAGGTCAGCGCCCCGACCAGCGCGCTGGTGAGCAGTTGCACCTGCAGGTAGCGCTGGATCTGGCCGGTGATCTCATGCAGGGCCTGCAGCGTCACCTTTTTCTTGCTCAGGCTGGGACCCGCCAGCTTGAGCAGCTTGCGCCGGAAGCTGTCGCCCGACAGCAGCAGGAAATAGGTCAGAAAAATGACGGCGACGGCCTGCCCGATCAGCGTGACCAGGCCGATGGTGCCGGTCCAGAGGTAGTCCTTGACGTTGAAGCTGGCCCGCTCGACCACCACCCGCATGGCGCCGCGGGTGTTGCCCGGTTTGGCACCGTCCTGGGTGGCCTGCTCGATCTGCGACGCGGCCTTCTGCACGGTGTCCAGCGTGCTGTCCGACTGTCCGGTCCTGACCTTCGTCGCATTGCGGAATTTTTGTGCCGCCACAGGCAGCGATTCCACCAGCTGCGCCGCGTTGTCCCGCAGCGACCAGGCCGTCGAGCCGATCGTGCCCAGAATCGCCAGCAGCAGCACGGCAGAACTGAGCCAGCGCGGCACGCGCTTGAGTTCCAGCCAGTTGACCACCGGCGAGAGCGCATAACTGAACAACACGCCGACCATCACCGGGATGAACACCGCCTTGGCCCAGTGCAGCACGAACAGGATGGCCAGGCCGGCCAGCACCATCAGCGACATGTTGCGGATGTCCACCGGCATGTGCAGAAGCAGCCGGTCCGGCTCGGGGAAAGTCGTTACCGCGGGATCGGTGGGATCGGTGGCATCGGCGGGATCGGCGGAAACAGGCCCTGCGGCGACAGGCTCTGTGGGCATGGTCTGAGGCGTTTTTTCTTCACTCATCGGTGTTCCTTGTCTGGCGCTGGACGGGGTCACAGGCTCTCGCCCCCGGGCGGCACCTCCGACACTGCGGGTGTTCATTTCACCGCCACAGGCAGCCCGCCGGTGCAGGACGGCGTCGCCAGAACGGGTAGGCGGCTTCGGCCAGGCGGCGGGCTCACGCGGCGATGGCCTCGCGCACCGCGCTCAGCTGGCGCCGCGACACCGCCAGCAATTCGTCGATGCCGTTGAGCCGCACGGCCCAGCCCTCCCCTTCCTCGGGATCAAAATGTTTTTCAAGCGCGCGCACCGCGCGGCGGGCCACCAGCGCGTTGCGGTGGATGCGCATGAACTGCTGGGCGTATTTTTCCTCCAGTTCGTTGAGGCTGCCGTCGAGGATGTAGCTTTTGCCCACCGTTCGCACGGTGATGTACTTGAGCTCGGCCTTGAGGTACAGCACCTCGGCCAGCGGCACACGCTCGGTCCGCCCGCGGTCCTGGATGATCAGGAAATCAGCACTCGAATCGGTCTCCAGCCCTTTTCCTGCCTGCGCAAGCCGCTCCACTTTTTGTAGCGCCTGCTGCAGCCGCTCAAGGCGCACGGGCTTGGTGAGGTAGTCCACCGCCTCGAGATCGAAGGCCTGCACCGCGTGTTCGGAATGCGCGGTGACAAACACCACCGCCGGCGGGTGCGGCAGGCGGGCAATGGTCTGCGCCAGCGCGATGCCGTCGGCGCCGGGCATGCGGATGTCGAGCAGGACCACATCAAAGGTTTCGCGGCCCAGGGCGTCCATGG
This sequence comes from Polaromonas sp., assembly GCF_029945895.1. Lineage (GTDB taxonomy): Bacteria > Pseudomonadota > Gammaproteobacteria > Burkholderiales > Burkholderiaceae_C > Polaromonas. The sequence goes on along the minus strand of NZ_JAQSDL010000034.1, from coordinate 42,082 downwards.
CCTGCGCCGCATGCGCGGCTTCGCCAGCCACGCAGGCCGGCGGCGCAGTGCAGTCGCCCAGCAGCGTGCGCAGGCGCGAACGCGCCAGCGCCTCGTCATCCACAATCAGCGCCCTCAGCTTGCCTGTCATAGGGGGATCTCCAGCCTCACTTGAAAAACACCGTCCTTGAACACGGTCTTGAACTGCGCCTGCACATCGTGCAGCAGCGCCAGGCGCTCGCGCACATTGGCCAGCGCCAGCCCGTGTCCCCGCTCACCGACACCGGCGGGCGTGGAGTTTGTCACTTTGACCACCACCACCCCGCCACGCCGTTCGGTGGTGATCTTGATCTGCGCGCCCTGGGCACTGGGCTCCACGCCATGGCGCACCGCATTTTCCACCAGCGGCTGCAGCAGCAGCGGCGGCAATTTGGCCGCATCGGCGTCGGGGTCCAGAGTCCATTGCACCTGCAGACGCTCGCCAAAACGGATCTGCTCGATGGCCATGTAACGCCGCGCCAGGGCAATCTCCAGGCCCAGCGTGACGGCCTCGCCCTGGTCGGCCAGCGCATGGCGAAACAGCTCGCTCAGGTCTTCCAGCACGGCTTCGGCCTTGGCGGGTTCGGCGCGCACCAGCGCAATGGCACTGTTGAGCGTGTTGAACAGGAAATGAGGCCGGATGCGCGACTGAAGTTCGGCCAGGCGCGCCGCCGTGGCCGCCGGTGTACGCGCCTTGGCGCGCCAGACCAGCCCGGCTACCAGCACCGCCGACAGCAGGGCGCCGGCCGCAGCGCTGGCCCACCAGGGCGCCGGATTGAGCAGATTCAGCAGCACCAGCAGCCCGCAGCCATACAGGCCCGCCAGCGCGCCCAGGGAGACGCCAGCCACCCACTGCTGGGTGGTGCCGAGCCGGGCCAGCCGCCCCTTGAGCACGCAGGCGGCAATCAGCCAGGCCAGCGTGGCGGGCAGCACGCCGCCGGTCAGCAGCGAAAACCGCAGCAGCCAGTCGACAAACATGCCGCCACCGAACATCGCGCCGACGCCCACCACCGCCTCGACGAACAACACGGCGCGCAGTACTACGCCGACATTGCAGGCGTCAAACACGTTGACACGGGCCGGCAGGGGCGCAGGCGCATCCCCGGGCTGGCTCAGGCCGCCCAGCACGGTGGACTCCCCAAAGGACGAAAGGTCGGGCTTGAAATGCATGAAAAGGTCGCTTGGCAGGTATCCGGTTTCTGCGCAGGGGCTGGCCCGGAGGTCCCAGGCGCGCCCGCTTTACGGGAACTTCCTGCACGCAGATAAAATCAGGTTCATGAGTATTGCACCGGCAAGCCGCTTGAAACCGGTGTCAAACCCGTACTTCCCCCAATAATGTTGCCGCCGCGACACGCCAGCGCGGCCGCCAGACGGTCCTCCACAGAAAGCCTCCCGTGAGCCAACTCGACAAAAAATCCCAAGCCTGGTCCGCCCTGTTCTCCGAACCCATGAGCGACCTGGTCAAGCGTTACACCGCCAGTGTGTTTTTTGACAAGCGCCTGGCTGACGCCGACATCACCGGCTCGCTGGCGCATGCCGAGATGCTGGCCGCGCAGAAAATCCTGGGCGCCGCCGACCATGCGGCCATCCAGCAAGGCATGGCGCAGATCCGCTCTGAAATCGAAGCCGGTGCCTTTGAATGGAAACTGGACCTGGAAGACGTGCACCTGAACATCGAGGCGCGCCTGACGCAACTGGCCGGCGACGCCGGCAAACGCCTGCACACCGGCCGCAGCCGCAACGACCAGGTCGCCACCGATGTGCGCCTGTGGCTGCGCGGCGAGATTGATCTGATAGCTGCGCTGCTGACCGACCTGCAGAAGGCGCTGGTGGACATTGCCGAGAAGAATGTCGAGGTCATCCTGCCCGGCTTCACCCACCTGCAGGTGGCCCAGCCCGTCAGTTTTGGCCACCACATGCTGGCCTATGTCGAAATGTTCGCGCGCGACGCCGAGCGCCTGCAGGACGTGCGCAAACGCGTCAACCGCCTGCCGCTTGGCGCCGCCGCTTTGGCCGGCACCAGCTACCCGCTGGACCGCGAACGTGTCGCCAGAACCCTGGGCATGGTCGATGCGCAAGGCCAGCCCCAGGTCTGCCAGAACAGCCTCGATGCTGTGAGCGACCGCGACTTTGCGATTGAGTTCACCGCCGCCGCCTCGCTGGCCATGGTGCACATCAGCCGCATGAGCGAGGAGCTGATTCTGTGGATGAGCCAGAACTTCGGCTTCATTGAAATTGCCGACCGTTTCACCACCGGCTCTTCCATCATGCCGCAGAAGAAAAACCCCGACGTGCCCGAACTGGCGCGCGGCAAGACCGGCCGCGTGGTCGGCCACCTGATGGGCCTGATCACCCTGATGAAGGGCCAGCCGCTGGCCTACAACAAGGACAACCAGGAAGACAAGGAGCCGCTGTTCGACACCGTCGACACGCTGAAGGACACGCTGCGCATCTTTGCCGAAATGGTGGGCGGCATCACCGTCAAGCCCGAAGCCATGGAGCGCGCGGCACTCAAGGGTTACGCCACCGCCACCGATCTGGCCGACTACATGGTCAAGAAGGGGCTCCCCTTCCGCGATGCGCACGAGGCCGTGGCCCACGCGGTGAAAGCCGCCATCTCGCACGCCGTGGATCTGTCAGAGCTGCCGCTCGCCGTGCTGCAGCAGTTCAACCCCAAGATCGAAAAAGACGTGTACGACGTGCTGAGCCTGCGCGGCTCGCTGAACGCCCGCAACACCCTGGGCGGCACTGCGCCGGCACAGGTGCGGGCGCAGATCGCCCGGCACCGGGCGCGGCTGGCCTAAGCCCCGGTTAAGGTGGGCTTTGTAGACTGACCACTGCAAAGAACACCGCCATGCGACCAACGCACACCACCAGAACTCAACCAGCAGGGACCGCGGGTCCGGCCTCGGCCTGTCCTGAGCCTGACGAAGGGCCGGCCCGCAGGCGCAGCGCCCCCCCGGGGGGCAGAGGGCAACAGGTAGTGCGCGAACGTGGGGGCGCCACCTGATGCGTTTACTGCTGGTGGAAGACGACGCCATGATCGGCGAGGCCGTGCTGGCGGTGCTGCGGTCCGTCCACTACGCCGTGGACTGGGTGCGCGACGGCGCCATGGCCGACACCGCCCTGCGCAGCGAGCAGTACGACCTGGTGCTGCTGGACCTGGGCCTGCCCAAACGCGACGGGCTCGAGGTCTTGCGTTCCCTGCGCGCGCGGCGCGATACCACCCCGGTGCTGGTGGCCACCGCGCGTGATGCGGTCGGCGAGCGCATCGCCGGCCTGGATGCCGGTGCTGACGACTATGTGGTCAAACCCTATGACACCGACGAGCTGCTGGCGCGCATACGTGCCCTGATACGCCGCAGCGCGGGGCGGGCCGAGCCAGCGTTTGAACATCGCGGCGTGAGCCTGAACCCCGCCACCCATGAAGCCAGCCTGAACGGCCAGCCGGTGTCGCTCTCGGCGCGTGAGTGGGCGGTGCTCGAGCCCTTGCTGGCCCGGCCGGGCGCGGTGCTCTCACGGGCCCAGCTCGAGGAAAAACTCTTCAGCTGGAAGGACGACGTGAGCAGCAACGCGGTTGAGGTCTATATCCACGGCGTGCGCAAAAAACTCGGCAACGACATCATCCAGACCGTGCGCGGCCTCGGTTACCTGGTGCCCAAACAGTGACGCCTCCAGCACCTCAAGACACGCAGGGTGCGCCGGTTTCCCTGCCAGCAGGGGCCGCGGAACCGGCTTTGCCGGGCCGCAGGCGCAGCGCCCCCGAGGGGCTGGAGCCTGCGGCTCCAAACCTGCCTGCGCAGGGTTGGACAAGCGACAGAGGCGAAGCGTCCCGCGAGCCGCGGCCTGCAAGGCCTCGCGAAGGACACGCAGTGCCGGGCGTGGGGGCTCACTCCTTGAAGGCCAGATTGCTCTGGTTCGTGTTGGCAGCCATCCTGCTGGGCGCCGTGCTGCAGGCCGCCACCGCTTACCGCAGCGCGCTGCAACAGGCCGATGCTCTGTTCGACGACCATTTGCGTCAGGTGGCGCGTACGCTGCGCGGCGGCATCCCGCTGGGCGCCGCCCTGCCGGAGATCGAGGACGATGCGGGCTTTGACCTCTATGTGCAGATCTGGGGCCAGGATGGCACGCAGATCTTCCGCTCCACGCGGTCAGCGCTGCCGCCCCGCGCGGTGCTGGGGTTTTCCGACGTGGAGGCCCATGGCAAGCACTACCGCGTGTATTCGCTGCAGACGCCTTTCCAGACGGTGCAGATCGCGCAGGACCTGGACGCCCGCACCGCACGCGCGCGCGCCCTGGCGCTGCGCGCCGTGCTGCCTTTTGCGCTGCTGACGCCGCTGCTGATGCTGGCGGTGTGGTGGGTCATCAACCGGTCGCTGGCGCCCATCGAACGGACGCGGCGCCAGGTTGCGCAGCGGGAGGCCGACGATTTTTCGCCGCTGGCCGATGCGGGCCTGCCCGACGAAGTGCGGCCGCTGGTCGATGAACTCAACCTGCTGTTCGGCCGGGTGCGCCAGGCCTTTGACGCGCAGAAGAACTTTGTGGCCGATGCTGCGCATGAACTGCGCTCGCCGCTGACCGCGCTCAAGCTGCAGGCGCAGGCGCTGCGCCCGAACGGCCGGGCGGACCAGACCCCGGCCGAGCGCGAAGCCGGCATCGCCCGCCTGAACCAGGGCATAGACCGTGCCATCCGGCTGGTCGAGCAACTGCTGGTGCTGGCGCGCGAAGAGGCCGGTCCGGGCCCGGCAGCGCCGGGGGCGAATGTCCTGGTTGATCTGCAGGACGTGGTCAAGCTCGCGGTGGCTGACGTGCTGCCGCATGCCCGGCTCAAGCAGATCGATCTGGGCCTGACGGATGAGCATCTGGCCAGCGCGCAGGTCCTGGGCGAGCCTGAAGCGCTGCGTGTGCTGCTGCGCAACCTGCTGGACAACGCCGTCAAGTACACGCCTGCTGCGGGTCGCGTCGATGTGTCGCTCGAGCTGGCACAGGGCCGGCCGCTGCTGCGGGTGGAAGACAGCGGCCCGGGCATTGCGGCAGCAGACCGCGAGCGTGTCTTCGACCGCTTCTACCGCGCCAGCGGCGCAGCGTCCGAAACGGGCAGCGGCCTGGGCCTGGCGATCGTCCAGGCGATCACCGAGCGCCACGGCGCGACCTTGCAGCTGGCCCGATCCGAACGCCTCGGCGGATTGCAGGTGAGCGTGACCTTTCCGAAGTCACCTTCATCCATCTGAACCGACGCTATATATTTAATAGCTGCTTGCGGCCATTCCATAAGGGATGCAGGTCATTTTAATTACTGGATCCGGACTCGCAACGAACGAGCATGGGCTCCGTTCCCTTCAAGCAGGGGCCGCGGGTCCGGCTCCGCCGGCCCGCAGGCGCAGCGGCCCCCCCGGGGGCAGGGCGCTCACGCAGTGAGCAACCGTGGGGGCACCATTTAAGCCCCACCTAAGGCAGAGGCGCCATGCTGATGAGTACCGGCACCGCACTGTGTGCCCCCTTCAAGGAAATCCGCCATGACAACTGCAGCACTGAAAAACACCCGCCTCGTCGTTGCCCTGCTGGCCGCCGGCGCCATTGGCGGCGCTGGCGTCAGCGCATTCAACGCTGTCCACACGGCGTCCTATGCGGCGGCGACGCCGGCCATCGCCGCTGCGGCGCCCATCCAGGCCGTCGCACCGCCCGACTTCTCGCAGATCACCGAGCGTTACGGCCCGGCCGTGGTCAACATCAGCGTGACCGGAACCACCAAAGTCAGCAACGATTCCGCGTTCGCCCAGGGGGACGATGATGAGGGCACGCAGGGCGACCCTTTCTTCGAGTTCTTCCGGCGCTTTCAGCAAGGCCAGGGCCGGCCCGGCGGCCCGCAGCAGGAAATGCCCACGCGCGGCCAGGGCTCGGGCTTCATCGTCAGCGCCGACGGCATCATCCTGACCAACGCCCACGTGGTGCGCGGCGCGAAGGAAGTCACCGTCAAGCTGACCGACCGGCGCGAGTTCCGCGCCAAGGTGCTGGGCGCCGACCCCAAAACCGACGTGGCCGTGCTGAAAATCGACGCGGCCAACCTGCCGGTGGTGGCGCTGGGCAAAACCAGCGAGCTGAAAGTCGGCGAATGGGTGCTGGCGATCGGTTCGCCCTTCGGCTTTGAAAACACCGTGACCGCGGGCGTCGTCAGCGCCAAGGGCCGCTCACTGCCAGACGACAGCAGCGTCCCCTTCATCCAGACCGACGTGGCCATCAACCCCGGCAACTCGGGCGGCCCGCTGTTCAATGCGCGCGGCGAGGTGGTGGGCATCAACTCGCAGATCTACAGCCGCAGCGGCGGCTACCAGGGCGTGTCCTTTGCCATTCCCATCGACGTGGCGGGACGCATCAAGAACCAGATCGTCGCCACCGGCAAGGTCGAACACGCGCGTCTCGGTGTGGCGGTGCAGGAGGTCAACCAGGCCTTTGCCGACTCCTTCAAGCTCGACAAGCCCGAGGGCGCGCTGGTCTCCAGTGTTGAAAAGGGCGGGCCGGCCGACAAGGCAGGCCTGCAGTCGGGCGACGTGATCCGCAAGGTCAACGGCCAGCCCATCGTGTCGTCGGGCGACCTGCCGGCGGTGCTCGGCCTGGCGGCGCCCGGCGACAGCGCCAGGCTGGAGATCTGGCGCCAGGGCGCGGCCAGGGAGCTGACGGCACGGCTGGGCAGCGCCGACCAGAAGGTGGCACAGGCCGATGACCCGAAAACCAGTGCCGCGCAGGGCAAGCTGGGCCTGGCGCTGCGGCCGCTGCGGCCCGACGAGCAGCAGGAAGCCGGTGTCGAAAGCGGTCTGCTGGTGCAGCAGGCCAGCGGTCCCGCCGCGTTGGCCGGGGTTCAGGCCGGTGACGTGCTGGTGTCCGTCAACGGCACACCTGTGCGCAACATCGAGCAGGTGCGCGCCATGGTGGCGAAGTCCGGCAAGTCGGTCGCGCTGCTGATCCAGCGCGGCGACAGCAAGATTTTTGTGCCGCTGAATCTCGGCTGATACCGGGGCCTGCCGTATCGACAAAGCGGGCTTCGGCCCGCTTTTTTTATACCCGTTTTCGCCGCCTGCTGCGCCTTGTTACAAAGGCGACAGGCCCTGATCGGCTACGCTTTCCTCATCTGAGGGGAAAACGTGGCCTTATCCATCGCAAAAACAATCACTGCCCTGCTCGCCGCAGGCGTCTTGCAGGCCCAGGCGCTGCAGGTCACCAGCGTCTCGCCCCAGGGGGAAGTTGCACGGGTACGGCAGATTGCCGTCAAGTTCGATGACAGCGCCGTCAACTTCGGCGACCCCAAGGCGCCCGCCCCTGTCAGCCTGAGCTGCAGCGACGCGCAGACCACCAAAGGCTCGGGCCGCTGGATCAGCGACCGCCAATGGGCTTTTGAATTCGACAGCGATCTGCCGCCCGGCGTCAGCTGCACACTGCAGGGCATTCCCACCTTCCGCTCGCCCAAAGACCAGTCCATCAGCGGCAAGCTGTCCTGGAAGTTCAACACCGGCGGCCCTTTTGTGCAGAACCTGCGGCCCGGCACCTACCAGCGCATCGACGAAGAGCAGTACTTCGTGCTGCAGCTCAACGGCCCGGCCACGCTGGCCAGTGTCCGGGAGAACGTCTGGTGTTCGGTGGAAGGCCTGGGCGAGCGGGTACCCGTGAAACTGATTGAAGGCAAGGAACGGGAGGCACTGCTGACGTCGCAGAACCTGGACAAGGCCGCCGGGAAAGACCCCTTGAGCGTGGTGACGCTGGCCTGCAACCGGCGCCTCACACCCGCAAGCAAAATCCAGCTGGTGTACGGAAAAGGCGTGGCCACCCCGAGCGGCGTGGCCAACTCGGTGGAGCGGCGCTACAACTTCCAGGTACGCGAGCCGTTTTCTGCCAGCTTCAACTGCGAGCGCGAAAACGCGCAGTCGGCCTGTTTGCCGATTCGCCCCATGAGCCTGAACTTCAACGCGCCGGTGCCGCGAAAGCTGGCCGAGGCGATTCTCCTCAAATCCGTCAAGGGCGCGCTCAAGCCGGTGTTCGACACGGAAAGCGGCGACGGCGACAACGTCGTCAACGGTGTCAGCTTCAAGCCGCCTTTTGCAGAGCAGAGCGCCTTCACGCTCGAGCTTCCCAAGGACTTCAAGGACGCTTCCGGCCGCCCCCTGCGCAATAGCGACAACTTTCCGCTGAAGGTGGCGACCGGCGCCATGCCGCCGCTGGCCAAGTTCGCCGCCGCACCGTTCGGCATCGTCGAGCGTTTTGCCGAGCCCGGCGCCAAAGCGGGCGAGCCGGCGCTGCTGCCGGTGACGCTGCGCAATGTCGAAGCCGCGCTGCAAGTCAAGGGTCTGGCGCCGGGCAAGGTCAGCGACCTGCAGCCCAAAACCGATGCCGACATCATTGCCTGGTTCCGCAAGGTGGAGCACTACAACAACTACCAGGTGGGCCGCGACCAGGCCGGCCGGGACGTGAAGGGAACGCTGCCCAAGGCGCTTGACGCGCAGGGCAAAGCGTACGTGCAGTCGCGCATGCTCTCCTTGCTCAATGGCCAGCCCGGCGTGAAAACGCTGGACCTGCCCAAAGCGGCGAGCGGTGACCCGCGTCCCTTCGAGGTGATCGGCATCCCGCTCTCGCCCGGTTTTCACGTGGTCGAAATTGCCTCGCAAAAACTCGGCACGTCACTCCTCGACGAACGCCACGGTGACAGCCGGACCATGGTTGTGCGCACCTCGGCGCTGGTGACCAACCTCGGCGTGCATTTCAAGCTGGGGCGCGAAAACGCGCTGGCCTGGGTGACCACGCTGGACAAGGGCGCGCCGGTGGCCGGTGCCACGGTGCGGGTTTCCAGCTGCAAGGGCGAAGAACTCGCCAAGGCCGTGACCAACGCGCAAGGCATTGCCAATTTCAAGGGCCTGGCGTCCGAGGCGCCGCGCTGCGGCGGCGACGACTACCGCAACGCCTACTTTGTCAGTGCGCGCGTGCGCGGCGCCGGGCCGCCCCAAGCAAGCACAGCCCCCCCGGGGGGCAGCGCATTACGCGAAGCGAAAAGCGTGGGGGCTCAAGGAAGCACTGTTGACAGTGTCGAAGACATCAGCTTCACCTGGAGCGATTGGCACAAGGGCATCGAGCCCTGGCGCTTCAACGTGCCAACCAGCAGCGAGATCCGCCCGGACCAGCGTGCCCACACCATTTTCGACCGCACCCTGCTGCGCGCCGGTGAAACCGTGTCCATGAAACACCTGCTGCGCCTGGAGACCAGCCAGGGTTTTGGCCTGGCCGATGTCGTGCCGGACAAGCTGGTCGTCACCCACACCGGCAGCGGCCAGCAATACGTACAGCCGTTGGACTGGCGCAAGACCGCCACCGGCGGCCAGAGCGCCGAAAGCAGCTTTGCGATCCCGCCTGCAGCCAAACTCGGCGAATACCAGGTGGAGCTGCGCCAGGGAAGCCGCGCCACGCCCACCGGCGCCTTCCGTGTGGAGGAGTTCCGCCTGCCGGTGCTTGAGGGCCGCATCCAGCCCAGCGAGAAAAAAGCCCTGGTGAATGTCAAAGCCGTGCCCACCGATGTGCAGGTCAACTATGTCTCGGGTGGCGGCGCAGCCAACCTGCCGGTGCGCGTGTCCGCATTGCTGCGCAGCAAGACCCTGAGCTACAGCGACTACGAGGCCTTCAATTTCGCACCGCCGCGCGTGCAGCGCGCCGCCAGTGAAGGCGGTGAGGAAGAGGCCACGGCCCCGCAGGACCAGCGCGTGGTCGCCAACAAGCTGGCCCTGACCCTGGATCGCAACGGCGGCGGCAAAACCGGCATCACCGATCTGCCCGCCAGCAAACAACCGCAGGAGCTGTTGCTGGAAGCCAGCTACGCCGACCCGAATGGCGAGGTGCAGACGATTCGCAGCGTCACCACGCTGTGGCCGGCCGCCGTGGTGGCCGGCATCAAGACCGAAGGCTGGGTCTCCGCGAGCCAGAAGATCAGGTTCCAGGCGCTGGCCCTGGACCTGAGCGGCAAACCCGCGGCCGATGTGCCGCTGGAGGTCAGGGCCGTGGCGCGCATCGTCACCACCAGCCGCAAACGCATGGTGGGCGGTTTCTACACCTACGACAACAAGACCGACATCAAGGACCTCGGCAGCGTCTGCAGCGGCAAAAGCGACAACCGCGGCCTGCTGCTGTGCGAGGCCAGACTTGGCGAGCCGGGCGAGGTGGAACTGGTCGTGACCGCGAAAGACAAGGACGGCAACAGCATCCAGGCCGCCAGCTCGGTCTATGTCACCAAGCAGGGCGAGTTGTGGTTCGGCGGCGAAGACCACGACCGCATGGACGTGCTGCCGGAGAAGAAAAGTTACCAGCCCGGCGAGACCGCCAAATTCCAGGTGCGCATGCCTTTCCGTTTTGCCACCGCGCTGGTGGCCATCGAGCGTGAAGGCATCATCGAGACCCAGGTGGTGCAGCTCAATGGCCAGGATCCGACCGTCCAGCTCAAGGTCAAGGAGGGCTGGGGGCCGAATGTGTATGTCAGCGTGCTGGCCCTGCGCGGCCGCCTGCGCGAGGTGCCCTGGTACAGCTTTTTCACCTGGGGCTACAAGGCACCGCGTGAATGGTGGACCTCGTTCTGGTACGAGGGGCGCGAATACGTGGCGCCGACCGCGCTGGTGGACCTGAGCAAACCGGCCTTCCGCCTCGGGCTGGCGGAAATCCGCGTCGGCACGCAGGCCCACCAGCTGGCCGTGACAGTCCAGGCCGACAGGGAAAGCTACCCGGTGCGCGGCCAGGCCCAGGTCACCGTCACGGCGAAGCTGCCCAACGGCCAGCCGGCCGCCAATGCAGAGGTCGCCCTGGCCGCGGTGGACCAGGCGCTGCTGGAGCTGATGCCCAACACCAGCTGGGACCTGCTGGGTGCGATGCTGCAACGGCGCGCCTGGGGCGTGGAAACCTCGACCGCGCAAATGGAAATCATCGGCCGCCGGCACTATGGGCGCAAGGCCGTGCCGGCCGGTGGCGGCGGCGGGCGCAGCAACACGCGCGAGCTGCTGGACACCCTGCTGCTGTGGAACCCGAAACTGCAGCTCGATGCGAATGGTCAGGCCGTCGTCACCATACCGCTCAACGATGCGCTGACCACCTTCAAAATCGTCGCGGTCGCCGACAGTGGCACCGGCCTGTTCGGCACCGGGCAGACCAGCATCCGGGCCACGCAAGACCTGCAGATCATCAGCGGCCTGCCGCCGCTGGTGCGCGAGGACGACCAGTTCCGCGCACAGATCACCCTGCGCAACACCACCAAGGCAGACATGAAGGTGGAGGTGAGTCCGCGCGCCACCCTGCTCGATCTCAAACCGCAAACCGTCGAGATTCCTGCGGGCGAGGCGCGTGAGGTGGCCTGGATGGTGACGGCACCGGCGCAACTCGCGCTCACACGCGCGGAAGCCATCCTTTGGGAGATCGAAGCGAAGGACACGGTCAGCGGCGCGCGCGACGGCCTGAAAGCGCGCCAGCGCATCATCCCCGCCGTGCCGCTGACAGTGCAGCAGGCCACGCTGGTGCAGGTCGATGGGACCTTCACGCTCGACGTGAACCCGCCGGCCGACGCCCTCCCCGGCCGCGGGGGGCTGAAAATGTCGCTGCAGCCGAAACTCGCCGAAGGCCTGGACGGCGTGCGCGACTGGTGGGCCAACTACCCGTTCGCCTGCCTGGAGCAAAAGACCAGCAAGGCCGTCGGCCTGCGCGACGCCAAACTCTGGCAGACCGTGCTGGCGCAGTTGCCCGGCTACCTCGACAGCGACGGCCTGGCCAGTTATTTCCCGCCGCGTGACGGCGACGCTTCGCGCGGCAGCGATACGCTGACGGCCTACCTGCTGGCCGCCACGCACGAAGCCGCGGCCCTCAATCCGGCCTTCGCGATGCCGGACGACGCCCGCGCGCCCATGGAGCGCGGCCTGATTGCGTTTGTGGAAGGCCGCATCCAGCGCGAGTTCTGGAGCCCCCGCAAGGACCTGGACGTGCGCAAGCTGGCTGCCATCGAGGCGCTCTCGCGTTACGGCAAGGCGCAGGGCCGCATGCTGGGCAGCATCACGATTGCACCGAACCAGTGGCCTACCCACGCGGTGATTGACTGGTTCAACATCCTCAAACGTGTGAGCGACGTGCCGCAACGCGAGCAGCGGCTGGCGGAAGCGACCCAGGTGCTGAAATCGCGCCTGTCGTACCAGGGCACCAAGCTCACCTTCAGCACCGAGAAAGACGACTACTGGTGGTGGCTGATGGTCAATGGCGACGTCAACACCGCGCGCCTGATGCTGGCGGTGATGGACGACCCGGCCTGGAAGGACGACATGGGCAAGCTGGCCAATGGCTTCATAGGCCGCCAGCAAAAAGGCGCCTGGCACACCACCACCGCCAACCTCTGGGGCGGGCTGGCGCTGGACAGGTTCTCGGCGAAGTTTGAAGCGGCACCGGTGGCCGGTGTCACCAAAGCCGCTTTGGCTGCAGCGACAGCCAGTGTGGAATGGGCGAAAGTCGAACGCATCAAGCCCACCGACGCACTGGGCGCGCCCAACCAGAGCAGCTTCTTCGGGGCGCCCGCCTCGCCCGGGAATCTGCGGGGCAACAGCATGTTCCTGCCCTGGGGCACAACGACACCCGGCGGCAAGGACACGCTGACCGTGACTCAGCAAGGCACAGGCAAACCCTGGCTGACGCTGCAGTCGCTGGCGGCAATCCCCCTGAAAGCGCCGTTCAACGCCGGCTACCAGATCAGGAAAACCATCACACCGGTGGAGCAAGCCGTCACGGGCATCTACACCCGCGGCGACGTGGTGCGAATTTCGCTGGAAGTCAACGCCAGCGCCGACATGACCTGGGTGGTGATCAGCGACCCGGTGCCCGGCGGCGCCACCATTCTCGGCAGCGGCCTGGGCCGCGACTCGCAGATCGCCACCAGCGGCGAGAAAAAATCCGCTTCATCGGGTGGAAGCTGGCCGGCTTTCGAGGAACGCAGCTTCGAGGCCTTCCGCAGTTATTACGAGTACCTGCCCAAAGGCGTGGTGAAGATGGAATACACCGTGCGCCTGAACAACGTCGGCGACTTCGCCCTGCCGCCCAGCCGCGTCGAAGCCATGTATGCACCGGAGATGTTTGGCGAGACGCCGAATGCGCGGGTCAAGGTGGAAGCCGTCAAATAAATATGGCCCCCACGCTTGTCGCTTCACGTACTGCGCTACCCCCCGAGGGGGCTGATTTCCCTCGGGGCGGCCCGGCAGAAAATCGCATGCATCGTTGGCGGGTTCCCTTGCCTATTGCACGCCGTGTTTCGCTCGCTCTTTTTTTGATAGCTGCTTGCGCCCGTCCTGCCTGGGCTACAGCCACTTTTGATGAAGTAAAACGCGAATTCCGTCCGTCCGACACGCTGATCCTGGACCGCAGCGGTGAGGTGATCCAGCGCTTGCGCACCGACAACACGGTGCGGCGCGGCCAGTGGGTGGCGCTGCCGGACATTTCACCCGCCCTGCGCACGGCGCTGGTGCTCAGCGAGGACAAGCGTTTTTACGAACACAGCGGGGTGGACTGGCGCGCCGTCTCTGCCGCCGCCTGGGGCAATCTGTGGGCCACCAAAACGCGTGGTGCCTCCACGCTCAGCATGCAGCTGGCCGGCCTGCTCGACGAGGACTGGCGTGCAGCCGCAGGCGGGCGCAGCATCACGCAGAAAATCGGCCAGACGGTGTCGGCCCAGTTGCTGGAGCGCAGCTGGCGCAAGGACCAGATCCTGGAGGCTTACCTCAACCTCGTGCCTTTCCGTGGCGAACTCGTCGGCATTGATGCGCTGAGCCGCACGCTGTTCGGCAAGGCGGCGCACGGGCTGGACGAACGCGAGGCGGCGCTGGCAGCGGCGCTGGTGCGGGCACCGAATGCGAAAGCGGTGCAGGTCACGCAGCGCGCCTGCGGTGTGCTCAAAACCATGCAGGCCCCGGCGAAAGCCGATTGCGAGGGTCTGGACCTGTTCGCGGCGGCGGCCCTGCAACGCAAGTCATTCGACGCCACCGAGGGAGTAGCGCCGCATCTGGCGCGGAGACTGCTCTCCACCACCGTTCGCCCTGAGCCTGTCGAGGGGTTCGCAGCATCCAGGGTTTCGGGCGGCTCGGCCCGAACGGAGATACCGTCCACCCTGCGCGCGCCCCTGCAACGCTTTGCCGTGTCTACCTTGACCCAGCACCTGCGCGAGCTGCGCGGCCGTCATGTGGAAGACGGTGCCATCGTCGTGCTGGACAACGCGACCGGCGAGGTGCTGGCCTGGGTCGGTTCATCCGGCGAACTCAGCGGCGCGGCCGAAGTGGACGGGGTGCTGGCGCTGCGCCAGCCCGGCTCCACGCTCAAGCCCTTTCTGTATGCGCAGGCGCTGGCCGAAAAACGCATCACCGCGGCATCGCTGCTGGAAGATTCGTCCTCGCAAATCCCCACGGCCGGTGGCCTCTACATTCCCCAGAATTACGACCGCCAGTTCAAGGGCCTGGTATCGGCACGCACCGCGCTGGGCGCCTCCCTCAACGTGCCGGCAGTGCGCACACTCGTGATGGTCTCGCCCGATGCCTTTCACAAGCAGCTCAGGGCCGTGGGTTTGCCATTGAGGGAAACCGGCGACTACTACGGCTACAGCCTGGCGCTGGGCAGCAGCGAGGTCTCGCTGCTGGCGCTGGCCAACGCCTACCGCGCGCTGGCCAATGACGGGCGTTACAGCACTCCTTCTTTTTCCGCTCGCCCTGAGCTTGCCGAAGGGTCTGCCAGGAAGAAAAAGGCTTCGACAGGCCCCGCCCGAACGGGTTCTGTCCAGGCCCTGGACCCCGGCGCCGCCTTCATCGTCAGCGACATCCTGAGTGACCCGATGGCGCGCGCGCGCACCTTCGGCACCGACAGCGTGCTGGCCACACGTTTCTGGACGGCGGTGAAAACCGGCACCAGCAAGGACATGCGCGACAACTGGGCCATCGGCTACTCGCAGCGCTACACCGTCGGCGTCTGGGTGGGCAATGCCAGCGGGGCCCCCATGTGGGACGTCAGCGGCACCAGCGGCGCGGCACCGGTCTGGGCCGCACTGTTGAATTACCTGCACCGCACCGAGCCCAGCCGCGCCCCGGCGCCGCCGGCCGGCCTGGTGCAACGCCAGGTGACCTTTGCCGGCGCAGCGGGCGCGCCTGTGGAGGCGGCGCGCGGAGAATGGTTTCTGCGCGGCACGGAGCAGGCTCTTTTTGCTATTGATTCAGGAGCTGCCAGCGCATACCAGACAAGGGCTGGAGGTCAAAAAAGCTTTAAAAAGGGGGACGACACGGCGTCTGTCGCCGCTCGCATCACCGCGCCCACCAACGGCACCATCATCGCGCTGGACCCCGACATTCCGCCCAACCGTCAGCGCGTGAGCTTCAGCGCCCAGGGCGGCGAGCTGCGCTGGCTGATGGACGGCAAGCCGTTCGCCCGCGGCGCACAGGTGCAGTGGCTGCCCTGGCCGGGACGGCATGTGGTGCAGCTGGCCGATGCCGGCGGCAAGGTGCTCGATGAGATCCGGCTGGAGGTACGCGGCGCTGGCGTGCGCGACGCCCAGCCTGGCCGCGGCGCATCAAAATAATTTCATCGGGGCGCAAGCGTAATTCACGCCGGAAAACGGGCAGCCCGCTACCATGCAGGACATAACAGGAGACCGTATGCCCGTGATCACCACCATTGAAGACCTGCGCGTTCTGGCGAAAAAACGCGTGCCCCGCATGTTCTACGACTACGCCGACTCCGGCTCGTGGACAGAAAGCACCTACCGCGCCAATGAAAGCGACTTCCAGTCCATCAAGCTGCGCCAGCGCGTCGCGGTCAACATGGAAAACCGCAGCACGGCCACGCAGATGATCGGCCAGCCCGTGGCCATGCCGGTGGCGATTGCGCCTACCGGCCTGACCGGCATGCAGCATGCCGACGGCGAGATCCTGGGCGCACGTGCGGCGAAAAAGTTCGGCATTCCGTTCACGCTCTCAACCATGAGCATCTGCTCGATCGAGGACGTGGCGGCAGGAACTGATCGCCACCCCTTCTGGTTCCAGCTCTACGTCATGAAGGACCGCGACTTCATCGAGCGCCTGATAGACCGCGCCAAGGCCGCCAACTGTTCGGCGCTGGTGCTCACGCTGGACCTGCAGATCCTCGGCCAGCGTCACAAGGACCTCAAGAACGGCCTGAGCGCGCCGCCCAAACCGACACTGGCCACCATCCTGAACCTGATGACCAAGCCGCGCTGGGGCCTGGGCATGCTGGGCACCAAACGCCACGGCTTCGGCAACATCGTGGGCCATGTCAAGGGTGTCGAGAACATGGGTTCGCTTTCCGAGTGGACCGCCAAGCAGTTCGACCCGGGCCTGAACTGGGGCGACGTGGAATGGATCAAGAAGCGCTGGGGCGGCAAGCTGATCCTCAAGGGCATCCAGGACGTGGAGGACGCGAAACTCGCGGTCAACTCCGGCGCTGACGCACTCATCGTGTCCAACCATGGCGGGCGCCAGCTCGACGGCGCCGAGTCGTCGATACGCGCCCTGCCGCAGATCGTGGACACCGTCGGCAACCGGATCGAGGTCCACATGGACGGCGGCATCCGCAGCGGCCAGGACGTGCTCAAGGCGCGGGCACTGGGGGCCAAGGGCACCTACATCGGCCGCTCCTTCCTGTACGGCCTGGGCGCCATGGGAGAAGAAGGCGTGACCAAGGCGCTGCAGATCATCCACCGCGAGCTTGATTTGACGATGGCGTTTTGCGGCCACACCAACATCGAGACGGTAGACAAGGGCATCCTGCTTCCCGGAACCTATCCCGTGGCGGCGCCGTAGGAAGCGGCGATAAAGTCCTCGCCGATCACGCCGGCGGAAAGTTGTGTGGCTTCCAGGGCCAGCTGCTCGGCCCGGTTGATCACACCCAGGGCGTCGGTGCAGCTTCCGGCGATGCGGATCAGGCCCACCCCGATGGAGGGCTTGAAGACGTGCAGGTTATGCCCGGCACTCACCGACACGGGCTCGCGCAGCTCGCGGCACAAACGTGCCGCCAGCAGCTGGCTGCGCCGCGGGTCCTGCACCGCGGAAACCACGAGTACAAAACAGCGGGGATGGTACAGCCCCACCACGTTGCGAAACCCGACGATGCGCCGGATGCGCGCGAGCAGCACCACCAGAATCTGCTGGTCGACACCATGGCCTGCCACCCCGCCCAGCTGGTAGAGATTGGCGATGCTGATGGCCGCCACCACGCAGTCCCGGCCAACACGCGCGCTGCGCCACAACGCATCTTCCACATGGGGTAGCAGTCGGGAACCCAGTGTCATGTCAACACCCGAGGCGGGGTCTGCCAGGCTCCGCGCCACACGTTTGAGCTTGCGCTGTTCCCGATTGCGCTGCAGTGTCAGCGCAATCACGATCAGAAAGTAGCCGATGGTGCAGGCCACGGTCAACACCGCCATGCCCAGGCCGGTCGCCTCAAGAGCCTTCGAATACAGGCCACCCACCATGCCGGCCAGGCAAAGACAGGCCACCACCATCCAGCGTGCCAGCGCGTCGCCCAGAATGACACCGCGGGCCGCCACCATGGCCGCGCAAAGCACCGACAGGGCGTTCACCACCGCCGCAGCAGCAATCACCTGCGCCGGCGTCCAGACATCTTCCAGCAGGGCCATGATGGCCAGCACCACGGCCGCCCCCACCAGCGCAAAACTCCCGCCAGCCACAGTCCAGCGTATGAGGCGATCATCGCGCGCGGCACCAACCCAGACCCCAAGATAGGTCAGCGCCAGAGCGCCGCTCAGGGACCCGAACGATGCCTTGAGCGGCAGCAATATCTGTCCGCGCAATGCCGGCAGCAGCATTTCGGGCAGGCCGGACAGAAAGATCGACGAACCGCCTGTCAGCAGGATGAAAGCGAGTCCACGCGCCGCCGAGACAGAGCGGCTCGCGACCAGGTCGGCCGCCGCCACAAGGGACAGCAGCACGATGGCTCCGGCCATGGCTGACCAGAGCGCGAGCTCCGACGGCGTCACAGGATTCACGAGGTTTTACCCCTTCTTTCTGTCGGGTCCGGACGGATGGCTTGCCGGCGGCGGTCCACCGCCCATCAGGAGGAGGCCGCGCCGGACAAAATCCATTCTACAGTTTGTTACATTTGTTCGTCCAACCCGCTGACTCCTTCGTTTGCGAAGCTGGGCGGAAGGCGTCCGATGAAGCCGCTGACCGACCGGCAGAGGGCCTTCTTGGGGATTGCCCCCATGACAGTGCGTCTCAAAACAAATAAGCTCACTTACCAATTACTCCAGTGCTCCGCCACCCGTCTTTCATGAATTCCCCGCAGGAACCCGCCACCCACACCCCCCCGGTGCGTCGCTTCAAGGACCCGGACTATGTCGAGGTCGCCCCGACACTGGCCGCGCTGCGCCAGCGCATCGACTCGCTCGACGAGCAGATCGTCGGGCTGCTCGCGCAGCGCGCACTGTGTGTGCGTGACGCCACCCGCTTCAAACGCGACGCCTTCCAGGTGGCCGCACCGGCGCGCCAGGCTGAAGTCTTCGCGCGTGTGCGGGCCCTTGCCGCGCAGCATGAAGCCGCCTTCCCCGGACTGCCCGATATCATTGAGTCCACCTACCGCACCCTCGTCGCCGGCTACATCGCCGGCGAGGGCAATTTTTTTCACGACACGGAACTGATCACCCCATGAACACCCGCACAACCCCCCGTTTTCCGCTGACCCGCCTGCTGGCCCGCTGCGCCGTGGCGGCCACTGTGGCGCTTGCCACGGCAGGCGCCATGGCCCAGGCCTGGCCCAACAAGCCGATACGCATCGTGGTGCCCTACGGCGCAGGCTCGTCACCGGATGTGATCGCGCGCATCATGGCCGACAAGCTCTCGCCGCGCCTGGGCCAGCCGGTGATCATCGAAAACCGCGCCGGCGCCGGCGGCAACAATGGCACCGGCGCTGTCGCCAAGTCGGCAGGTGACGGCTACAACTTCGTCATCAGCACCAACGGCCCGCTGGTGTACAACACCGTGCTCTACAAGAAGCTGCCTTATGACCCGTTCACCGAGCTGCGCCCGGTGGTGCTGGCCGGCGGCCAGGCCAATGTGTGCGCTGTGCGTTCCGACTCGGGCATCACCACGCTCATGGAGCTGGTCGATGCCATGAAGAAAAACCCGGGCAAGTTCAACTTCTCTTCGACTGGCGTCGGCAGCCTGTCGCAGCTCGGTGTGGAGCTGCTCAAGGTCAAGACCGACACCTTCGCGGTCCACATTCCGTACGCCTCCTCGCCGCTGTCCATCCTGGCCATCCTGCAGGGCGATGTGCAGTTTGCCTGTGTGCCCGCGGTGGCGGTGATCCCCCAGGTCAAGGCGGGCAAGATGCGCGCACTGGCAGTTTCCACCGCCAAACGCAGCCAGCTCATGCCTGACATCCCGACCATGAAGGAAGCCGGCCTGCCCGAGATCGAAAACCTCGCCTGGATGGCCGTGATGGCCCCGGCCAGCACGCCAACCGACATCGTCCGGCGCATGAACCAGGAAATCAACGCCGTGCTCGCCATGCCGGAGGTCAAGGAAAAACTCCACGCCCAGTACATGGAACCCATTGGCGGCTCCGAGCAGGACCTGCAGAAGTTCATGCAGCAGGAATTGCGCGTGATGACCCCCATCATCAAGCGCACCGGCATCTCCGTCGAATAAGCGCCCCCATGATCGATCTGCGCGTCAGGCGCAGCGCAGCCAGCCTGGCGCAGGTCGAGGAAGCTCTCGCGGGCCTGGAAACACAGCCCGGCATGTATCTCGGCGTGGATGCCGGCATTCCCGCCCTGCATCCGCTGCAGGCCACCTTGCTGGTCGAGCCCGCGCTGGCGCTGCGTCTTTACGGCAACGGGCTGGACGTCGAGGTCCTCAATGGCTTTGGCCAGGCCCTGCTGGCGCAGCCCGCGCTGGCCAGCTGGCGCTCCCAGGTCGTGCGCGGTCCGCGGGCGTCGGGCATCCCGGCCCTGCGCGCTTTTCTGGCCTGTTTTGATCCCTCGCCCGATATTCTGCTTCTGGGCGCGCTGCCGTTTGCGGCCCACCTTCTGGCCGAACCCGGCAACGACGCGGGCGCGCTGGGCATGCTCTTTTTCGGCCAGCACCTGCTTCGGCGGGACGGTGCCGGCGCCTGGCATCACGTCGCCTTGAGCCTTCCGGGGCCCGTGTTGCCAGCGTCCACACCAACGGGCTCGCCCGCGGCACCCGCCCCCATCCAGACCACCCCCCGCCCTGTCGCCGCCGAACCCTGTGACGATTTTCCGGTGGGCGCTTATGCAGACATGGTGCGCGACGCGCTGGACTGCCTGCGCGAGCGTCCGCTGGTCTCCCTGACCCTGAGCCAGAGCTACCGGCGCCGTGTGCAGTTGCCGGCCGTGACGGCGTTCGGGCGCCTGCGCGAAGCCAATCCCGCACCTGCCAGCTTTTTTGTCAACGACGGTTCGGGGCTGCGCCTGTTCGGCGCCTCGCCCGACCTGCAACTCGTCGTGACCGGCCGCAGCATCCAGACCCTGCCCGTGTGCGGCACCGTGGCACGCCGGCCCGGCGCCATGGGTGAAGCCGAATCGCTGCGCGAGCTGCTCAATGAGGAGGTGGACGCCGCGTCGCTGGCCGTCTGCACCGACGCGCTGCGCAATGACCTGGCACCCTTGTGCGAGCCCGGTTCGCTGCGCCTGCTGGACCGGCGCCGACCGATGTCGCTGGCGACCGTGGTGCATGCGGTGGACCGGCTCGAAGGGCGGCTGCGCGACGGCGTCGATGCGTGGGATGCCATGGTGGCCACGGCAGCGCCGGTGATGGTCACCGGCACCCCGCGGGCCGAAGCGTTGCGGGCCATCGCGGAGCTCGAGGCCAGCCCGCGCGGCTGGTACGGCGGCCTGATGGTGCAGGTGGCATCCAACGGCGATGCGCTCGCCGGCACCATCCTGCGCGCCGCCGCGGTCCGGGGCGACGTGGCTGAAGTGCGCACCGGCGGTGACCTGATGGCCGACTCGTCGCCGGAACGCGAAGAGCAGGAGTCCCGCCTCAAGACACTCTCGCTCTGGCGCGCATTCGGGCTGGAACCTGCAGCCACGCGCAGCGCTGCACAGCCGGGCATCGCCCTGCCCGCTGCCGTTCACCTGATGAATGCTGGCGACCCCTTTGGCAATGCCATGCGCGACTGCCTGCTGGGCCTCGGCCTGGATCTCACGCCGCAGGCGCCCTGTGGCCTGCTCGTCGGAGCAGGTGAACCGGCGGCTTGTCCGGAGCAGCACCTGGTCGCGGTTGGCGATGCAGCCTTGCGCCTGCTTGGCACCTCCGGCTGGACCGTGTTGCTCGGCCGGCCAGAGCATGGCCGCACGCTGCTGTGCACCACCACCGCCGCAGCGCCGTGGTACAGCGACAGCCCTTTTGCTGCGGCGCGTTATGCCAGCGCCGCGCTGCAGACCGGCGAGCCGCCAGCCGGCTGGCAGGCCTGGGCACTGGACGGGCAGGGGCAGCCCGTGGCCCTGGCCCACGCCGGCCGCCGCCTGGTCTGCCTGTTGTTCCGCCCCGACTCCATGCTGTCGAGCCCGCAGGCGCTGCAGCTGCTGCGTGCGGCCCTGGCTTTTGCGGCCGAGCCCCTCGCGACCGGCTGATCAACGCTATGTTTGCCGGGTGAGCGCCCCCCTCCCGCCCAACCCTTCCAGCGCGTCGAAAATCCGCCGCATTGCGCACCTCGACATGGATGCATTTTTTGCGTCCATCGAGCTGCTGCGTTACCCGCAACTCAAGGGCCTGCCGGTGGTCATAGGCGGGGGCCGGCGCAAGGTGGACGAGGCACTGATGGCAGCGCAGGGCGAACGGGCATTGCGCTTCATCCCGGTCGCCGATTTCCCGCTGCTCGAGGACTATGTGGGCCGCGGCGTCATCACCACCGCAACCTATGCCGCGCGCCAGTTCGGGGTAGGCTCGGCCATGGGCATGATGAAGGCCGCCAAACTCTGCCCGCAGGCCATCGTGCTGCCGGTGGATTTTGACGAGGTGCGCAAGTATTCGCGGCTGTTCAAGAGCACCATCACCGAGATCGCGCCGCTGATGGAAGACCGCGGCGTCGATGAGGTCTACATCGACTTCACCGACGTGCCCGGCGGCCAGCGTGAGGGCGGCCGCGTGCTGGCGCGCCTGATCCAGAAAGAGATTTTCGAAAAAACCGGCCTGACCTGCTCGGTCGGCGTGGCGCCCAACAAACTGCTCGCCAAGATGGCCAGCGAGTTCAACAAGCCCAAAGGCATCTCGATTGTTTACGAGGCCGACCTGCAGGAAAAAATCTGGCCGCTCCATGTGCGCAAGATCAACGGCATCGGCCCCAAGTCCGGTGAAAAGCTGGCGGCACTGGCCATTCACACCATTGGAGAGCTGGCGGCCCGGGAACCGGCCTTCCTGATCCGGCATTTTGGCAAGGCCACCGGCGCCTGGATGCACGAAGCCGCCTGGGGCCGCGACGAGCGGCCAGTGGTCACCGAAAGCGAGCCGGTGTCCATCAGCCGCGAAACCACCTTCGAGCGCGACCTGCATGCGGTGCGCGACCGGGCAGCGCTGGGCGCCATCTTCACCAGCCTGTGCGAGAAGCTGGCCGACGACTTGCAGCGCAAGGGTTACGTCGCCAAAACCATAGGCATCAAGCTGCGTTACGACGACTTCAGGATTGCGACGCGCGACCAGACCATTGCCTACTTCACGGCAGACCCCCAGACCCTGCGCCGGGTCGGCGGCCAATGCCTCAAACGCGTCCCCCTGGTTCGCCCGCTGCGCCTGCTGGGGGTACGCGCCGGCGCCCTGGCCAAGCTCGGCAGCCCCGAAGTTTTAGCATCCAATCAGGCGCCAGCCCTTGACGGACGAGCGAAAGCAGCTCCTGATTCGATAGCAAACAGCACGGCCTCGCTGTTCTGAGAGCAAGCGCTCCCGTCTACTGGCCGCCAGGCACGCCGCCTTGCCACTGCGGCCAGTTGCGCACGATGTGATCGACCACCCGGGAGCCCACCGCGGCGATGTTGTCCACGGTCTCGGCAAAGCCGCCGGCGGTTTCGCCCGGCGCCGGATCCAGATGCTGCAGCGTCGTCTCACCAGGGCTGCCCTGGTCGAAGTTGACCGCACCGCGCAAACTCATCACGCGATCCGTGCCGTGCGTACGCTTGATCACCAGCGCCAGCGCGGCGGCTTCCATCTCGGTGATGGTGTAGTCGTCGGCGCCGTAAAGCCTGGCGATGTACTGCGCCTGTTTCGACATGCCGGGGCCGTGGAAAAAAGTGTCCCCCGTCATGTGTGTGCCGGTGCTGACGGCAGGCGCACTGCGGGCCGCCTTGTCGGGATAACGCTGGCGGTACTTGCGGGCGCCTTCCGAGTCCTTGAGCGGCATGTCGGCCGTCAGATTCATGGCCCAGCTGAGCAGCGCCGGGTTGAGCTGGAAGCGGCGGTAAGCCTCGTACCCCTTGCGCGGCATGAAGGTCGGCTCACCCGCCTTGTTTTCCTCGGGCGCCCAGCGGTGGCCGAGGTCATAGTCCACCAGCCAGGTGGCCCAGCTCACGTCGCCGATGGTGCCGCGCGATGGCGGCGTTCCGGCCACGCCCGACAGCACGTAGTAGGCCTTGGAAAAATCAAAGGCCGGGTTCAGCAAAATCGCCTGCATCGACGCCGACGAGTTGACCTTGCCCATGCCCAGCACCGCGCCGCAGACACCGTCGGTGTTGCAATAAACGGGATTGAGCGCACCCGTCACCGCGACAGGCGTGGCGCCCATCCAGTAACGCTCATACCAGTGCTGAAACTCGCCGGCACGGTCGCCGGTGTTCTGCCCGATCTCGAACATCGCCGCCACGAAGACCTTCACCTGAACCGGCGGGGCCACACGGGCCCCGGGCACCGAGGCACAGCCCGCGACCACGGCCGCCAGCGCACACAACGCCATCCATCGGGCCGCTTTCCAACAACGAGGAAACATGCTTTTTCTCCATCACATCACAGACATCACAGACATCACAGGCCACGCCCGCGCAAGCCACTGCAGGCCATCACCGTCCCTTGATGTCGATTGTCCTCCAGGGCGGCCCGGTACACCGGGCGATGGACGCCGCATGCGGGCGCCAGAACACGGCACCGGGCGGAAAGCCCGCACAGCCTACCGGAGTGTGGCCAGGTAAGCAATCAGGTCGGCGCGCTCCTGCGCGTCGTCCACCTGAAAGCCCATGCGCTGGCCGGCCACCAGGTCTTCCGGGTCCTGCAGCCAGGTGTTGAGTGTCTGCGGCGTCCAGCGCAAGCGCGACTGCGCGAGTTCGTCCGAATACCGGTACCCCGGCAGGCTGCCCACGCGGCGACCCATCACGCCGCGGTGCGCCGGTCCCACCTTGTTGCTGTCCACCGCGTGGCAGGCGGTGCAACGTGCCTCGTACAACACCTGGCCGCGCGACACGTCACCGGGTGGCGGCGTTCGCCATTCGCGCGGGGCCGCGCCGCCTTGGGCCAGCGCCGGACCGGCCAGCAACACGGTGACGGCCGCACCCGCCAGGCAGGTGCCAAGCCGGCCCGGCCACATCAACAAGCGTGCATGCATGAAGTTCATGGCGGGGTTACGCAGGAGACGGGCTGCCGGATTCGGCAGCCCGCCCAACGAAGCCGGAAATAGTTGAATCCAGCGCGCGGGCAGCGCCGTATCCAAGCTGCATACAACTATTTACATTTTTTCACCCACGGCCATGTGCCGACTCAGGAGACCTGACCATGACATTCGCTCCCTCCCTGCTGGCCGCCTGCGCTGCCATGTTCTGCGCCGGCGCCAGCCTGAGCGCCCATGCCGACACCGGCAAGCTGTTGCTGACCGGCGGCGTCAGCAGCGTTGACGGCGCAGCCGGCGGCGGCCTCACCCCCTGGGCCGTGATAGGCAGCAACGCCACCGAGGGCGAGGTCGGCGGCACGGCTTTTGTCACCACCGCCGGAACCAGGGACTACGGCCTGAATATTGTGGGCGCCTCGGTCGGCATCAACGACCGCTATGAACTGTCGGTCGCCCAGCAGGATTTCAACACCCGCATCACCGGCACCGCGCTGGGCCTGCCCGGTCTGCACCTGAAACAGACCATCGTGGGTGCCAAGGTTCGCGTGCTCGGCGACGCCGTGCTCGACGCCGACACCCTGATGCCGCAAGTGGCGGTCGGTGTGCAGTACAAAACGCTGGGCTCCACCGGGCTGGACGGCACGCTGAAGGCGCTGGGCGCCAAACGCGAAGGGGTAGACCTGTATGTCAGCGCCACCAAGCTGTTCCTGGGCCAGAGCCTGCTGGTCAAC
Source organism: Polaromonas sp. (assembly GCF_029945895.1). Taxonomy (GTDB): domain Bacteria; phylum Pseudomonadota; class Gammaproteobacteria; order Burkholderiales; family Burkholderiaceae_C; genus Polaromonas. Next base: position 16,727 of record NZ_JAQSDL010000034.1, on the reverse strand, counting down.
GGCACGCTGCGTGCCACCAAGGCCAACCAGAACGGCCTGCTCGGCTACGGCGCCACACTGGGCGGCGGCAACAACAGTTACAGCTTGCAGCCGGAGTTTTCGGTGGCCTACCTTCTCACCAAAAACATCGCGGTCGGCGCCGAATACCGTTTCATGCGCAACAAGCTGGAGACCGCCGGACGCGCGGCCGGCCTGGGCAACGGCCTGCGCTCGGAGGACTGGAAAGACATTTTCATCGCCTGGGCGCCAAACAAGAACGTCTCCGTCACGCTGGCCTATGTGGACCTGGGCGTGATTGTTCCGGCCACCACCGCCAGCCGCAAGCAAACCGGCTACTACCTGTCGGCCCAGCTGGCTTTCTGAACCCCTTCCGCACCGCCCCACCTGTTGACAAGGAATCGCCATGAACAAAACCCTGATCTCTCTCGCCCTCGCAGCCGCCAGCGTCCTGGCAGCCGGCACGTCGTTCGCCCAAACCGCCCCGCAGGTCGACCAGCTCTACAAGGCCTTCGGCGAAAAAGCCGGACTGGTCACCCTGATGGACGACTTCATGGTGCGCCTGCTGGCTGACCCACGTACCGGCCCGCACTTCAAGCCGGCCAACCAGCAGCGTGTCAAGGAGCAGCTGGTGGACCAGCTGTGCGCATTGTCCGGCGGCCCCTGCGTCTACAAGGGCGCCGACATGAAAAGCGCCCACGCCAACCTGGACATCAAGAAGTCCGACTTCCATGCCCTGGTCGAGGTGTTGCAGCAAAGCATGGACGCCAAAGGCATTCCCTTTCGCACCCAGAACCAGATGCTTGCGTTGCTCGCCCCGATGCACCGCGACACCATCACCGTGCGCTGAACCACCCTACCGACACCCCAAGGATCCGCTGCCATGAAAAAAACCCTGCTCACCCTCGCACTGGCCGCCCTCTCGGGCTGGGCCACAGCCGGAAACCTGCAAGTCCTGGTGCTGGACAAGGAAGGCAAACCCGTGGCCGATGCCGTGGTGATCGTCGTGCCCGCCAACAAGGGCGACCCGAAGGCGCCGCTGCCGCTGCAGGTGACCATCAACCAGGAAAAGATGCGCTTCATCCCGGCCGTCAGCGTGGTTGGAGTCGGTGCCCGGGCGAAATTCGTCAACAACGACCCGTGGGAGCACCACGTGCGCGGCTCTGCTGCCGGATTTGCGCAATTCAACGCCGCAGCTGGCAGCGGCTTCGAGTTGCGACTGGACGGCAAGGCCGACGGCAAAACAGGAAAGTCAGCCGAAGCCGTGTTTGAAAAAACCGGCGCCGTGCTGCTGGGCTGCCACATCCACGGCTCCATGCGTGGCCATGTCTATGTCAGCGACTCGCCGTGGACCGTCTTGACCGGTGCCGACGGCATCGCCAATGTGGAACAGGTTCCCGACGGCACGGCGCAGGTCAAGGTCTGGCACGCCGATCAGCTGATTGACGTCGCCCCGCAGCAGGCCACCGTGAGCGCCGCACCCGCCAAGGCCACGATGCAGCTGAGTGTGGTGCCGCGCCGGCGCAGGATCTAGCCCGGGGGGAAAGCGGCTCGCCGCTCTTTGCCGCGCCAGCCGAACTCCCTATACTCGGCCGCATGACGCTGAACACCCCTGCGGATTCCCGCAGCCTGGAGGCCCTGATCGCTGGTGCGGCACGGGGCGAGCACGCCTGCTTCGCGCGGGTCTACGAGCGGACACACCGGCATCTGTTTGGCGTGGCGGTGCGTATCCTGGGCCAGGGGCAGGCGGCTGAAGATGCGCTGCAAGAGGCCTATGTGAGCATCTGGAAAAATGCCGGCGGCTACCGCAGCGAGATCGCCGGGCAAACCATTCAACCCATGACGTGGCTGATCGCCATCGTGCGCAACAAGGCGCTGGACGCCCTGCGTGCCCGCACGCGTCGCCGTGAGAACGAACTGCCCGAGTCGGGTGACGTCGATGAAGAAGATGTCCCGTCCACCGGCACGCCGGCGCCCAGCGCCATGCACTTGCTCGAACAGGCCAGCCAGGCCCTGCACATTGAAGGCTGCATGAATGCGCTGGAGGGCAGTTATCGGCAGAGCCTGGCGCTGGCCTACTACCAGGGCTTGTCGCACACCGAAGTGGCCGCGCAGATGGGCGCACCGCTGGGTTCGGTCAAGGCCTGGATACGACGCGGGCTGGACCGGCTCAAGGGCTGCCTGGCTGCGCAGGGGGTGGTGGCATGAGATATGTACAACCCGAACTGCTCGAACACCTGGCCTCGTCGTATGTGCTGGGCACGCTGACGGGTGGCGCCCGGCGCCGTTTTGAACGGCTGCAACGCGAACGGGCCGACCTGCGGGTGCTGGTCACGCAATGGGAAACGCGGCTGGGCCAGCTCGCCCGGTCAGTCCCACTGCAACAGCCTTCGCCGCGGCTCTGGCCGGCGATTGCCGCGCGCACCCTGGTCGCGCCAGTGGCGCCACTGGCGCCGCGTGCGCCGGCGTCCTGGCTGGGCTGGATGGCCTGGTTGAGGCCGGCGGGCTTTGGCTTCGCTGGCCTGGCCATCGGTGTGATGGCCGCCAGCGTGCTGTTTGTCACGGCACCCGGCCTCTTCATGTCGAGTGACCAGGTGGCCATGCGCACCGGCGAAAAACTGCCGCAGAGTTATGTGGGCCTGCTCACCGATGCCCAGGGCAATGGCAAGCTGCTGGTCAGCTCCCTGCGCCACGGCAAGACCATGACCATCAAGGTCATCGGCCCGATCACAGCGCCAGCCGGCGGCACCCTGGTGCTGTGGGCCGTTCCGGCGAGCGGTCCGGCGTTCGCCCTGGGCCCGGTGCCGACCAGTGGTTCGGCAGTCTCCATGCTGCCCGAGACATCGGAAAAACTGCTGTCCAAAGTCGGCAAGCTGGTGGTCACGCTGGAAACCAGCCCTACCGCCCTAAGCCCCAGCGCGTCGGTGCTGTTCAGTGGCAACTGCGCCAAGTTGTGGTGACGCCGCCCTTCCGGGCTTCATGACAGACCGGTTTGCATCCGTTTTCCGGTTTCCGCCGTTTGTCTCAGGTGCTGATTGACAGCGCACCCCCGTTACCGAACCCCAAGGAGCCTGACATGACTACATTGACCCTTCGCCAACTGATCGCCCTGCCCGTCCTGAGTCTGGTGCTGGCCGGAGCCGCGCTGGCCGCCGACACCCCCACCACGCCGGTGGAAAACGCCCGGATCGACGAGTTCGTCGTCGGCAAAAAAGCCATCGATGCCAAAAACTGGACCCAGGCCGTCAGCAGCTTCAGCAAGGTCGTCGCGCAAAATCCGAAAAATGCCGATGCCTGGAACTACCTCGGTTATTCGAACCGCTGGCTGGGCAAATACGACGAGGCCTTTGCCGCCTACAACAAGGCGCTGACCCTGGACCCGAAACACAAGGGCGCGCTCGAATACTCGGGCATCGCCTACCTGAAGACCGGCCAGAAGGCCCAGGCCGAAGCCCAGCTCGCCAGGTTGCAGGCCATCTGCGCCAGCTGCGAGGAAACCGCCGACCTGGCCAAAGCCATCGCGACCGCCAAATAGCGGCGGATGAAACGGCCCGGCCACCGCGCCGGGCCGCCGCAGGCCGGGCGTTGACACAAGCTTGCTTGAAACTTACATTGAAGCCTCTGCACTCTGCAGGAGGCTTTATGGCGTTCCCCACGACATCCGCACAGCACCCCGCTCTCACCTTGCTGGAATTGCAGCGCATCAAGCAGTGGCATCTGGCGCACAAGGAAACGCGTCCGCTGGAATACCAGGTCTGGGACGCCGTGCTAACGCTGTGGGTCATGGGCTGGGTGGGTTGGCTGCCGGCCCTGGCGCTGGACGCGCCCCTGGCCTGTCCGCTGTGCCTGCTGGGCATGGCCACGCCGCAGCTGTACGTGCGCTGGCGTGCCCGCGCCCATGCCCGGGGCCGTCTCAGGTGTGACTGGCTGGAACCGGCGCGCTGATTTACATTGGCAGGCATGAACCCACTGACCTGCTTTTCCCTGTCGATCACCGACCACGTTGCCCACCTGGTGCTGAACCGCCCGGAGGCGATGAACACCATGCACCCGACCTTCTGGCGCGAGCTTGATGAAGTGCTGACCCACCTCCACAAGGCCGGCAATGCGCGGGTGCTGGTGATCTCCAGCACCGGTAAACATTTCAGCGCCGGCATGGCACTGGAAACCTTTTCAGGCGCGATTGCGATGGACGACCAGAGCCCCGAAGGCCGTGCCGCCATCTTCGACATGCTCAGTGACATGCAGGCCACCTTCACCAAACTCGAGAACCTCCGCATCCCGGTGATCGCCGCGATCCAGGGCGGCTGCATAGGCGGCGCCGTGGACATGGTGACGGCCTGCTGCGTGCGCTATGCGACTGCTGATGCCTTTTTCTGCATCCAGGAAATCAACATTGGCATGGTGGCCGACGTCGGCACCCTGCAGCGCCTGCCCAAACTGGTGCCGCTGGCCGTGGTCAAGGAACTGGCCTACACCGGCCGCCGGCTCAGCGCCGCCAAAGCACTGGGCTACGGTCTGGTCAACGAGGTGTTTGACTCCCCCGAAGCCCTGCTGGCCGGTGCGCTGCAGTGCGCAAAAGAGATCGCCGCCAAGCCGCCCGTCGCCATCTGGGGCACCAAGCAGGCCATCCACTACACCCGTGACCATTCGGTGGAAGACGCACTCAAACAGATGGGCTGGCTGCAGGGCGCGATCTGGAGCAACCAGCATGTGCGTGAGGCGGTGACGGCGATGAAAGAAAAGCGGACTGGCGAGTTTGCAGGCCTGTCCCCGCTCCAGAGTTTCAAGGAAATCGGGCTCTAGCCCTTATGGGGCGGGCGCAGGCAGCTATTGATTAAGTAGCAAACGTGGCGGGGCCTGACATCCCGGAGTCGATCCGGGACCCATCGCGGCATGGATGGCGATCGGGTCCGCAATGACAGACACCCAGCCTACTGCCGCGCCGTGCGGATATTCGGCGGCAGCGCCTGCGGGTAACTCGTGCGAAAGGGGTTGATGTCCAGCCCGCCGCGCCGCGTGTAACGCGCGTACACCGACAGCTTGAGCGGCCGGCAGCGTGTCCAGATGTCCATGAAGATGCGCTCGACACACTGCTCGTGGAACTCGTTGTGGTTGCGAAAACTCACGATGTATTGCAGCAGGCCCTCCTGGTCGATCGGCGCGCCCTCGTACCTGATCTGCACACTGCCCCAGTCGGGCTGGCCGGTGACCAGGCAGTTGCTCTTGAGCAGGTTGGACACCAGGGTTTCGCTGACCGGGGGTTCTTCGTGGTCGGCAAACAGCAGCTCTGGCGCCGGTGTGTAGTGCTGGCACTCCACATCCAGGCGGTCCAGGTTCAGGCCGTCGAGCTCGTGCACCGGTTCCTGGTCGAACAACTCCGGTCCCAGCGTCTTGACACCCACGCCGGCGCCCACGGCCGCGTTGAGGTCGGCGCGGATGCGCTCGCGCACCTCGCGGGCATCCGCAAAACGCGTGTTGTTGAAACTGTTGAGATAGAGCTTGAAAGACTTGCTCTCGACGATGTTGGGCGACTCGCAGGGCACGGTGACATGGACCAGCGCGACCTGCGGCTTGCCGCGCAGGTTCAGCCAGCTCAGCTCGAACACGGTCCACATGTCGGCCCCGAAAAAGGGCGGGTTCTCGCTCAGGCCCAGTTCCTCGCGCTTGGCGGCGCGGGCAAGGGGAAACAGCAGCGAAGCGTCGTACTGGTCGATGTAGGGCGTGGGTTTGCCCAGCTGGGACTGGTCGGGGGTATTCATGATGCGGCCTCCGCGGCCTTGAGATGGGGAATCAGCGGCTCGAGCAGGCGTTCAACCACGCCCTTGGGCAGGTCGTGGCCCATGCCCTCGATGCCGACCAGGCGGGCACCGTGGATGCGCCGCGCCGTGTCTTCACCGCAGGCAAACGGCACCAGCGGGTCGGCCTTGCCGTGCACCACCAGGGTGGGCACGCGCAACCCCGCCAGTTCGACGGCGCGGCGCTTGTCGGCAACGATGGCCACCATCTGGCGCAGGACACCTGCCGGATGAAAGCTGCGCTGCGCCGCAACGGTGATGCGCTCGCGCAATTCGGCGTCGTCCACCGGAAAGCCCGGGCTGCCAATCGCCTTGAAGAGCCTGACATAGTGGTCGGTGACCGAGGAAAGGTCTTTGCCTGCAGGGCGACTCAGCAGCACACGCATGACGTGTGGGTGGGCCTGCGGCAAACCACGCGCCCCACTGGAGCTCATGACGCTGGTCAGGCTCAACACACGTTCCGGCGCCGCCAGCGCCACCCGCTGGGCGATCATGCCGCCCATGCTGACGCCCACCACATGCGCCTTCTGAACGCCCAGCGTGTCAAGCACAGCCAGCGCATCGGCCGCCATGTCGTGCAGCGCGTAAGGTGCCTTGACTGCGAAGCCCAGCTTGTACTTGATGCTCGCCCACACCAGATTGGGCTGGCCCAGGTGATCGAATTTCTGCGACAGCCCGATGTCGCGGTTGTCCAGGCGGATCACGCGGTAACCGGCGTCCACCAGCGCCTGCACCATGGCCGGCGGCCAGGCCACCAGCTGCATGCCCAGGCCCATGATCAGAAGGACCACGGGAAGGCCAGTCGTGTCACCGGCGTGGGTGTCTTCGATTTCGATGTCGATGTTGTTTGCTCTGATTTTCATAAAGCTGATTATGTACACCCCCGTCCTGGCTCGCTCCGCGTAGCCTGTTCCCCCCTCAAGGGGGCGGCGCCTGAGGGCCGGCGGAGCCGGACCCGCGGCCCCCGCTTGTGGGACGGGGGTGCACAGACTTCTGTCAGCAGGGGCCGCGGAACTGGCTTTGCCAGGCCGCAGGCGCCGTCCCCTGCAAGGGGAGAGGAGGCTACACGAAGTGAGCCTCAACAGGGGTGTTAAAGGAACTGTTTTTCACGCAGCCACTTGGTGGCCACCCATTTTTCGCCGGCCAGCACCGGTGCGCCACCATGCAGGCTCAGCGTCGATGCATCCGGCTGGTCGTAGCTGAAAAAAACTGCATGGCCGCGCTGCGGCACCACTTCCAGCCCGATGTCGGGAAACACCGTGGCGCCGCCGGCTTCGGGCACACCCAGGTAAAGAATCAGCGTGCCCACCCGCTGGCCGCCGCGCTCCAGGATGGACGCTGTGCCGGGCTCGGCGGGATCGAAATAATCGTGGTGCGGCTTGTACTCGGCGCCCGGCAGGTACTGCAGCACCTGCAGGCCTTCGCCGTTTTCCAGCGGCCAGTCCAGCAGCCGGGCGATACGCGCCTCGATGCGGTTGACAAGCTCGTTCTCGCCGCGCGTGAAAAACATGCCACGACTGGTGCGGTCGTCGTTCAGTTCCTCGCCGCCGGTCTTGACCGCCACGGTCAGCGAACGCGACAGGCGCGGCCTGGCGGCCGCCATCAGCGCGTCACATTCCTCGTCACTGAGCAGGTTGCCGAACACCACGATGTGCGGCTGGCTCATCTGCATCAGCACATCGACCTGCCGGTCGCCCGCATCCAGCCGCGGCGCTGCACCGATGGCAGGCCGCGGCACCGGCACGCCGGGCGGCATCTGCAGCGTCGCGGCGAGTACTTCGCGGGCCACGTCGGCCAGCCAACCCGCAGTGCGCAGGGCCTTGAGGATGGTGGGCACCGTATGGCCCAGGGCGGCCTGGGCACGCACCCAGGCCTGCACCTCGGGTGTTACATGCTGGGGCTGGACCTCGTAGTCGCGCATGGTGGGCACAGGCCTCAGCCGGCCGGCTGGCGGCGAAACACCAGCCGGTCGGGCCCGGACACCGCCGGTGCAAAACGATAACCTTCGGCGTCAAAGCCTTCGAGCTTCCTGACGGTGGCCAGCTTCCTGTCGATCGCGTAACGCACCATCAGCCCGCGCGCGCGTTTGGCATGGAAGCTGATGATCTTGTACTTGCCGCCCTTGAGCTCCTCAAAGACACAGCTGACCACCCGCGGCTTGAGGGCCCGGCGGTCCACCGCCTTGAAATACTCCTCACTGGCCAGGTTGACGATGACCGGCGAGGTGTCGGCGGCCGCACGCGCATTGAGGTAGTCGGCAATCTGCGCGCCCCAGAACTGATAGAGGTTGCTGCCCTGCGCCGTGGCCAGTCGCGTGCCCATCTCCAGGCGGTAGGGCTGCATCAGGTCCAGCGGACGCAACACACCGTACAGCCCGCTCAGGATGCACAGGTGCGCCTGTGCCCAGTCGAGATCCGCTGCCTTCAGGCTGCTGGCGTCCAGGCCCTCGTAGACATCACCGTTGAAGGCCAGCACCGCCTGCTTGGCATTTTTGACACTGGCCTTCGACGACCAGGCCTGGTAACGCGCGACATTGAGGCCGGCCAGCGTGTCCGACAGCGACATCAGCTCGCTGACCTGGGCCGGGGTTTTCTCCCTGAGCACCTTGATCAGCTCGGCAGACTGCTTGACGAACAGCGGCGGGGTGTGCACGGCGACCTGCGGCGGTGTAGCGAAATCCAGCGATTTCGCCGGCGAGAGTAAAAACAGCATGGTCCCTGGGGGTGAAGTAAAGCCAGACCCGACTTTACGACAGCCAGACGCGGCCGGACGCCGCGACGCAGAATAAGCCCGCTCAGCGCAGGTCGCTGGCCAACGACGCCAGAGACTCGGCGGGAATCGTCACATGCGCCGGGTAGTGGGTGTGGTCGCAGCCCAGCTTGACGCCGGCGCCGGCCTTGACCGCGGCGCACATGGCCGGGCTGAGCTCAAAACGCACAAAATGCACGGCCGAGGTTTTTTCGTCGTTTTCCCGGGCCATGTCCTCGTCGGCAATCGCGTACACCCGCGGGTGGCCTTCGACTTCGACAAACAGACGGTCTTCCACGCCAATCAACCGGGCCAGCTCGCGCTTGCGCTCGTTGACGTCGGGGTACTCCAGCATCACGGTGGCCTTCCAGTTGCTGCCGTCGGGCACCAGGGGCGCATACGCCTCGATCTCCTGGTTGATGCCTTCTTCCTCGAAAATTTTCTCGATGCGCAGCATTTCCTGAATCTGGTAACGGATGCTGGTCTCGCTTTCGAATTGCACGTTGATGTGCTCTCCGAGGCGCACGCTGCGCAAGCGGCGATGCGCCATGACGGCGGCCTTGTTGTCCTTGCGGTACCTGCTGTAGGCCTCCAGGGTCATGAGGCTGTCGGCGGTGATTTTTCCGGTGACTTGCATAAACGGCTCCTTCGTGGCTACTTCAGCCCGTAGGCCGTACGGACTAGGGTCAGCGGGTGTTTTTGCGGCGGTGCGCCAAGCTGGTTGACTTCAAAACCCTGGGCAATGTGGTGGCCGCCCAGCGGGCAGTCGCTGCTGATCACGTCAGGCAGGCCGCCGTCCTTGTGGCTGGCCATGGCCTTGAACAGCGGCTTGCCGATTTTCATGGCCTGCTGGTGGTAGGGCACCTTCACGCCGAAGGTGCCGGCGTGGCCCGAGCAGCGCTCGTGTGTGTGCACGCTGGTGCCCGGCACCATCTTGAGCATTTCCTCGGTTTTCTTGCCGATGTTCTGCACCCGGCCATGGCAGGGAATCTGGTAACTGATCTTGCCCAGCGGCACCGGGAACTCGGTCTTGAGCAGGCCGTCGCGCTTGCGCGCCATCAGGTACTCAAACGGGTCCCACATGTGTTCCTTGACCAGCTGCACCTCGGGGTCCAGGGGATACATCAGCGGGATTTCCTGCTTGAACATCAGCGTACAGCTCGGCACGGCGCTCAATATCGCAAAGCCGTCCCGCGCGTATTTGGCCAGCACCGGGATGTTGGCTTCCTTGCTGTGATTCACGGAATCGAGGTCGCCGAGCTCCAGCTTGGGCATGCCGCAGCATTTTTCCTTCTCGACCAGCACATAAGGCACTTCGTTGTGGTCCAGCACCTTGAGCAGGTCGTGGCCGATGCCGGGCTCGTTGTAATTGATGTAGCAGGTGGAATAGATCACCACCTTGCCGGGTGTCTTCGCGCCGTCTTTGACCGGGTGTGGCGGCGACTCGGGGGCGCCGGAACGGAATTTTTTTGTTGCCAGTTCGGGCAGCCAGGCATTTTTGTCCACGCCCAGCACTTTTTCCATCACAGCGCGGGCTGGCTTCGTTTTATTGACCGCATTGGCCACCTGGACCACGATGGGAATGCCGGCAAACTGGCCATGCACATCGGTGGAAGACAGAAACCTTTCACCCAGACCGACCTCGCCCTTCTTGAACTTGATGGCCTTGGCGCGCAGCATGGTGTGCGGAAAGTCGAGGTTGAACTCATGCGGCGGCACATAGGGGCACTTGGTCATGTAGCAGAGGTCGCACATGTAGCACTGGTCGACCACCTTCATGTAGTCCTTTTTGTCCACCCCATCGACCTCCCCGGTCTTGCTCTCGTCGACCAGGTCAAACAGCGTGGGGAAGGCCCCGCAGAGGCTCACGCAGCGCCGGCAGCCATGGCAGATGTCGAAGATGCGCTCCATCTCGTGGAAGGTCGCCTCCTCGTTGTAATAGTCCGGGTTCTTCCAGTCGATGGCGTGACGCGTGGGTGCCTGCAGATTGCCTTCTGTAGCCATGGTGTTGTCTCTTCTTGTCGTGGGATTTAGGAAAGGGTTCACGGAAAACCCTTTCGTAAATCGCTACGCCCGGGCGGCGTAGCGAAGGGATGAATCAATCCACCAACTCAGCCAGAGCCTTGGTATACCGATTCGCATGCGAACGCTCGGCCTTGGCCAGCGTCTCGAACCAGTCGGCCACTTCGTCATGGCCCTCGTCACGTGCGGTTTTGGCCATGCCGGGGTACATGTCGGTGTACTCATGGGTCTCGCCCGCCACAGCCGAGGCGAGGTTCTCGCGTGTGGCGCCGAAGGGCATGCCGGTGGCGGGGTCGCCGCACTGCTCGAGCCATTCGAGGTGGCCGTGCGCGTGGCCGGTTTCGCCTTCCGCGGTCGAGCGGAACAGCGCCGCGACATCGGGCTGGCCTTCAACGTCAGCCTTGTTTGCAAAATACAGGTAACGGCGGTTGGCCTGTGATTCACCGGCAAATGCGGCCTTCAGGTTTTCTTCCGTCCTGGAGCCTTTGAGAGCAGCCATGGAAATCTCCTTCGTGGTTGTAGAAAAGGGGGCTTGCCTTGAACGCCATCGTCAAGGGCCAGAACACGATAGCCCCATTCAGGCACTGCGTCTAATTGCCGGCATCAATCTGAAAAAAAGAAAAAAGCTATACGCCAAGTGCAATTGATAATTATTCTCAATAATCGCGCCCGCTGCCAGCGGATCTGCACTTGGCAGGGCAAAGTAGTTACGTTATAGTAAATGCATTATGAATAGGTGAATTTGAACCTTGCTCACTTCAGGGCGCTCAAACACCCGAACCCACCCAATCCGGAGATCGCCATGGCCGCCCAGATGACCGCCCCCACCCTGCGCCCTGCCACCACGCCGCTGCCGGCGCCCGCAGCGGTGCAGCAACTGCACCATTACGCCTACCGCGCCAAAGACGCCGAGGAAACCCGGCATTTTTACGAAGACATCCTCGGCCTGCCGCTATACCACATCATCCAGAGCGACTACGTTCCAAGCACCGGCGAGTACTGCCCCTACACGCACTTCTTCTTCCGCCTGCAGGACGGCTCCTTCATTGCGTTTTTTGACCTGGGCAACGACGAGGCGGCCCTGCCCTCGCCCAACACGCCGCTGTGGGTCAACCACATCTCGTTTCGCGTCGACACCGTGGCCGACCTGGAAGCCATGAAGGCGCGCCTCGAAGCAGACGGCGTTGAGGTGCTGGGCGTGACAGACCACCACATCTTCAAGAGCATTTACTTCTTCGACCCCAACGGCGTGCGCCTGGAACTGACGGCGCAGCTGGCCGACGAGTTCCACATGCAGGAGGAAAGCAAGACCGCCCACGCCCGCCTGGCCGAATGGACAGCACGCAAGCAGCAATGGCGCAAGGACAAGGCGGCCGGCCAGGCCGCCGAAGCCCTGAAACCGCAGCAAAACGACAGGCCGGAGTTCGGCGGCAAACCCGCCGTTTGACGCGCCCGTTTACTATTGTTTTGATAGCTGCTTGCGCCCGCCCAACAAGGGCTGGGCCCGGAAAACACTGAAAAAATCAACGCCGAGAGCGAGACACGCCATGCTGGAGACACCACCTGCCTACGCCCGGACGGCGTTCACCAACGGTTACGAATTCACCCAGGGCACAGGCTACGTCCTGCCTGAATACCCGTTTGTGGCTCCGCCCGAACTCAACGCAAAGCAAATCCGGCGTCACCCCATCGTTATCGTCGGCGGCGGCATCACCGGCCTGAGCCTGGCCTGCGCGCTGGCGCGTTACGGCGTTGAGGCCGTGCTGCTGGACGAAGACAACTCCGTGGGCGTCAAGGGTGCCTCCTCGCGCGGCATCTGCTACACGCAGAAATCGCTGGAGGTCTTCCACCGCCTCGGCATCTACGAGCGTATTGCCGCCAAGGGTGTGCAGTGGAGCGTGGGCCGCACCTTTGCCGGTGAGGACGAGGTCTACTCCTTCGACCTGCGCCAGCAGAGCAACTTCAACCTCTCGACCCAGCCGCCCTTCATCAACATCCAGCAGTTCTACATCGAGGGTTACCTCGTCGAACGCATTTACGAACTCGGCCATGTGGACCTGCGCTGGAAGTCGCGCGTCACCGCCTTCACACAGAACGCCGATGTCGCCACGCTGACGGTGGAAACGCCCGCCGGCAGCTACCAGATCGAGGCCGAGCATGTGATCGACGCTTCCGGCTCCCACACGCCCTTTCACGACTGGGTGGGCGCCACCATGCAGAACAAGCGCGGCGATGACCGCTGGTGCATCGCCGACGTGCGTTTTTCCAAACATCCGCCGGTCGAGCGCCACACCTGGATCGAAGCACCCTTCAACGACAACCGCGCGGTCTGGCAGCACCTGATGGCCGATGACGTCTGGCGCATCGACTACCAGATGGCGCCCAATGCCGACCCGGACGCCGTGAGCCGCGAGGACGTGGTGCGCGAACGCCTGCAGCGCCAGTTCGGCAAGGACGTCGAGGTCGAGATCATCTGGGTGGGCCCCTACGCCTACCGCAGCCGCTGCCTGGACAAGCTGCGCGTGGGCCGCGTGTTTTTCATGGGCGACACCGCCAAGATAGTCAGCCCCTTCGGCGCACGCGGCGGCAACACCGGCGTGGCCGATGCCGACAACCTGGCCTGGAAGCTGGCCGCCGTGCTGGGCGGCCGTGCCAGCGCCACGCTGCTGGAGAGCTACAACGCGGAGCGTCTTGAAGCAGCCCAGCAGAACGTGCAGGTGACCAACCGCACCGCACGCTTCCTGCGTCCGGCCGACGGCATGGAGCGCTGCTTTCGCACGGCCGCCATCAGCCTGGCCAAGCAGTATCCGTTCGCGCGCTCGCTGGTCAACACCGGCCGCATGGCAGTCGCCAACACCTACACGCACTCGACCATCTGCGAAAACACCGGTGGGCAGTCGGTGCAGAACGTGGCTTTCCGCTGGGCAGACGGCGCGCAAGGTGCCGTCAACGACCTGCTGCAGTGGGCCGACGGCGACCTGCTGGTACTGGTGTTCGGCGAACTCCCGGCCGCCGGGCTGCAGCGCCTGCGGCAGCTGGCCCAACACGCCCCGGTGCGCAGCGTACAGGTGCTCGGCCCGGACGACCGCGCGCAGGCGCGCGAACATGTGCGCGACATCAACGTGCGGGGCACCGGCCATTTGCAGGGCGCCTGCCATGTGTTTGGCCACGCCTGGGCCCTCGTGCGGCCCGACGGCTACCTGGCTGCCACCGGCGAGGCGGTGGACGGCCAGTTGGTCGCTGCTGTCGAAAAAACCCTCGGCCTGCGCTGAATCCGGAAAAACCTCCCATGAAAACCGAAACCGCCATCAAGACCGCCCCCAACTTTCAGGATGCGGATGCGTTTTACGAATGCCTGCTCGACGCCCACCAGGGCCTGAGCCGCGAGCAGTCCGAGCTTCTGAACGCCCGGCTGATCCTGATTCTGGCCAACCAGCTCGGTGACACGCCGCTGCTGCAAGCCTGCATCGCCGCGGCCAGGCCGGCCGAAACCGCCTGACGCGGCGCGGGCTGGAGGAAGGCTCCGGCCCCGCCGGCGCAACGAGTCGAATAAAATCAGGGCAGTTCCTCCAACCCAAGGCGGCATCTGGTGCAGTGTTGCACCAAGCGATGCCGTTTTTCATTGCCCCATGACTGACTCCGCCAAGCCCACGCCCGCAGCCCCCGCAGCCGATACCCCGAATGCACGGGTGACCGTACCCACGCCAGGCCTGGACAGCCTGGCCAAGTCCTTCGAACCGGCCGCCATCGAAAGCCAGTGGGGCCCGCTCTGGGAAGGCAGCGGCATGTACGAACCGACGCTGGATGCGGCCAAACCCTCGTTTTCCATCCAGCTTCCACCGCCCAACGTGACCGGCACCCTGCACATGGGTCATGCCTTCAACCAGACCATCATGGACTCGCTGACGCGGTACCACCGCATGAAGGGCGACAACACGCTGTGGGTGCCGGGGACCGACCATGCCGGCATTGCCACGCAGATCGTTGTGGAACGCAAGCTGCAGGGCGAAGGCAAAAGCCGCCACGACCTGGGCCGCGAGAAATTCGCCGAAAAAGTGTGGGAATGGAAGGAAGAGTCCGGCACCACCATCACGCGCCAGATGCGCCGCATGGGCGACTCGGTGGCCTGGAAACATGAGTACTTCACGATGGACCCGAAGATGTCCAAAGTGGTCACCTCCACCTTTGTGCAGCTTTATGAGCAGGGCCTGATCTACCGGGGCAAACGCCTGGTCAACTGGGACCCGATCCTGAAGTCGGCGGTATCGGATCTGGAAGTCGAAAGCGAGGAAGAAGACGGTTTCATGTGGCACATCCGCTACCCGCTGGCCGATGGAAGCGGTTCGATGACCGTGGCCACCACCCGGCCGGAGACCATGTTGGGCGACGTGGCGGTGATGGTGCACCCGGAAGACGAGCGCTACCAGCACCTGATCGGCAAGCTCGTGAAATTGCCGCTGTGCAACCGTGACATTCCAGTCATCGCCGACGACTACGTGGACAAGGCCTTCGGCACCGGTGTCGTCAAGGTCACGCCGGCGCATGACACCAACGACTATGCGGTCGGCCAGCGCCACCAGTTGCCCATCATCGGTGTGCTGACACTGGACGCGACGATCAATGACAATGCGCCTGAAAAATTCCGCGGCATGGACCGCTTTGTGGCGCGCAAGGCAGTGGTGGCCGACCTCGAAGCCCAGGGTTTCCTGGTCGACGTGAAAAAACACAAACTCATGGTGCCGCGTTGCGCCCGTACTGGCCAGCTGATCGAGCCCATGCTGACCGACCAGTGGTTCGTCGCCATGACCCAGGTCAGCGACAAGGACCCGACCGGCAAGTCGATTGCGCAAAAAGCCATCGACGCGGTGGAAAGCGGCGCGGTGAAATTCGTGCCCGAGCAGTGGGTCAACACCTACAACCAGTGGATGGGCAATATTCAGGACTGGTGCATCTCGCGCCAGCTCTGGTGGGGTCACCAGATTCCGGCCTGGTACGACGAGGACGGCAAGGTTTATGTGGCCGAAAGCGAAGCTGCTGCGCAGGCCCAGGCACCAGGCAAAACCCTGGTGCGTGACCCCGATGTGCTGGACACCTGGTACTCCTCGGCACTGGTGCCCTTCTCGTCGCTGGGCTGGCCGGAAAAAACGAAGGAGCTGGACTTGTTCCTGCCGTCCAGTGTGCTGGTCACCGGTTACGACATCATCTTCTTCTGGGTTGCCCGGATGATCATGATGACCACCCACTTCACCGGCCAGGTGCCCTTCCACCACGTCTACATCCACGGCCTGGTGAAAGACGCGCAGGGCAGGAAGATGAGCAAGTCCGAAGGCAATGTGCTGGACCCGGTGGACCTGATCGACGGGATTGAGCTGGCGCCGCTGCTGGACAAACGCTCGCAGGGCCTGCGCAAGCCGGAAACGGCACCTCAAGTGCGCAAGAACACCGAAAAGGAATTCCCGGCGGGCATTCCGGCCTATGGTGCCGACGCGCTGCGTTTTACCTTTGCCTCGCTGGCCAGCCTGGGCCGCAGCATCAACTTTGACAGCAAACGCTGCGAGGGCTACCGCAACTTCTGCAACAAGCTCTGGAACGCCACACGTTTCACGCTGATGAACTGCGAGGGCCAGGACTGCGGCCTGGCGGAACACACCAAGGAACAATGCCAGCCGGGTGGCGAGTTTCACAACTACATGAGCTTTTCACAGGCTGACCGCTGGATCTCGTCCACCCTGCAGCGCGTGGAAGCCGATGTCGCCAAAGGGTTTGCCGAGTACCGCCTCGACAATGTCGCTGGCAGCATTTACCAGTTTGTCTGGGACGAGTTCTGCGACTGGTACCTTGAAATTGCGAAGGTGCAGATCCAGAACGGCAGCCCCGCCGAGCAACGCGCGACGCGCCGCACGCTGATCCGCACACTCGAGGCCATCCTGCGCCTGGCGCATCCGGTGATTCCTTTCATCACCGAAGAGCTCTGGCAAAAAGTCGCACCGGTCGCCGGCCTGAAAAAGGGCGAGTACATCGGGCAGACTGCCTATCCGCAAAGCCAGCCCGGCAAGATCGATGCGTTGGCCGAGGCGCATGTGGCCAAACTCAAAACCCTGGTCGACGCCTGCCGCAACCTGCGCGGCGAGATGAAGGTGTCGCCCGCCGCGCGGCTGCCGC
>NZ_JAQSDL010000033.1 GCF_029945895.1 Polaromonas sp. | reverse complement strand
AACTTCAAGGAAAAACCATGAAATACGCTCGCGCAATTGCATTCGCCGCCCTGGCCGGCATCACCATCATCAGCGCTGGTTGCGCCGTTACCCGTGGTCAGGAAACTGCCGGCTCTTACGTCGACGACGCTGCCATCACTACCGCCGTGAAGGCCAAGTTCGCTGCAGACAAGACGGTTGCCGCCACCGCGATCAGCGTCGAAACGCTGAACGGTACGGTGCAACTGTCCGGTTTTGCCAAGTCGGCTGCTGAAAAAGCCCAGGCTGAGAGCATTGCCCGCAACACCAAGAACGTCCGCGCTGTGCGCAATGACATCGTCATTCGTCCTTAAACCAGCCCCGATGGGGTGAGACGGGCCGGCGCTGCCAGCCCGTCAAGCGGGGCCCGGTTGTCTGCAACCGGGCCCCTTTTTTTTGCGCGATCGATACGCGCCGCGGTGCTCCGCGTGGGCGCCCCATAAAAAAAGGTCACTGGTCCGCCACCAGAAGGCGCGTGCCAATGACCTTCGCGGACGTGAAGCGAATCAGCCTGGTGTGACCGTCAACTGGTTGTTCACCGACCTCACGCCCTTGACCTGTTTGGCGATGTCCGTGGCCTTGTCCTTCGCTGCCGCACTGGGGGCCGGGCCATTCAGGCTGACGACGCCGTCCTTGGTGTCGACATTGATCTTGATGGCGCTTAGATCCGGGTCCTTGGCCAGTCCGGTGGAGACGGTCGCCGTGATGGTCACGTCGTCGATCTTGTCACCCATGGTGGCGCTGGCCTGGCTGCCCGTGGCCTGCGCGTCTCTGGATGCTTCCTTCATGGCATTGCCGGCATCCTTGGCAGCCTGCTCGGTCTTGGCGATGCCTGAGTCAATCGATTGGCCGACGGTTTTGTTGTCATCCGCCTTGTTGCAGGCCGTCAGCGCCAGCAGGACGGCAGCGGAACACGCCAGCGCCAGAAGCGGCCGCCGCGGTTGAAGAGGGGTCGGGTTCATGGTGGCTCTCCTGGTTTGGGATGAGAGCTGCAAGCGCAGCGTTCAGATCTTGTCGATCAGCTTTTTGGCGTTGTCTTTGACGTCTTCCTTGGCGTCGCCGTAGCCCGCCTGGGTTTTTCCCTTGGCCTGGTCCACCAGACCTTCGGCCTCCAGCTTTTCATTGCCAACCACGCGACCAGCCACTTCCTTGGCTTTGCCCGCAGCCTGGTCCACACGGCCTTCGACTTGATGCTTGTTCATGGTGCTTTTTCCTTTGAAATGGGTGCGGCCCACCAGAATGGTGGACACAGCTTCACTGTAGGCAGGCACGCAAGGGCAACTCGTCAGCGCCTGCGGAATTCCCTGTAGGACGACAGGCAGTACCTGCACAGCGGCCCGTCAAGGGTGACAGGATCCGTGCTGCTGGCGGAAAAGGCGGGGCGGCAGCGCCTGCGGATCGGCAAACAGCCCACGCTGCGCCGACCGGGCCTGTGTCTGCAGGGTCAGATAAGGTCCGCCTTCGCGTCCATACCGGTACGACCAGGCATGGCCGTGCGCGACCATCCAGGCGGCCATGTCTTCGCCCCCCAGGTACACGGTCGCCACGGCACGGCCATAGTCGTCATGACGGCGGGTCGTCACGACCACCCAGCGGCGAGCCACGCGGCGTGCCAAGGCCGCACGCGCGGCACGGCCGCCGGCCTGGCAGATCTCGGGCGCATCCATGCCGGCCATGCGCAGCTTCACCGGCCGGCCGCCTCCTGCCGGTCGGACCCAGAGGGTATCTCCATCAGTGATATGAGTGACTTTCATGCTTTCCGCCCAAGCAGGATGGGCGGCGGCAGCTATCAAAAACAGAGCAAATTTGAGCGACGTCACCGTCTTGCCTCCTGCACGGCGGGGTTCATGCAGTCACGATCCAGCCCTCGAGCGGGTCGACATCGCCGGGCAGGCCGTAACACGCCGCACCTTGCGCATGTTGCGCCTGGGCCCACGCGGCCTGCATCAGGCAAAGCGCCGCATCCAGGCTGTCGCCGCTGGCGTCGTCGACCAGGGTGTCACGCTGGGCATGGCTGACTTTCAGTCGCAGGCCGAGCCGGGTCTGGCCCATCTCCAGCGCGGTGATCAGGTCCTTGCGCGCAATCAGCCGGTCCGGCGTCTGCTTGAGCCGCTCATCACTTTTGTAGGAGCGCCGGCCGAGCACTTCGCGCGCGAGCAACCCCGGGTAGGCTTCGAGCGCGACGCGCGACCGGTCGCCCACGTGCAGTCCGGGCAGGTGAACGCCGGCGGCCAGCAGCCGCGGCACCCCCGCGTGCAGCATGAAGGCCACCGGCGGATTGATCCATTTCATGGACGGGCTGGAGCCGGCCGGGACGTCGGTGGCGCGGTGCGCAAACTTGCCGCCCACCGGGCGTGCGGCGCAGAAACCTGCAAAAGTCTGCCGGATCTCTTCACGGCTGAGGCTGGCGTAGTGGGCCATCAGCGCCGGCCAGGTGCGCGGCCAGCCGAGATGCTCGACCAGCTCGCGCGGCAGGCCAAAAGGAAAATCGAAGGCGCCGACCCAGCGGCGCGGCTGATGCAGCCAGTGACCGAAGGCCTCCAGCGACTCGATGCGCTCCAGCCCTTGCAGCAGCACCCGCCCCTTGTCGGCTGTGCCACTGGCCAGCACAATCGGCTTGCGCCGCGTCGGGCTGCTGGAGAAGTCACAGCCGATGATCAGGCCGGAGTTCATGCGGACAGCAGGTAGGGGTGGGGCGCGCCTCAGAGGCTGTGAAGATTTCGCAGCGGGCGCGCCGGCGAGATCTCAGGAAGCGCATCCGCACCAGCGGGCGGTGCGCAGCGCAGGAGCCAGATCCGGCCGCGCAGCAGAAAGCGTTCCAGCCTCTCAGACCTTGCCGCAAATCGAGGCGGTGGCCATCAGGTCTTCCAGCAAGGCCAGCGACACCTTCCCCGACACCGAGTAGGGATCGAGTTCGGCCTTTTCGGAGTATTTGAGCAGGATGGAGGCGTTGATTCGCTCGACATTGACCTGGCCCATGGTCCAGCCGCCAAACCGCCGCTCGGAGATTTCCTCGTAATGCAGCAGCACCACGTCCTTGTGGCGCGGGTCTTTCTGGATGTGGCCGTAGAGGTCGCTGATCTGCATGCGCCCACCTTCGAGGGCCTGCAGGAAAATGCCGCCGCCGTAACAGAGGATGCCGGTGATGCCCATGGCCGGGTTGTGGCTGCGCGACTGCGCGAGGATGGATTCGGTGAGATCGCTGGAGCCGGGGTTGACCGAGCGGCTCGCGTAAAGAAGTCGTACCAACATCGTGTGTCCTTAGCTGTTGCTCTTTTTGGGGATGAGCGACAAAAATTCGCGGCGCAGATTGGGGTCCTTGAGGAACACCCCGCGCATGACGGAATTGATCATCTTGCTGTCCATGTCCTTCACGCCACGCCAGCCCATGCAGTAGTGGCTGGCTTCCATGACGATGGCCAGGCCGTCGGGCTGGGTTTTTTCCTGGATCAGGTCGGCCAGCTGAACCACGGCTTCTTCCTGGATCTGGGGGCGGCCCATGACCCATTCGGCCAGACGGGCGTATTTGGACAGGCCGATGACGTTGGTGTGCTCGTTGGGCATCACCCCGATCCAGACCTGGCCGATCACCGGGCAGAAGTGGTGCGAGCAGGCGCTGCGTACCGTGATGGGGCCGACGATCATCAGTTCGTTGAGGTGCTCGGCGTTGGGAAACTCGGTGATGGTGGGGGCGGTGACATACCGGCCCTTGAATACCTCGTTGAGGTACATCTTGGCCACGCGGCGCGCGGTGTTGTTGGTGTTGTGGTCGCGCGCGGTGTCGATCACCAGGCTGTCCAGCACGCCCTGCATCTTGCCTTCCACCTCGTCCAGCAGCTTTTCCAGGTCGCCCGGCTCAATGAAGGCGGCAATGTTGTCGTTGGCATTGAAGCGCTTTTTCGCCAGGGCGAGGCGTTCGCGGATCTTGACGGA
>NZ_JAQSDL010000032.1 GCF_029945895.1 Polaromonas sp. | reverse complement strand
TTCATGGCTCAATCTTCTCAAAGGTTGGAGCCTCCTCAAAACCCGGGGCGATTCAAACCTCATGGGACAGAAGCTCAGTGCACCTGACTTATCGCTGTATCGCGCCGTTGACGAAGTTCTGCATTACGTCTGGGACCCAATCGGCGTATGCGGGGTGCCGCAAGCACGGGACGAATACCGCGGCTACTTGCCGCAGGTCTTCGGCTTGTTGCGCGAGGGGGCGGACCAGTCCGCAATCGCGGCATTTCTCACATCTATCACGATGGAGCGCATGGGACTTTCGTCGCGACCGGATCATGACAGCGAAGTTGCTCGGGTTCTTCTCGACTGGAAGGAGAGCGTGCGTGAACATGAGGTTTAACTGGTCGTTCGTGTGGGACGGTTGCGCCGCCCCACAACTTCAACGTTAAACACAGAAGCAGATGCGGTCACCGGCCGATCCAAAGCGGAGTGCCTGCCTAGCCCAGACCGAGCCTCAAGCCTCGTGCCGCAGCGCCGGGAACAAGATCACATCGCGGATGCTGGCGCTGTCGGTCAGCAGCATCATCAGGCGGTCGATGCCGATGCCGCAGCCGCCGGTGGGGGGCATGCCGTATTCGAGGGCGCGCACATAGTCGGCGTCGTAATGCATGGCTTCCTCGTCGCCGCCGTCCTTGGCGTCTGACTGGGCGAGAAAACGCGCGGCCTGGTCTTCGGCGTCGTTGAGCTCGCTGAAGCCGTTGCCGAACTCGCGGCCGGTGATGTAGAGCTCAAAGCGCTCGGTCACTTCAGGGCGCGCGTCGTTGGCGCGCGCCAATGGCGAGATCTCGGTCGGGTGCTCCATGATGAAGGTGGGCTGCCAGAGTTTTTCCTCGACCAGCTCTTCAAAATAAGTCACCTGCAGGCTGGGCAGCGAGCGGGTATCGAGCCTGTCCCTGGCGCTGAACTTGCCGAGTTTTTTCAGCGCGGCCAGCAGCCAGGCGGCGTCGTCCACGTGGACGCCGGCGTCGGTGTGTTTGAGGATGGCTTCGCGGATGGTCAGGCGTTCAAACGGCTGGCCCAGGTCCACCGGCCGGCCCTGGTAGCTCAGCTGTGTGCCGCCGGTCACCCGGGTGGCGACATGGCGGATCAGGTCTTCGGTGAAGCTCATCAGGTCTTCGTAGTTCCACCAGGCGGCGTAGAACTCCATCATGGTGAATTCGGGGTTGTGCCGCACGCTGATGCCTTCGTTGCGGAAGCTGCGGTTGATCTCGAACACGCGCTCGAAGCCGCCGACGATCAGGCGCTTCAGGTAGAGCTCGGGCGCAATGCGCAAAAACATCTGCTGGTCCAGCGCGTTGTGGTGGGTCACAAAAGGCTTGGCATTGGCGCCGCCCGGAATCGGGTGCAGCATGGGGGTTTCGACTTCGAGAAAATCGTTGTCGACCATGAAGTTGCGCATGGCCGAGACGGCTTTGCTGCGGGCGGCAAAACGCTTGCGCGCGGCTTCGTCGGTGATCAGGTCCACATAACGCTGTCGGTATTTGACCTCCTGGTCGGCCACGCCGTGAAACTTGTCGGGCAGCGGCCGCAGGCTTTTGGTGATCAGGCGGATGCTGGTGGCGTGAATCGACAACTCGCCGGTCTTGGTCTTGAACAGTGTGCCGGTCGCGGCCACGATGTCGCCCAGGTCCCAGTGCTTGAAGGCGTTGTGAACCTCTTCCCCCACGCCCTCGTTGTTGATGTACACCTGGATGCGCCCGCCGGAGGGGCCGAAAGACGCGTCCTGCAGCGTGGCAAAACTGGCCTTGCCCATCACGCGCTTGAGCATCATGCGGCCGGCCACGCTGACGTTGACGGCCAGTGGCACCAGCTCTTCCTTGGTCTTGCCGTCGTACTGCGCAAACAGCGCTTCGGCCCGGTGTTCCGGTTTGACGTCGTTGGGAAAGGCCACGCCCTTGCCGTCGGCCTGGTGCTGGCGCAGGACCTTGAGCTTTTCGCGGCGCTCGGCCATGAGCTGGTTCTCGTCATGCGCGGGCACGGTAGCAATAGCGGGGCTGGTGATGGTGTTGGACATGAAAAGTTTTCTCGAACAAAAGGGGCTGGCCGGGCTGCGCCCTGCGGCGGGCTGGAAAAACCTGCAGGACCGGGCAAAGTGCCAAACCCCTGATTTTAGGCTGCGTTGCCGCCCGCACCGGGGGCGGCCTGGGGGCTACATGGCGATGCCGGTTTTTTCGAGGATGTCGCTGACCAGTTCCAGCCGGACCAGCGGGTTGTCCAGCTCCATCAGGCGCTGTTTCAGCTCCAGCGGCATGGGCAGCAGTTCGCACCAGCGGTTGGCCACCCAGCCGCAGTCGTCGAGCCGGTAGGGCGGCTCCAGCGGCATCTGGTCCGGTGGCACCCCGCGCTCCTGCAGGGTGCGGATCAACTTGCCCAGCGCATTGGCCGTGCCGCGCAAATCCTCGGGAACCGCAATGGTCTGGTCGTCGTCCAGCCGCGTCACGTCGGCGATCCACAGGCCGTGCCTGAGCTTCTCACGGCTGGAAATCTCGAACCGCTGGGTGCCGCTGCAGCGAATCACCATCAGGCCGGGCTGCGGCACGGAAAAGCTGGTGATGGTGGCCAAGGTGCCGACGTTGTAAAAGGCCTCGCTGGCAAAACCGTCGCCGCTGGGGCCATCCCCAGCCTTGCGCACTTCGGAGCCCTGGGTCAGGGCCACCACGCCGAAGGGCGCGCCGGTCTTGTGGCATTTGCCGATCATGTCGAGGTAACGCACCTCGAAAATCCGCAGCGGCAGCAAACCGCCGGGGTAAAGCACCGTGCCCAGCGGGAAGAGCGGCAGCGAGGAGAGGGTGAGCACGTCAGACATCGATCAGGCGGGGGAATTTCCGGGATGCACTATCTTCCCACGATCCTGTTTCCCCATGTGCGGGCTTGGGTGTCCGCCCGGTTCTTGCTGTCAGGCGCTTCGCTCGCGGGCAGTCCAGCCTGGCACCGCCCGGGGCGTGCGATCATGCATGAAATAGCCCTCCAGCCCTTTGCAGTAGGGCGCGGGCAGCTATCAATTCAGGAGTGATGGCGGCTGGAGTGGCGCCCGTGTTCGGGGCGCCACGGCCTCAGGCGACGGCGTCCGCCGGCTGGCGCAGCAGCATGGCCAGCGAATTGGCCACAGTCTTGCGCAGTTCACGCCGGTCGCAGATGAAATCGACCGCGCCCTTGGTCTGCAGGAACTCGGCACGCTGAAAGCCTTCCGGCAGGGTCACGCGCACGGTGGACTCGATGACACGCGGGCCGGCAAAACCGATCAGCGCTTTCGGTTCGGCAATCACGATGTCGCCGACAAACGCGAAGCCGGCGCTGACCCCACCCATGGTCGGGTCGGTCAGCACGCTGATGTAGGGCAGGCCTTTTTTGGCCAGGCGGGTCAGGGAGGCATTGGTCTTGGCCATCTGCATCAGGCTCAGCAGGCCTTCCTGCATGCGCGCACCGCCGGTGGCCGTAAAGCAGATGAACGGCACTTTCTGCTCGATCGCCGCATGCACGCCGCGCACGAAACGTTCGCCGACCACGCTGCCCATGCTGCCGCCCATGAAGTCAAACTCAAAGCAGGCCACCACCACGCCTATGCTGTGCACCGCACCGCCCATGACCACCAAAGCGTCGGTCTCGCCGGTGTTTTCCAGCGCCTCTTTCAGGCGCTCTGGGTACTTTCGGCTGTCCTTGAACTTGAGCGGGTCGACCGGCAGCACTTCCTGGCCCAGCTCGTAGCGCCCCTCGGGGTCCAGAAACGAGTCCAGCCGGGCCCGTGCGTCCATGCGGTGGTGGTGGCTGCACTGCGGGCAGACGTTCTGGTTTTTCTCCAGGTCGGTTTTGTAGAGAACGGCTTCACAGCTGGGGCATTTGACCCACAGGCCTTCGGGCACGCTGCGGCGCTCGGTCGGGTTGGTCGGGCTGATTTTCGGCGGGAGGAGTTTTTCTAGCCAAGACATGATGGGTCCTTCTGTCCTTGTGGGGTGGTGCCCCCGGGCGGCGCGGGCCGCTCGCAGGGGGCAAACCGGAAAAGAAAGGCGATTATGCGCTGTCTCCAGGCCCGACCGGCGCGTCCAGCGCCTGGCGGATGCCGGCGAGAAAATCACGCACCAGCGGCACCACTTGCCCGCGCGGCTGGTCGGTGATCAGCTGGATGATGCGGCTGCCGATGACCACCGCGTCAGCCACCCGGCCGATGGCCTTGGCGGTGGCGGCGTCGCGGATGCCGAAGCCCACACCCACCGGGATGCTGACGTGACGGCGTATGCGGGGCAGCATGGCTTCCACCGCGCCCAGGTCCAGCGTGCCGGCACCGGTGACGCCCTTGAGCGAGACGTAATAGACATAGCCGCTGGCCACTTTGGCGATCTGCGCCATGCGTTCGGAGGTAGAGGTGGGGGCCAGCAGGAAGATCAGGTCCATGCCGTGGTCACGCAAGGTGCCGGCAAAAGCCACGCATTCCTCGGGCGGGTAGTCCACCACCAGCACGCCGTCCACACCGGCCGCGGCCGCATCGCGCACGAAGGCGGTTTTGCCGCGCTTGAGGTCGTAGGCCTCGATCGGGTTGGCATAACCCATCAGCACCACCGGCGTCTTGTCGTCCTGCTGGCGGAACACCCGCACCATCTCCAGCACCTGCGCCAGGCCGATGCCCATTGCCAGCGCCTGGTCACCGGCTTTCTGGATGACCGGGCCGTCGGCACTCGGGTCCGAAAAGGGCACACCCAGTTCAATCACGTCGGCGCCGCCGGCCACCATGCCGTGCATCAGTTCTGGCGTGATGTCGGCAAACGGGAAGCCGCCGGTGACGTAGGGAATCAGCGCCTTGCGGCCTTCGGCCTGCAGCGCGGCCAGGGTGGGCTGGATGCGGCTCATCGCAGCACCTCGACCACGCTGGCGCCGCCTTTGACGCCCAGGCCCTGGCATGACGGCCTGCAATAAAAATCCGCCTTCGACAGGTCCGCCACGGTGCCGATGTCCTTGTCGCCGCGCCCTGACAGGTTGACCAGGATGGACTGGTCGGCCCGCATGGTTTTGGCGAGTTGCATGGCGTAGGCCACGGCGTGGCTGGACTCCAACGCGGGAATGATGCCTTCGGTGCGGCACAGGTAGTGGAAGGCCGACAGCGCCTCGGCATCGGTGATGCCGACGTACTCGGCGCGGCCGATGTCCTTGAGGAAGGCGTGTTCAGGGCCAACACCGGGGTAGTCCAGGCCGGCGCTGATGCTGTGCGTCTCGGTGACCTGGCCGTCCTCGTTTTGCAGCACATAGGTGCGGTTGCCGTGCAGCACGCCGGGCACGCCGCGCTGCAGGGAGGCTGAATGTTTGCCGCTGTCCATGCCTTCGCCGGCCGCCTCGACGCCGATCAGGCGCGTTTTTTCATGCGAGATATAGGGGTGGAAAATGCCCATGGCATTGCTGCCGCCGCCCACGCAGGCAATCACCGCGTCGGGCTGTTTGCCGCCCGTCATCTCGGGCATCTGGGTCAGGCATTCCTCGCCGATCACGCTCTGGAAGTCGCGCACCATCATCGGGTAGGGGTGCGGGCCCGCCACCGTGCCGATGATGTAGAAGGTGTTGTCCACATTGGCGACCCAGTCGCGCATGGCTTCGTTGAGTGCGTCTTTCAAGGTCTTGCTGCCGGACTCGACCGGCACCACGGTGGCGCCGAGCAGCTTCATGCGGTAGACGTTGGGGCTCTGGCGCTTGACGTCTTCGCTGCCCATGTAGACCACACATTCAAGACCGTAACGCGCGCAGATGGTGGCCGTGGCCACGCCGTGCTGGCCGGCGCCGGTTTCGGCGATGATGCGCGGCTTGCCCATGCGCCGGGCCAGCATGGCCTGGCCGATGGTGTTGTTGATCTTGTGCGCGCCGGTGTGGTTCAGGTCTTCGCGTTTGAGGTAAATCTGCGCGCCGCCCTGCTCGCGGCTCATGCGGGCTGCATGGTAGATCGGGGAGGGGCGGCCGACGAAATGCTTGAGCTCGTAGTGAAACTCTGCAAGGAACGCCGGGTCGTGCTGGTATTTTGCGTAAGCGTCTTTGAGCTCGTTGATGGCGTGGGTCAGTGTTTCGGAAACAAAACTGCCGCCGTAAATCCCGAAGTGGCCTGTCGGGTCAGGTTGCTGGTAGGTGTACATGATTCTTTGCAAGTATGTCGTCGGCGGCACGAACGGCTGCGACGAACTGATGGATCTTGTCGGCGCTTTTGATTCCTTTCGAAATCTCGACGCCCGAACTGACATCGACGGCCAGCGTCTTACAACGCGGCCGCACTTGCAAAATGCCATCGGTCACATTTGCAGGTGTGAGTCCACCAGACAAAACGAGGTGAGCGTTGACGCTTGGAGGAAGAAGTGACCAATTGAATGTTTTTCCGCCGCCCCCGAATCCGTCGACATGGGCGTCGAGCAGGATGGCCTGGGCGGCCTTGAAGTCCTGAGCGTATTTTACGAGATCAAAAGTGGTGCCGCCACCCGTGGGGCTTTCATCGAGAGGAATACGTGCCGCGCGCAGGAAAGGCCGCCCGGCCTGCAGGCAGTTTTCGGGCGTTTCATCACCATGAAATTGAAGCAAGGCCGTTGGTATGCGGGCGCAGGAAGCTATGATTTCAGGAGCATCCGCGTTGACGAAAAGCAGCACCGGCGTGACAAAAGGCGGCAGTCGGCGGGCCAGTTCGGCGGCGCGCTCAAGGCTGACGCTGCGCGGGCTGGGCGCGTACATGACAAAACCCACGGCATCGGCGCCCGCCGCCACGGCGGCGTCCACATCCTCTTCGCGCGTGAGGCCGCAGATCTTGATACGAGTCCTGTACATGGTCATGGCAACCAATCATAAGCCGCGGTGCGCTCGGGCAGGCCGTAGTGCGCCTCATAACGCGGACCGAGAAAATACAGGCCGTCGGGGGAAAACGTGGGCGCGGCCACATCCCGGCGGCGTGCGTCGCGGACCTCGGCCATCCAGCCGGGCGGCTGCTGGCCCTGGCCGATGGTGACCAGGCAACCCATGATGTTGCGGATCATGTGGTGCAAAAAGGCATTGGCCTCAAACTCGAAACGCCAGTAGCCGGCGCGTTGGGAGACCTCGATGCGCGCAATGGTCTTGACCGGGGTTTTGGCCTGGCACTGGGCGGCGCGGAAGGACGAAAAATCGTGTTCGCCGACCAGGTGGGTGATGGCCTCGCGCATGGCTGCGCCGTCCAGCGGGCGATAGACCCAGCCAACCCGGCCGGCCTCGACGCTGGGGCGCACCGGCGACTCGAGCAGCACATAGGCATAACGCCGGCTTGTGGCGCTGCCGCGGCAGTGGAAGTCGTCAGGCACCGCGCGTGCCCACTGCACGGCAATGTCGCGGGGCAGAAAAGCGTTGGTGCCGCGCACCCAGGAGGGCAGCTCGCGCTGCAGGGGGGTGTCGAAATGGACCACCTGCATCAGGGCGTGAACCCCGGCGTCGGTACGCCCGGCGCACAGGGTGCGCATGGGCTGGGCGGCAAACTTGCCGAGCGCCTTTTCGAGCCGGTCCTGCACCGTGTTGCCCGAGAGCTGGCTTTGCCAGCCCTCGTAAGCGGTGCCGCTGTAGCTCAGTCCCAGAGCGATCCTCACGGGCGGCCCTCAGGAGAAAGGTGCAAGGGTCAGGCCAGGGCGTTAAGAAATGCCTGGGCCTTGCTCTTGAGCGAGCCGCTCGATTGCGCCACCACTTCCTCGGCCAGCGAACGGGCGCCATCGACATCGCCAATCGCGCGGAACTCCTCGGCCAATGCAAACTTGGTTTCCAGCGGATCGTCACTGTCCACGGTCGGCGCGAGAGCGCTCGCGGCGGTGTTTTTCGGACTTTCGGTGGTCGGGCCATCGAGATCGAGCGACAGGGCGCCCATATCGAATTCAAGCATGCCGCCAGAGGTGTCCAGGTTGCCTGCGCCGGTGTTCAGGTTGCCGGCACCGGTGTTCAGGGCGGCCGGTTCTGTGGCGAAGTTCAGGCTGTTGTCTGCTGCGGGCGGGGGAGCGACGGGTTTCGCTGGAGCGGGTGCCGCCACAGGCGTCACCAAGGTTGCGGAACTGAAGTCCAGGCTGTTGTCGGTGGGCGCGGCTGCCGGCATGGCCAGGACGGGTTGGACCGGAGCCGCAGGGACCGGTGCCACCGGGGCCGGCGGGGCAAGGGCTACCGGCGCGTCGGGTTCGTCACCCAGCGAGAAATCAAGGTCCAGGTCGAAATCCACGGCCGCCGCCGCCGGTTCTGGCGCGGGACGGGCGGCCTGGGCCAGGGTTTGTCCAGCGGCCAATGCTGCGACGCTGGCGCCGGCGACAGCCATGCTGCTGGCGGTTGGAGACACGGGCTGTCCACCGGGTTGGTACATCGGGTTGGCAGGGTCCAGCTCACGGCCCATTTCAGCCATGTGCGCCCATTCAACGCCCTGGCCGCGGGTCAGGTTGTACGCTTCGGTCGCCACCATTTCAAAAGCCCTGGTGTCCCGGCGTTTGGCATAAATCTCCATCAGCTTCGCATGGATGGCCACGCGTGTGGGGCTCACACGGATGGCTTCCTTGAGGATTTCCTCGGCTTGCAGGTCACGCCCGTAAGCCAGGTACACATCGGCTTCCGCCACAGGATCCACATCACCGGCGGCGTCAAGCTGGCTCGGTGAATAAACCATCGACGAGCCGGTCACGTTGGCCTCGTTGGTGTCGATGCGCTGGCCGCCACTGGCGCCGAAGAAGGAGTCGGGCTGCAGTCGGCTTTCGAGGAAGGAGCTGTCGACCGAGGCGGCATTTTTACGTTGGCGGGAGCGGTACACGCCGAAGGCGGCCAGAAGCACCAGCAAGGCAGCGGCGCCGGCCAGCATCAGCGGGTTGTCAAGCAACTCGTCGATCAGGCTGGGTTCCGGAGGCGGAGGAGGAATCACAACGGGTTTTTTCACCGGCGCGGGGGCGCTTGCCGCCGGGGCAGCTGCTGCAGGCACCGGTGTGGCGGCGCTGGCTGCGGGCGCAGCCTCGCTGGCCGGGCTCGCCGCGGGCATGGCGACGGGTGCGGAAGCCGCGGGGGCTGCAGCAGCCAACGCGCCCGGTGCAGCGGATGCGGCTGCCGGTGTTGCCACGGCCACCCCCGGCACGGCCGGGCTGGTGGCGGCGGGCGCCATGGGGGGCGTGGCAGGCGTCGCCGGTGCGGCGGGCGCACTGGTGAGCTTGTTCAGGTCGCTGATGTTTTTCGACAGTTCGGCGACGCGGGCGGCCGCCTCCTTGGCCTGACGGTCCTGCGCGATTTTTTCTTCGGCCGCTGCCTTGCTCTGAACCGCACCTTTGGAGAGCGTCAGTTTGTCGGGCGTTGCAGCGGCAGGCGCCTTGTCCTCGACTTTGGCCTGGACCTGGCCTGCGGCCTTGCGGTCTGCGCCGGCGACCTGGGTCGTCGGGGCGCCTTCTGCCAGCTTGCGGCGGAATTCGTTGAAGTCCTTGCTCTGGGCAACGATGGTTCGACTTGCTTCGGCGGCAGGAATGTATTCTGCCTGGTCGCCCGTCGGGACTTCCAGGACGGCGCCGGACTTGAGTCGGTTCACGTTGCCACCGATGAAGGCATCGGGGTTGCTGCGCAGCAGTGCGACCAGCATCTGGTCCAGCGACACGCTGGCCGGTTTGGCCTGCGCCGCAATTTTCCCGGCCGTGTCGCCAGGTTTGACAACAATTTTCTGGCTGTCCGCGGAGGCTGTGCGCTCGGCGGGTACGGGCTGTGGCGCGGGCGCCTTGGCCATCGGGGCGGGCTGTGCCGGCGCGACGGACGGTCGCGATGGAGCGGGCATGGAGGCCAGCGGGGGCGGAGGGGCCGGTCGCGAAATGAGGGGCGCGGTCGGTGCCTGCATGGCCGGCGCGGCGGCCTGGCGCAGGTTCGGTGGATCAAACAGCATCGTGTAGTCACGCACGATGCGCCCGGATGCCCAGCGGGCTTCGAGGATCAGGTCGACAAAAGGCTCGCTGACGGGTCGGTCGCTGCTCAGGCGCAGGTAAGACCGGCCATCGGTGCGGCGCTGCAGGCTGATCTGGACATTGGCAACGGCGGCGGTGTATTCCAGGCCGGCGGCCTTGAAGGCATCGGCATTGGCGACGCTGGCGCGAAGGGAGGCGGCTTCGTCGGCGCTGATTTCGACAATTTCGATTTCTGCGCGGAGAGGTTCTCCCAAGGCGGACTGGACGATGACCCGGCCCAGCCCCAGAGCATGTGCCGGCAAGGTGGCGATGCTGCCCAAAACGGCCATGGCAGCCGCCACGGCTCCCATGCGCCAACGGACGGGTTGATTCATGGGAATTGGGGCCTCCGGTGCCCGGGTTGCATTAAATTTTATTCTGCTGGTCCGCACAAAAACCTCAACGCTAATTTTCGACAAAACAACATTAACATCAAGGCATTAGGCTGACAAGCTAAGACAGCACTTAAGTTTTGACACCCCGGGTTAGCATCAACTTACAACTTGCAGATGTTGCCTGACGACAACGGGCTGTCACAAGTGGTTACGGCTGGTGGCTGGGTATGACCAGCCACCCATGCCTTGTGTCAGTCCTGCAGCAGGATGCGCAGCATGCGGCGCAACGGTTCTGCCGCACCCCACAGCAACTGGTCGCCGACCGTGAAGGCGCCGAGGTAGTCCGGGCCCATGGCCAGCTTGCGCAGGCGGCCGACCGGAATACCCATGGTGCCGGTCACGGCGACGGGCGTCAGTTCAGTGATGCTGGCTTCGCGGGTGTTCGGCACCACCTTCACCCACTCGTTGTCGGCGGCGATCATGGCTTCGATGTCGGCCAGCGGCACGTCCTTTTTGAGCTTGAAGGTGAGCGCCTGGCTGTGGCAGCGCATCGCGCCGATACGCACGCAGAAACCGTCCACCGGCGTCTCGGCCGTGCCGAAGCTGGCGCCCTGACCCAGGATCTTGTTGGTTTCGGCGCCGCCTTTCCATTCTTCCTTGCTCATGCCATTGCCGAGATCCTTGTCGATCCAGGGGATCAACGAGCCGCCCAGCGGCACGCCAAAATTGGTCATTTCAGCGGGTGAGAGCGATTGCTGTTTCGCCAGCACGCGGCGGTCGATTTCAAGAATGGCCGATTTCGGGTCGTCCAGCAGCGCACGCACTTCGGCATTGAGCGTGCCGTACTGGGTCAGCAATTCACGCATGTGCTGCGCCCCACCGCCGGATGCCGCCTGGTAGGTCATGGAGGTCATCCACTCGACCAGGCCGGCCTTGTACAGCGCACCGACACCCATCAGCATGCAGCTGACGGTGCAGTTGCCACCAATCCAGTTTTTTCCGCCGTTGGCCAGCGCGTTCTGGATGACCGGCAGGTTGACGGGGTCCAGCACGATGATGGCGTCTTCATTCATGCGCAGGGTCGAGGCGGCGTCGATCCAGTGGCCGGTCCAGCCGGCGGCGCGCAGCTTGGGATAAACCTCGGAGGTGTAGTCGCCGCCCTGGGCGGTCAGGATCACGTCGCACTTCTTCAGGGCCTCGATGTCGAAGGCGTCTTTCAACGTGGTTTCGTTTTTCGCCTGCGCCGGGGCTTTGCCGCCGGCGTTGGAAGTCGAAAAGAAGACCGGCTCGATCAGGTCGAAGTCGCCTTCGGCCTGCATGCGGTCGATCAGCACCGAGCCGACCATGCCACGCCAGCCGACGAGTCCCGTGAGATTGCCCTTGAGTTTCATGATGTTGCCCTTCAAAAAGTCAAAAATATGGCTTTTGGGCCCGGCTCATCGAGCCGGCAGGGCACGACGAACCGGGCTTGTCAGCCTTTAATGGTGGTCGTTTTGGTGATCTGGGCAAAAACCGGCGCAGCGCTGATCGCGCGCGAAGCGGCGACGAAGCGGGTGGAAGCGGGGTTTTTACGCATGTGCCTATTGTAATCAAGGCCGGCCGGCCAGGCGCCCGAGAGCGCCATTTGCCGGTTTGGCCTGTGGCTGCCAGCCAACGACCAATCGTCGGCGGCGGCTTTTCAGGACTGGCTGAGGGCTTTGACCACCGCGTCACCCATCTGCACCGTGCCGACTTTGGTCGTGCCTTCGCTGTAGATATCCGGCGTGCGCAGGCCCTGCGTCAAGACCGCATCCACCGCCTTTTCGATACGCGCGGCGGCTTCCGGCTGGTTCAGGCTGAAGCGCAGCATCATGGCCGCGCTCAGGATGGTGGCCAGGGGATTGGCAACGCCCTGGCCGGCGATGTCTGGCGCGCTGCCGTGGCTGGGTTCGTACAGGCCCTGGTTTTTGGTGTTCAGGCTGGCCGAAGGCAACATGCCGATGCTGCCGGTCAGCATGGCGGCCGCGTCGCTGAGGATGTCGCCGAACATGTTGCCGGTCACCACCACGTCGAACTTCTTGGGCGCCTTGACCAGCTGCATGGCCGCGTTGTCCACATACATGTGGTCCAGCGCCACGTCCGGGTACTGCAAGCCGACTTCGGTGACCACGTCTTTCCAGAACTGGAAGGTTTCCAGCACGTTGGCCTTGTCCACGCTGGTCACGCGGCTGCCGCGCTTGCGTGCCGCCTGGAAGGCGACGTGGGCGATGCGTTCGATCTCGGGGCGCGAATAACGCATGGTGTCGAAGGCTTCCTCGGCGCCGGGGAAGTGGCCGTCGGTGGCCGTGCGGCGGCCGCGCGGCTGGCCGAAGTAGATGTCGCCGGTCAGCTCGCGGATGATCAGGATGTCCAGGCCGGACACCAGCTCGCGCTTCAGGCTGGAAGCGTCGACCAGCTGCGGGTAGCAGATGGCGGGCCGGAAGTTGGCGAACAGGCCCATGTTCTTGCGCAGACCCAGGATGGCCTGCTCGGGACGCAGGGGGCGGTCGAGCTTGTCGTATTTCCAGTCGCCGACGGCGCCGAACAACACCGCGTCCGAGGCCTGCGCCAGCTTGAGCGTGGCGTCGGGCAGCGGATGGCCGTGCGCTTCGTAGGCGGCGCCGCCGACCAGCGCAGTTTCCATCTCCAGTTTCAGGTCCAGCACCTGAAGGACCTTGACGGCCTCGGCGACGATTTCGGTGCCGATGCCGTCACCGGGAAGAATTGCGATTTTCATAGTTGCTCTTTTATTGATAGCTGTTGGCACCCGTCCCATAAGGGCTGGAGGCACTTTTTGTATATAAAAACAGGGGAATCAGGCGATCAGGCGATCAGGGTATGCGCCAGCCAGGGCTTGGTCGCCAGACGTTCAGCTTCAAAGGCCTTGATCTTGTCGCTCTGGCGCAAGGTCAGGCCGATGTCGTCGTAACCACCGAGCAGGCAGAACTTCTTGAAGGCCTGCACCTCGAAGGCGATCTCTTCCCCCTGCGGCTTGATCACCACCTGGCGCTCCAGGTCGATGGTGAGCTGGTAGCCGGGGAAAGCCAGTGCCTCGTCGAACAGCTGGCTCACCTGCGCTTCGCTGAGCACGATGGGCAGCAGGCCGTTCTTGAAGCTGTTGTTGAAAAAGATGTCGGCGTAACTCGGCGCGATGATGGCGCGAAAACCGTACTGGTCCAGCGCCCAGGGCGCGTGCTCCCGCGAGGAGCCGCAACCGAAGTTCTTGCGCGCCAGCAGGATGGAAGCGCCTTTGTAGCGCGGCTGGTTCAGCACGAAGTCCGGGTTCGGTCTGCGTGTGGCCGGGTCCTGGCCGGGAAAGCCCGGGTCGAGGTAGCGCCAGGCGTCGAACAGGTTGGGGCCGAAGCCGGTCTTGCGGATGGACTTGAGGAACTGCTTGGGAATGATGGCGTCGGTATCGACGTTCTCGCGGTCCATCGGAGCGACCAGGCCTTTGTGAACGGTGAATTTCTGCATGATGCGGCCTCTCAGGAAAATTTTCTGATATCAACAAAGTGACCGTGCACGGCGGCGGCGGCGGCCATGGCGGGACTGACCAGATGTGTGCGGCCGCCGGCGCCCTGCCGGCCTTCGAAGTTGCGATTGCTGGTGGAGGCGCAGCGCTCGCCCGGCTCGAGCCGGTCGGCGTTCATGGCCAGACACATGGAGCAGCCGGGCTCGCGCCACTCGAAACCGGCGGCGACGAAAATCTTGTCCAGGCCTTCACGCTCGGCCTGTTCCTTGACCAGTCCGGAGCCGGGCACCACCATCGCCAGCTTGACGTTGCCGGCGACCTTCTTGCCGATTTTCTGCAGGATGGCAGCGGCTTCGCGCATGTCCTCGATGCGGCTGTTGGTGCAGGAACCGATGAAGACCTTGTCGACCAGGATGTCGTTGATGGCCTTGCCGGGCTGCAGGCCCATGTAGGTCAGGGCGCGTTCGATCGCATCGCGCTTGTTGGCGTCTTTTTCCTTGTCCGGGTCGGGTACGCGGTCGTCGATCGACAGCACCATCTCGGGCGAGGTGCCCCAGGTGACCTGCGGCCGGATCTGGCTCGCGTCGAGCTGCACCACGGTGTCGAACACGGCATCGGCATCGGACTGCAGCGTGCTCCAGTACTGGACCGCCTGGTCCCACTCCACGCCGGTGGGGGCCAGCGGCTTGCCCTTGACGTAGGCGATCGTCTTGGCATCCACCGCCACCAGACCGGCACGGGCGCCGGCTTCAATGGCCATGTTGCAGACCGTCATGCGGCCTTCCATGCTCAGCGCGCGTATCGCCGCGCCGCCGAACTCAATCGTGTAGCCGGTGCCGCCGGCGGTACCGATCTTGCCGATGATGGCCAGCACGATGTCCTTGCCGGTCAGGCCCGGGGCCAGCATGCCGTCCACGCGGACCAGCATGTTTTTGGCTTTTTTGGCAAGCAGGGTCTGCGTGGCCATCACGTGTTCGACTTCGCTCGTGCCAATGCCGTGCGCCAGTGCGCCAAAGGCACCGTGGGTGGAAGTGTGCGAGTCGCCGCAGACCACCGTCATGCCGGGCAGGGTGGCACCGGTCTCTGGCCCCATCACATGCACGATGCCCTGGCGTTTGGACAGGAAGGGGAAGTAGGCCGCCGCGCCGAACTCGGCGATGTTGCTGTCCAGCGTGGTGATCTGCTCCTTGCTGACCAGGTCGGTGATGCCGTCGTAGCCGAGCTCCCAGCCGGTGGTCGGCGTGTTGTGGTCGGCAGTGGCAACGATGGAGCTGATGCGCCAGACCTTGCGGCCGGCCTCGCGCAGACCCTCGAAGGCCTGCGGGCTGGTGACTTCATGCACCAGGTGCCGGTCGATGTAGAGGATGGCCGTGCCGTCTTCCTCGGTGTGGACGACGTGTTCGTCCCATATCTTGTCGTAAAGGGTGCGTCCCATGGTGTTTTCCTTCGTGGTCTGTCGATTTTAAGTGGCTGAGGCCGTGTTGCCCGTGTCGTCCGCACGGGCTGTGAGGTGGTCGACCAGCAGGCGGGCAGTGACCGGCAAGCTGGAAAAATCGCGCGCCACCAGTGCGATCTGGCGTGATGCCCAGGCATCGGTCAGCGCGACCGATTCGAGTTCGCCGACGCCATGCATGAGCTCGAACGCCCGCTGCGGCATCACGCCGACACCCAGGCCGTTGTGGATCATGCGGCACATTGCGTCCAGCCCGGTGACGTGGATGCGCAGCTTGATCGTGCGCCCGGCCTGGGCCGCAGCGTCGCGCATGGCGAGGTAGATCGAGCTGTTCGAATGCAGGCCGACGTGGTCGAAATCCAGGCTGTCCGCAAAAGCGATGCTGTCCTGTCTGCCCAGCACATGGCCGCGCGGCACGATCATCACGAGCCGGTCCTGGCGGTAGTGCAGGGTCTGCAGCTGGCCAATGCCGTCGGCGGTGTTGCAGATGCCCAGGTCCGCCGCGCCTTCCTGCACCGCGCGCACGACTTCCGTGCTCAGGTGTTCCTCGAGGTCGATCTTGACCTCCGGATGCTGGCTGATGAAGGTGCCCAGGTCTTCGGGCAGGAACTGCACGATGGCCGAGATGCTGGCATGCACCCGCACATGGCCGCGCACGCCGGCCGCGTATTCGCTGAGCTCGCCCTGCATTTTCTCGAGGCTGAACAGCACCGAACGGGCATGGTGGAGCAGGCTCTGGCCGGCCGGTGTCAGGTCCACGCCGCGGGTGTGGCGGTAGAGCAGGGGCGTGTCGAGCGCGGCTTCGAGGTCGGACAGGCGTTTGCTGACGGCCGATGCGGCAATGAATTCCCGCTCCGCCGCCTTGCCGATGCTGCCAAGCTCACACACGGCCACAAACAATTGCAGCGACGTGAGGTCCATGCGGCGGGCGAAATTGCGTTCTGAGCTGCTCATCAAAAAGGGTGAAAGTCATCGCGGTTCACGATGCATGTCTATTTTGAACGCTTTATCCAGCCTTTGTCATCGCGGAATGCGATGACTGGCTTTCCCGCTGGCTGGGGCCTGCGGGGCCTCCCCGTGGCTGGTTTTGTGTGTGTTTTTGGCCTAGAGCCCAGCAGGGACGGGCGCGAACAGCTACTGATTTAATAGCACTCAGTCAATGATCCTGCCGGGATCGAGTGCCCGCACCCGGGGGTCCACGTTGTAGCCGCCGAACTCGGTGTAACGCAGCAGGTGCCGTTCGCAGCGGCCGCAGTGCCAGACCTCGCAGCGGTTGTAGGGGAAAAAGCCGACAGCCACCGGGGCATCGGGTGAGTCGTAACGCGTGCCTTCGGGATGTTTTTCTTCCAGCGTGGGTTCATCCACGGCGGGGTCGCGCAAGGTGGCGACCCGGGTCATCTGCCCGGCTTCCCAGCGGTATTCGGCCAGGCTCTCCCAACCGGCGCAGGCGCCCAGCGCGCACTCGCAGGCGCGGGGCGCAGTGGGGCGGACGATGGCCGCACGCAGTTCGGCGGCAGTGGGGATGAATGTCAAGGTCGGACTCCTCAAGCGGCCAGGGCCGCAAAAAAGCCCGCCCCTGTTGCCACGGGCGGGCCGGATTCAGGCGTCTTGGCAGATCAGCGTGCGTTGATCGGCTTGACGTCGCGCTGGACTGATCCGTTGAACAGCTGGCGCGGACGGCCGATCTTGTACTCGGGGTCACCGATCATCTCGTTGAGCTGGGCGATCCAGCCGACCGTGCGGGCCAGCGCGAAAATCGCGGTGAACAGCGGCACGGGGATGCCGATGGCGCGCTGCACGATGCCGGAGTAGAAGTCCACGTTGGGGTAGAGCTTGCGCGAAACGAAGTATTCGTCTTCCAGGGCGATTTTTTCCAGCGCCATGGCCAGCTTGAACAGCGGGTCGTTTTCCAGGCCCATCTCCTTGAGAACTTCCTTGCAGGTTTCCTGCATCAGCTTGGCGCGCGGGTCGTAGTTCTTGTACACGCGGTGGCCAAAACCCATCAGCTTGACGCCGGAGTTCTTGTCCTTGACCTGCTTGATGAACTCGCCGATGTTCTCGATGCCGCCGTTCTTCTGGATGTCGCCCAGCATGTTGAGGGCTGCTTCGTTGGCGCCGCCGTGAGCCGGGCCCCAGAGGCAGGCCACACCGGCTGCAATGGCTGCAAACGGGTTGGTGCCGGACGAGCCGCACAGGCGCACGGTAGACGTGGATGCGTTCTGCTCGTGGTCGGCGTGCAGGATGAAGATGCGGTCCAGCGCGCGTTCGAGCACCGGGTTGACCTTGTACTCCTCGCATGGCGTGGCAAACATCATGTGCAGGAAGTTGCCGGCGTAGCTCAGGTTGTTCTTGGGGTACATGTAGGGCTGGCCCATGGTGTACTTGTAGGCCATGGCGACCAGCGTTGGCATCTTGGCGATCAGGCGGATCGCGGCAATCTCGCGGTGCTCGGGATTGTTGATGTCGGTGCTGTCATGGTAGAAGGCCGACAGGGCGCCCACCAGGCCGGTCATGATGGCCATCGGATGTGCGTCACGGCGGAAGCCGCGCAGGAAAAACTGCATCTGCTCGTTGACCATGGTGTGGTTGGTCACGCGGCTGACAAATTCCTTTTTCTGGTCGGCCTTGGGCAGTTCGCCGTACAGCAGCAGATGGCAGGTCTCCATGTAATCGCAGTTGGTGGCCAGCTGCTCGATCGGGTAGCCGCGGTACAGCAGTTCACCCTTGTCGCCGTCGATGTAGGTGATGGCCGACTGGCAGGAAGCGGTGGACAGGAAGCCCGGATCGTAGGTGAACATGCCGGTCTGGGCATACAGCTTGCGAATGTCCACGACGTCGGGACCGACGCTGCCGTGGTACACCGGCAACTCAACACTGGGGCTGCCATTGCTGAAGGACAGGGTGGCTTTGTTGTCAGCTAGCTTCATTTTTGCGTCTTTCTTGTCAAATCAAAGGGGGTCGGTCAGGGAGCCTGTGGCTGCGGCGCGAATCAAGTTTAAGACCTGCACGGCCTCGTAAGTAGATGCACTTACCTGTGCATCCGTTTCTGAAAGCTGGCCGGGTTCCCGACGTTTTAGCAGAAGGTCCAGCAGGTCGTTGTCAGACAATTCCATTAAATCATTCAGGCCTTGGGCCTGGCTGACGGTCAGCGTGGCTTCGTGCTGCCTGAAAAACTTCTCGATCAGCAGGTCGTTTTCCAGCAGGCCGCGGCGGCAGCGCCACTTGAGTTTGCTCAGGGCGCGTTCGCCAAGAAGTTCGTCAGCTGTATGCATGCTCAGACGGCGCGCAGGACCATCATTTCCTTGATTTTTCCGATGGCCTTGCTGGGATTGAGTCCCTTGGGGCAGACATCGACGCAGTTCATGATGGTGTGGCAGCGGAACAGGCGGTACGGGTCTTCAAGATTGTCCAGGCGCGCGGCGGTGGCCTCGTCGCGACTGTCGGCGATGAAGCGGTAAGCCTGCAACAGGCCGGCCGGACCGACAAACTTGTCCGGGTTCCACCAGAAACTGGGGCAGGCGGTCGAGCAGCTGGCGCACAGGATGCACTCGTACAGGCCGTTGAGCTCGTCGCGTTCTTCAGGGCTTTGCAGGCGCTCTTTTTCGGGCGGCACGTTGTCGTTGATCAGGTAGGGCTTGATCGAGTTGTATTGCTTGAAGAAGTCCGTCATGTCGACGATCAGGTCGCGCACCACCGGCAGGCCCGGCAGCGGCTTGAGCACAATCTCGCCTGGCAGCGTGCGCATGTTGGTCAGGCAGGCCAGGCCGTTCTTGCCGTTGATATTCATGGCGTCCGAGCCGCACACGCCTTCGCGGCAGGAACGGCGGAAGGAAATGGTGGGGTCCTGCGCCTTGAGTTTCATCAGCGCGTCCAGTAGCATGCGTTCGCTGCCGTCGAGTTCGACCTCGATGGTCTGCATGTAGGGCTTGGCGTCGGTGTCCGGGTCGTAGCGGTAGATCTTGAAAGTACGTTTGGTCATGGGGTTCCCGCTTGTCTTAAAAGGAGCGAACGGTCAGGGGGATGGAGTCCACGGTCAGGGGCTTCATCTGCACGGGCTTGTAGCTCAGGCGATTGCCCTGGCTGTGCCACAGGGTGTGTTTGTGCCAGTCGGTGTCGTTGCGGCCGTTCGGATGCTCCGGTGTATCGCCGTAGTCGTCCACCGAGTGCGCGCCGCGGCTCTCGTGGCGTGCAGCGGCCGAGACAATGGTCGCCTGGGCAGCTTCAATCAGGTTTTCGACTTCCAGCGCCTCAATGCGCGCGGTGTTGAAAATCCTTGACTTGTCCTTGAGCCCGATGTTGTTGACACGTTCGCGCAGAGCGGCGACCTTGGCCACGCCTTCGTCCATGATGGCCTGGGTACGGAAAACGCCGGCGTGCTGCTGCATCGCTGCGCGGATGTCGTTGGCCACGTCCTGCGCGTATTCACCGCCGGTCGCGTTGTCCAGCCGCGCGATGCGCGCCAGCGTGGCGTCTGCGGCGTCGGCCGGCAGTGACTTGTGGGTGGTGGTTTTGTTGAACTCGACGATATGGTTGCCGGCCGCGCGGCCGAACACCAGCAGGTCGAGCAGCGAGTTGGTTCCCAGGCGGTTGGCGCCGTGCACGCTGACGCAGGCGCATTCGCCGACCGCGTACAGGCCGCCCACGACCTGGCTCTTGTTGTCGGCGTCCTGCGTGACCACCTGGCCGTGGATGTTGGTCGGGATGCCGCCCATCTGGTAGTGGATGGTGGGCACCACGGGAATCGGTTCCTTGGTGATGTCCACGTTGGCGAAGTTGTGGCCGATCTCGAACACCGAAGGCAGGCGCTTCATGATGGTCTCGGCGCCCAGGTGGGTCATGTCGAGGTTGATGTAGTCCTTGTTTGGCCCACAGCCGCGGCCTTCCTTGATTTCCTGGTCCATGCAGCGAGAGACATAGTCGCGCGGTGCCAGATCTTTATAAGCCGGTGCGTAACGCTCCATGAAACGCTCGCCGTTGCTGTTGCGCAAAATCGCGCCTTCACCGCGGCAGCCTTCGGTCAGCAACACGCCAGCGCCATGCACGCCGGTCGGGTGGAACTGCCAGAACTCCATGTCTTCGAGCGGGATGCCGGCACGCGCCGCCATGCCCAGGCCGTCGCCGGTGTTGATGAAGGCATTGGTTGACGCCGCAAAAATGCGGCCCGCGCCGCCGGTGGCCAGCAAGGTGGTCTTGGCTTCGAAGATATGCACGTCGCCGGTTTCCATCTCGATGGCCGTCACGCCGACGACATCACCGGCGGCGTCACGGATCAGGTCCATCGCCAGCCATTCAACGAAGAAGCTGGTTTTTTCCTTGACGTTCTGCTGGTACAGCGTGTGCAGCATGGCGTGGCCGGTGCGGTCGGCCGCGGCGCAGGCGCGCTGCACGGCTTTTTCGCCATAGTTGGCGGTGTGGCCGCCGAAGGGGCGCTGGTAAATCGTGCCGTCGGGGTTGCGGTCGAAAGGCATGCCCATGTGCTCGAGGTCGTACACGACCTTGGGCGCTTCGCGGCACATGTATTCAATCGCATCCTGGTCGCCGAGCCAGTCGGAGCCCTTGACGGTGTCGTAGAAGTGATAGTGCCAGTTGTCTTCGGACATGTTGCCGAGCGAGGCACCAATGCCGCCCTGGGCCGCCACCGTGTGCGAGCGTGTCGGGAACACCTTGGAGAGCACGGCGACGTTCAGGCCGGCACGCGCCAGTTGCAGGGAAGCGCGCATGCCGGAGCCGCCGGCTCCGACGATCACCACGTCAAATTTGCGTTTGGGAAGCTTGGAGGATGCAGTCATGGTTACTTCTTCAAAAGTCGGTCGTCAAAAGTGGATACCGGTACCAAGGATCACAGGCGCCACAGAACCTGGATGCCCCAGCCGGCGCAAGCCACCAGCCACACGATCGTGAACACGTTGAGGGAGAGCTTCAGCCACACAGGCTTGATGTAGTCCATCAAGATGTCGCGCATGCCCAGCCACACGTGGTAGAGCAGGGCAAGAATCACGACAAACGTCAGCACTTTCATCCACTGCGAAGAGAAGATGCCGGCCCAGAGGTCGTAACCGAGCGGGCCCTTGGTGAAAATCACCTGAGCCAGCAGCAGAACAGTAAAGAGGGCCATCAGGGCCGCGGTGACACGCTGGGCCAGCCAG
Organism: Polaromonas sp.; assembly: GCF_029945895.1. Taxonomy (GTDB): domain Bacteria; phylum Pseudomonadota; class Gammaproteobacteria; order Burkholderiales; family Burkholderiaceae_C; genus Polaromonas. The sequence continues at coordinate 32,929 of NZ_JAQSDL010000032.1, read as the reverse complement.
TCAGTGGTACCGTAATGCGCGCCGACAACGAGGCGCTTGGAGCCGTAGTTCACAGACATGGGTTGCTCCTTGGTATCAGTAGAGGCCGAACAGCTTGGCACCCAGCATCAGCGTGAGCGTGATGCTCAGTACCAGCGTGACCAGTGCGGTGCTTTTGCCGAATTCGTTGCTCAGGCGGTGCGTGGCGTCCATGTAGAGGTGGCGCAAGCCTGCCAGAAAGTGCTGAAGGTAGGCCCAGATCAGCGCGAGGGCCACCAGCTTCCAGATGAAGCCCGGCAAACCCAGCATGCCAATGTTGAAGGCGGCCTTGAATTTTTCGAATGAAATTTCTGAAGAAATCGAGGTGTCGAACATCCAGATGATGAACGGCATCAGGAGAAACATGATGGCGCCACTGGCGCGGTGGAGTATGGAAACCCAGGCCGCGGCTGTCATGCGGTAGGTCGTCAGGTCTGTAAAAGCGTTGATGTTGCGGTACTCGGGCCGCTTGGGACGCTGTTTGGATGCCAGCTCTGTCATTGTTGGGCTTTCGTGGGGAGAGGACTGGTAACTGCCTGGTAACTGCCCGTGAAGCACGAAGCAGTTACAACTGAAAACCTTCGAATTCTATTGCAACGCAGCAATGAACCTGCCCGCTCAGACCATGGCAGCAGGGTTTTGTCAGGAAATTGGGGCGAAAAAAACGCCACAGTCCGGTCGAAGCGCGCGAAACCGGGGCAAGCTGACGGGAACATTACAGCTGATCCAGTCCGGCCAGCATGTCCTGCGCCTGTGCACGCAACAGCTGCCTGTCCTGCGGCGCCATGCGCTGCAGGTGCTTGATCATCAGCGCCGTCCGCGGGTTGGCTGTGAAAGCCGTTTCGTGCCGGTCCAGAAAATTCCAGTACAGCGTGGTCATCGGGCAGGCGTTGGGGCCGGTCCGCGTTTCGGGCTCATACCGGCAGCCGCTGCAATAGTTGCTCATGCGTTTGACATAGGCGCCGCTGGCCACATAAGGTTTGGAGGTGAAACGCCCGCCGTTGGCAAACAGCGCCATGCCGGCCGTATTGGGCAGCTCCACCCATTCCACCGCGTCGACATACACCGCCAGATACCAGTCGCACAGCTGCTGCGGACTGATTTGCGCAGTGACTCCGAACATGCCGGTCACCATCAGGCGCTGGATGTGGTGCGAGTAGCCATTGGCCAGTGTCTGGCTGATGCACTGGTGCATGCAGTTCATGTGGGTTTCGCCGGTCCAGTACCACGCGGGCAGGGGCCGGTCGTGGCCGAAGTGGTTGGCGGTCTTGAGCTCGGGCATGTCCAGGAAATACACGCCGCGGATGAATTCGCGCCAGCCCAGCACCTGGCGGATAAATCCTTCCACGCTGGCCAGATCAAGGTTGCGGGTCCGATAGGCGTTCTCGGCGGCAAGCACCACCTCCAGCGGGTTGAGCAGCTTGAGGTTGAGCGAGCTAGACAGCAGGGCGTGCCAGCCAAAGTCCAGACCGGTCCACATGGCATCCTGGTGTTTGCCGAAGTCGGGCAGGCGCTCGGTGATGAAGTCGGCCAGCGCCTGCAGTGCCTGCTCACGCGAAACCGGCCAGTTGAAGCGCTCCAGGTCACCGGGATGACCGGCAAACTCCTGCCCGACCAGCGCCATGACCTCGCGTGTGATGGCGTCGGGTTCAAACACCGGGGGGCGAGGCAGATGCTGCGGCCCGGCCTTGCCAAACCCCTTGCGGTTGTCGGCGTCGTAGTTCCACTGCCCGCCTGCCGGTTTCCCGTCGTCCATCAGCACCTGGTACTCCTGGCGCATCATGCGGTAGAAAAATTCCATGCGCAGGCTGCCCGACTGGCCGGCCCAGCGCCGAAACCGCGGCAGCGCGCACATGAAATGTCTGTCTTCACGCCATTCCATGAAGGAGGCCGGCTGTTCAGCCGCTGTGGCGGCGGACGGGGTGACGAGGGATTCAAGAGCTTCGTCCATCTGCCTGCGAACCCGCAGGTCGCCCGGCTCCACACCAATGACGCGTTCAGGCCGGTACCGGGCGATTGCGGCGCGCAGGCCATCGGCCAGTGTGAGGTCGCCTTCCGCATCGATGGCGCGGTAGGCCACGCGCCAGCCGCGCTGCCGGAGCGTGTCGGCGAAATGCCGCATGGCTGACAGAAACAACACCGTGCGCGCCTTGTGCGACCAGACGTGGGTGGACTCTTCCCGTGCCTCGATCATCAGCACGACGTCCCGGGTGGGATCGAGGTGGTCGAAAGCAGCGGAGTCGCCGTCGAGCTGGTCGCCCAGGATCAGGATCAGGTGGCGGCAGGAAGCGGGAGGCATTGCCTTCATTGTCCCTGAACCGTGCGGCCGTCAATGCCCCGCGCTGCAATACGGCCTATGTTTTGTCGGCTACTGGTGCCGGTTTTCCTGTTGCTGGTTTGTTCGCGCGGCAGGCCTGGGAGCAGTATTTGACCTGGTCCCAGTTTTTGGCCCAGCTCTTGCGCCAGCTCATCTCGCGGCCGCACGCCAGGCAGGTCTTGCTCGGCAGCGATGACTTGTTGCCTTTGAAGCCCATGGCCGCTTTCAGCTCAGGGTATTGCGGTAGTAGTGGGTGTCGGTGCGGTAATAACCGCGCCGCAATTCCATCGGCACATCGTTGTAGGTGTAGGCGATGCGCTCCACGCTCAGCAGGGGCGTGCCTTGCTCCACTTTCAGGAGCAGCTCGCGCCCGTCGGTGGCGGCCTCGGCGCGTATTTTTTCTTCGGCGCGAACCATGCGCACATTGAACTCGATCTCGAACAGCGCGTACATCGGGCCATGGTAGTCGGCCAGCCGCTCAGTGGTCAGCCCCTTGAACGGGGCCGCGGGCAACCAGAGGTCTTCCAGAATCGTCGGTGTTCCGGCAAAACTCAGCACACGGCGTGCCTGCAGCACGGCGTCGCCGGTGCGCAGCGCCAGCGCGCGGGCGATGTCGGCGCTGGCGCGCACGCGCCGGCAGTCGATGATGTCGCGCTGGGCCGGGCCTTCGCTGCCCGGTGTGCCGCTGTCAGGCACGAGTTTGAGAAAACGGAACTGCACATGCTGCTCGGCGTGCGTGGCCACAAAGGTGCCCTTGCCCTGACGCCGCACCACCAGGTTGTCGGCGGCCAGCTCATCAATGGCTTTGCGCACCGTGCCCTGGCTCACGCGGTAGCGCGCGGCCAGGTCCATCTCGGAGGGAATCGCTTCGCCCGGCTTCCACTCTCCCGATTGCAGGCTTTGCAGGATCAGGCCCTTGATCTGCTGGTACAACGGGCTGAAGGCCGGCGTGGCACCTGCAAAATCATCGGCGGACGGGGGAGGGATGGCGGCCATGGGGGGTGTGTGAAGCTGTCCGATCATATCTTATATAAGACATAAGACAAATTGACGTCTGCGGGTTTTCCAGCGTAAAATCTTTGGCTGAGTCGACGCAACGCTTTGCCCCCGTGTGATGTAGGTCACATGCGTTCGGGGCGCCCAGGCTGCGCAAACCACTTCATTGTTACCTCTTCAACCGATTTACAACCTTCCTGGAGTTCTCCACCATGAGCAAAAAACCCGTCCGTGTTGCCGTTACAGGGGCCGCTGGTCAAATCGGTTACGCACTTCTGTTCCGCATCGCTTCCGGTGAAATGCTGGGCAAGGACCAGCCGGTGATCCTGCAATTGCTGGAAGTGCCGGTGGAAGGCCCGCAAAAGGCGCTCAAGGGCGTGATGATGGAGCTCGACGACTGCGCCTTCCCGCTGCTGGTCGGCATGGAGGCGTATGACGATCCCATGAAGGCCTTCAAGGACGCCGACTACGCGCTGCTGGTGGGTTCGCGTCCCCGCGGCCCGGGCATGGAGCGTGCCGAACTGCTGGCCGTCAACGGCGCCATCTTCACGGCGCAGGGCAAGGCACTCAACGCCGTGGCCAGCCGCAACGTCAAGGTGCTGGTGGTTGGCAATCCCGCCAACACCAATGCCTACATCGCGATGAAAAGCGCGCCCGATCTGCCGCGCAAGAACTTCACCGCCATGCTGCGCCTGGACCACAACCGTGCTGCCAGCCAGCTCGCCGCCAAAACAGGCAAGGCCGTGGCCGACATCGAAAAACTCACGGTCTGGGGCAACCACTCGCCGACCATGTACGCCGACTACCGCTTTGCCACCATCAATGGCGAAAGCGTCGCCAAGATGATCAACGACCAGGAGTGGAACGCCAACACCTTCCTGCCGACCGTCGGCAAGCGCGGCGCCGCCATCATTGAAGCGCGCGGTTCGTCTTCCGCCGCTTCGGCTGCCAACGCCGCCATCGACCACATGCGCGACTGGGCGCTGGGCACCAAGGGCAAATGGGTCACCATGGGCATTCCATCGGACGGCCAGTACGGCATTCCCAAGGACGTCATGTTCGGCTTCCCCGTCACCTGCGAAGGTGGCGAGTACAAGCTGGTCGAGGGCCTGGAGATCGACGCTTTCAGCCAGGAGCGCATCAACAAGACCCTGGACGAGCTCAAGGGTGAGCAGGACGGCGTCAAGCACCTGCTCTGATTGCGCAGAAGCACACAGTAGTGACACATCCCCGCGACGTTCTTCTTGGCGCCCAGGCCTCGGCAGCTTTGTTGCCGGTCTGTGACCACTACAGCGGCGTCGAGGCACGGATGCGCAAAAGCCTGCAGCTGCAGGCGGAGATGACCGAGGAGTTCGGCACCTGCGTGTTTGACGTGACGCTGGACTGCGAGGACGGCGCGCCCGTTGGTGGCGAGGCCGATCACGCGGCGCTGGTGTGCGCGCTGGTCGCTCAAGCCGCCGACGGCGCGCGTGTGGCGGTGCGGGTCCATGCGGTGGACCATCCGGCGTTTGAAGCGGACATTGCCACCCTTGCCGGCCAGGTCGGCGACAGGCTCTGCCACCTCATGGTGCCCAAGGTCGAATCGGTGGCCGATGTCGAACGCGTGGTGGCTGCCCTGGCCGCGGCCTCGCGGCCTGACCTGCCTGTCCATGTGCTGCTGGAATCGCCCGCGGCAGTGCATCATGCCTTCGCCATCGCGGCCCATCCGCGTGTGCAGTCGCTCAGCTTCGGCCTGATGGACTTTGTTTCCAGCCACGGCGGCGCCATTCCCGCCGCCGGCATGAGCAGCCAGGGCCAGTTCACGCATCCGCTGGTGGTGCGCGCCAAGCTCGAGATCGCCTCTGCCGCCCATGCCTGCGCCAAAGTCCCCTCGCACTGTGTTGTCACCGAATTCAGTGACACTGCAGCCATGAAGGCGGCCGCCCAAAAAGCCGCCCGCGAGTTCGGTTACACGCGGATGTGGAGCATCCACCCGGGCCAGATCCGGCCCATTCTCGAGGCTTTTGCGCCCAGCGAAGGCGAGATCGAGAACGCTACAAAAATAATAGCTGCTGGCGCACATGCCGATTGGGCGCCCATCAGTTTTGAAGGCCAGTTGCACGACCGCGCCAGTTACCGCTATTTCTGGCAGGTGCTGGAGCGGGCGCACCAGACCGGCCGCGTATTACCGCATGAGGCGCAAGCGTATTTTTCTGCCGCGCTTCATTAATTGCTTGCTAGATTGCCGACCTTTTCCCAAGGAAACCCCATGAAACGCACTGTTCTTGCTGCCCTGGCGCTTGCCGCCCCCGCCCTGCTGCTGGCCCAGACCGCCACGCCCAAACCCGCGCCCAAGGCTGCCGCCGTCAAGCCCGCACAGGCGGCCAAACGCGCACCGATCAAACGCTCTGCGGCCAAAGCGGTCGAAGAAGTGACCCCCATCGATGACGACCCCAGCGTCACGCTGACTCCCGAAGACCTGGAGCTTGCCAAGCGGGTTTATGTGGGCACCATTCCGTGCGAACTGGGTGCGTCGGTGACTGTCACGCCAAGCACCAAGCGTCCGGGCTTTTTCCTGGTGCAGACCAGCACCGCGAAGTTCTACATGCACCCGGTGGGGAGCCGCACTGGCGCCATTCGCCTCGAAGATGGCCGGAGAGGCGCGATGTGGCTGCAGCTGGGCAACAAGTCCATGCTGATGAGCCAGAAGCTGGGCCAGCGCCTGGCCGACGAATGCATGAGCCCCGTGCAGTCCACTTTCGCCGAGGAGATGAAGAAGAACCCTCCGGTGAGCATTCTGGAGCCCTTGCCGGCAGCCAAGCCGGCAACCGCGCTGGCTGGCACGGGTTCAGCGCAACCGGCGCTGCCCGCCAAAGCGGAATAGCAGCTGACCGACAACGGCGCGCGCTGCTTTGAATTTTTTTTGAGTACAGGAGAGAAAAACCATGGTGTCCGAGTTCATAACAAGTTATCGCAACCACGTGGCCGAGCGCGCCGCGCTCGGCATCCCGCCGCTGCCGCTGTCGGCCAAACAGACGGGCGAAGTCATCGAGCTGCTCAAGAACCCGCCCACGGGCGAAGAGGCCTTCCTGGTCGAGCTCATCACCCACCGCGTGCCTGCCGGCGTTGATGACGCGGCCAAGGTCAAGGCCAGCTACCTGGCCGCGGTGGCCCACGGCACCGAGAAGTGTTCGCTGATCTCGCGTGAAAAAGCCACGCAGCTGCTGGGCACCATGCTGGGCGGCTACAACATCAGCCCGATGATCGATTTGCTCGACGACGCCGAAGACAGCGTCGCCACCCAGGCCGCCAGCGGCCTGAAAAACACCTTGCTGATGTTCGACCAGTTCCACGACGTCAAGGAAAAAGCCGACAAGGGCAACAAATACGCGAAGGCCGTGCTGCAAAGCTGGGCCGATGCCGAGTGGTTCACCAGCCGCCCGGAAGTGCCGGCGTCCATCAAGCTGACCGTGTTCAAGGTGGCCGGCGAGATCAACACCGACGACCTGTCGCCGGCACCCGACGCCTGGAGCCGCCCCGACATTCCGCTGCACGCGCTGGCGATGCACAAAAATGCCCGTCCCGGCGTCACACCGGAAGAAGACGGCAAACGCGGCCCGGTCAAATTCATCGAGGAGCTGAAAGCCAAGGGCAACCTCGTGGCTTATGTCGGCGACGTGGTGGGCACAGGCTCGTCACGCAAGTCGGCCACCAATTCGGTGCTGTGGTTCACCGGTCAGGACATCCCTTTTGTGCCGAACAAGCGTTTCGGTGGTGTCTGCCTGGGCGCAAAAATCGCGCCGATTTTCTACAACACCATGGAAGACTCAGGCGCGCTGCCGATCGAGCTCGATGTGAGCCAGATGGCCATGGGTGATGTGATCGAGCTGCGACCCTACGAAGGCAAGGCGCTGAAAGACGGCAAGGTCGTCGCCGAGTTCAAGCTCAAGAGCGAGGTGTTGTTTGACGAGGTGCGCGCCGGGGGCCGCATTCCGCTGATCGTCGGGCGCGGCCTGACGGCCAAGGCACGCTGGGCGCTGGGCCTGCCGGTCTCCACCCTGTTCCGCCTGCCGCAGCCACCGGTTGCCAGCGAGCGTGGTTTCACGCTGGCGCAGAAAATGGTGGGTCGTGCGGTTGGCCTGCCCGAAGGCCAGGGCGTGCGCCCAGGAACCTATTGCGAGCCGAAGATGACGTCCGTGGGTTCGCAGGACACCACCGGCCCGATGACCCGCGACGAACTGAAAGACCTGGCCTGCCTGGGCTTTTCGGCTGACCTGGTGATGCAGTCCTTCTGCCACACGGCGGCCTATCCCAAGCCGGTCGATGTGAAGATGCACCACGAGTTGCCCGAGTTCATGAGCGACCGCGGCGGCATCCCGCTCCGCCCGGGTGACGGCATCATCCACAGCTGGCTCAACCGCATGCTGCTGCCCGACACGGTCGGCACCGGCGGTGACAGCCACACACGTTTCCCTATCGGTATCAGCTTCCCGGCAGGCTCCGGCCTGGTCGCTTTCGGCGCTGCCACCGGCGTGATGCCGCTGGACATGCCCGAGTCGGTGCTGGTTCGTTTCAAGGGCCAGATGCAGCCGGGCATCACCCTGCGCGACCTGGTCAACGCGATTCCGCTGTATGCCATCAAGGCCGGCCTGCTGACGGTTGCCAAGCAGGGCAAGAAGAACATCTTTTCCGGCCGCATCCTTGAAATCGAGGGCTTGCCCGATCTGAAGGTCGAACAGGCGTTCGAGCTGTCCGATGCATCGGCCGAGCGTTCTGCCGGCGGCTGCACCGTGCACCTGAACAAGGAACCCATCATCGAGTACATCACCAGCAACATCACCATGCTCAAGTGGATGATTGCCTCGGGTTACTCGGACGTGCGCACCATCAAGCGCCGCATCGCCGCCATGGAAGCCTGGCTGGCCGACCCGCAGCTGCTCAAGGCCGATGCCGACGCCGAATACACCGCGGTGATCGAGATCGACCTGGCCGACATTCACGAACCCATCGTGGCCTGCCCGAACGATCCGGACGACGTCAAGACCCTGAGCGAAGTGGCCGGCAGCAAGATCGATGAAGTGTTCATCGGCAGCTGCATGACCAACATCGGCCATTTCCGCGCGGCTTCCAAGCTGCTCGAGAACAAGCGCGACATCCCGGTCAAACTCTGGATGGCGCCGCCGACCAAGATGGACGCCAAGCAACTGAGCGAAGAAGGTCACTACGGCGTGCTGGGTTCGGCCGGCGCGCGCATGGAAATGCCCGGCTGCAGCCTGTGCATGGGCAACCAGGCGCAGGTGAAAGAGGGTGCGACCGTTTTCTCGACCTCGACCCGTAACTTCCCGAACCGCCTCGGCAAAAACTCCAACGTTTACCTGGGTTCTGCCGAACTTGCCGCGATCTGTTCCAAGCTGGGCCGCATTCCGACCAAGGCCGAGTACATGGCCGATATGGGGGTGCTGACCGCTGCCAGTGCCGAGGTCTACCAGTACCTGAACTTTGACCAGGTCAAGGACTACACCGACATGGCGGATACGGTGAAGGACAGCGTACCTGCCTGATTCCTGCCGCTACGCTGACTGACTGCCTGTGCAGCGAGCCCCGTGACTTCGGTCCCGGGGCTCTTTTCATTCAGTGAAGAAATTGCGGATGCCGGCGCGAGACGCTGACATTGTTGCCATGGCCAGGCGGGCTTGCTCGCTTACAGCCCCGCTGGCAGCGGATCAATGATGCGCAGTTCCGAACCATCCGCGAAGCACACGTACCAGAAGTCCGGCGAGGCCGGCAGGTTGGGCCGCGCATGGCTGACATTGATGGGTGAGATATACACGGTGCTCGCCCCATCGTCGGGCGGCGGCGAGAGGTAGTGGCGCCTGGCGGCGACCAGACCGCCAATGGCACTGACCACGGTGGCGGTGGACTGCGTGACCGCGTTGACGCTTGTGCCCTGCCCCAGCAGGTGGATGGTGGTCTGGCCGAGCAGGTCCGCCCGCGACGCTTCCACGTAGAGCACGGCCGCCGGGTTGATGCGCAGGTCGTCGGGGGCGGCCGGGTCAGTCGCCTTGTTGAAGCAAAGGAGTGGCATGTCGTGCAGCCCGTGCTTCAGGACAGTTTCAGCTCTTTGTGCTCGCCCAGGTTTTTCGGCGGCTCGCCGGTCAGCGCGGCTTTGGCCATCTTGGCCAGTTGCACCATCTTGCTTTCCTTCACGTCCCAGTATTCGGCGTGGCGGATGCTGATTTCCAGCAGCCCGAGATCCGGATCCGTGGGGCCCTGAAACCAGGCCTTGGCCATCGGCGACCACAGGGCCGCCTTTTTCGCGCTGTCTTCGACAATCGCGCCCTGGCCGGACAGAGACACATAGCTGTCCTGGCCGGGGTCGGCGTATGACACGTTGACATTGCCGTCCTGCCCCAGGCGGCGGGCGATTTCGCTGTTGCGTGAAACAAAGAAATAAAGGCGCGCGTCTTCGTCGGCAGACTGATTCTGGGTGGTCAGCGGGTGGCTGTGCAGCATGCCGTCGGTATGGCGGTGCGTCAGCATGCCGAATTTGATGTCCTTGATCAGGTCCCAGAGGGTTTGCTTGTCGGCAGTAGGGGTGTTCATGCGGGCTCCGTGAGTGCTTGCGTGGTGAATGGATTCAGGATCCACCTTAGGCGTCGGCGGCACGCTTTTTCATCAGTCGCGGTCCCCGCTGACTGTCAGTGCATGCCGACAGCCCGGCGTGGCACCGGCGCCGGTCCCTGCTGGCGTATGGCAGTAAAAAGTGCCTGCAGCCCTTTACGGACGAGCGGATACAGCTATCAAAAACAGAGCAAACTGGTCCCGATGAGGGCGCCAGCTACAGCGGGAGTCCGTGATGTGGACGCTGTTCATGATCTTTGGTATGCTTTTGTGTACGCCGTACACAATTAATGAAAGGGTGGGGGTGCCCCCCCCCCTTGTTGCACATTTTCCTTGAAAGCAGAACCATGGACTTGCCGATGTCTCGTTTTTCCGTCCAACCCGCAGCGCCGGTGTCCGGCTGTCCCGGGCGGTGCGCATGAGTGGCGCGATGGACAGCCGCAAACGCTGGTGGGCGCTCACTGTGCTTTGCCTCGGTGTGCTGATGATCGTGCTCGACACCACCATCGTGAACGTGGCCCTGCCGTCGATACGCACCGACCTGGCTTTTTCGGAGACCTCGCTGGTCTGGGTGGTCAATGCCTACATGCTCACGTTTGGCGGCTTTCTGCTGCTGGGCGGCAGGCTTGGTGACCTGTACGGCCAGCGCCGGCTGTTCCTGGCCGGCCTGGTGCTGTTCACGCTGGCGTCACTGGCCTGCGGCCTGGCCGATTCCCGATGGCTGCTGATTGGGGCGCGCGCCGTGCAGGGCCTGGGCGGCGCCGTGGTGTCCGCCATCGCGCTCTCCCTCATCATGAATCTGTTCACCGAGCCGGCCGAGCGGGCCAAGGCCATGGGCGTCTACGGCTTTGTCTGCGCCGGCGGCGGCAGCATAGGCGTGCTGCTGGGTGGCGTGCTGACCGATGCCCTCAACTGGCACTGGATCTTTCTCGTCAACCTGCCCATAGGCGCGGCTGTCTTCGCCCTGTGCCTGGTTCTGCTGCCTGGCGGGCGCGGGCAGGCGGCAGGCGCGCGTCTTGACGTGGCGGGCGCATTCGCGGTGACTTCGTCGCTGATGCTGGCGGTCTACGCCATCGTCAACGGCAACGAGACCGGCTGGACTTCCCTGCAGACGCTGGGGATGCTGGCCGCAGCAGCCGTGCTGATGGGCGTGTTCCTGCGCATCGAGTCGCGCGTGCTCACGCCGCTGGTGCCCCTGGGCCTGTTTCGCCTGCGCAATGTGACCGTCGCCAACATCGTCGGTGTGTTGTGGGCGGCTGCCATGTTTGCCTGGTTCTTCATTTCCGCGCTCTACATGCAGTTGGTGCTGGGCTACAGCGCACTGCAGGTCGGGCTGGGCTTTCTCCCGGCCAACCTGATCATGGCCGCGTTTTCACTGGGCCTGTCTGCCCGCATCGTCATGCGTTTTGGTATCCGCTTGCCGCTGGCGGCGGGCCTGCTGCTGGCGGCGCTGGGGCTGGCGCTGTTTGCGCGCGCGCCGGTGGCTGGCCAGTTCGTGGCCGATGTGCTGCCGGGCATGCTGTTGCTGGGTCTTGGTGCAGGCATGGCCTTCAACCCTGTGCTGCTGGCCGCCATGAGCGATGTGGCGCCTAGCGAGTCGGGCATTGCGTCGGGCGTGGTCAACACCGCCTTCATGATGGGCGGGGCGCTGGGGCTGGCGGTGCTGGCCAGCGCAGCCGCCGCACGTACCGGGCAATTGGCATCGGGTGGCACTGAGGCGCTGGCAGCCCTCAATGGCGGTTACCAGCTGGCCTTTCTTCTGGGGGCCGTGTTTGCGGCCGTCGCGGCGCTGCTGGGCGCGGTGCTGATGCGTACCGGCGTTGCGGCTGCCGCATTGCCAGCCGCGGGGCAGGGCGCGGAGTAAGCCGCAGCTCCCCGCCGACAACGGGCAAGGCTGCGGCCTGCAACCGTTCCCTGTTCTTTTCAGCAAACCCGAGGAGATTTCAGATGAGCCGTTATGTTGATGGATTTGTGGTTCCGGTACCCACGGAAAACCTGGATGCCTACCGCCGCATGGCGCGCAAGGCCGGCAAGATCTGGCGCGAGCACGGCGCGCTGGAGTACGTCGAATGTGTGGCCGACGATGTGAAACCGGGCAAGACCACGTCGTTTCCGCAAAGCGTCAAGCTCAAGGCCAGAGAGACGGTGGTTTTTTCGTGGATCGTCTACACCTCGCGCAAGCACCGCGACGCGGTCAACGCCAAGGTCATGAGTGCCCCGCGTCTGGCCGACATGATGGACCCGAAAGCCATGCCCTTCGACGGCAAACGCATGTTCTGGGGCGGCTTCAAGACACTGGTCGAGCTGTAAACCACCGGAACAAAAAAAATGATCCTGAGAAGCAAGGTGGCCGTGGTCTACGGCGGGGGCGGCGTCATAGGCGGCGCCGCAGCGCGTGCGTTTGCCAAGGCCGGTGCGCGTGTGTTTCTTGCGGGCCGTTCGCCTGAAAAACTCGACGCGGTGGCGAGCGACATTGTGGCCGCCGGCGGCAAGGCGGAGACCGCACTGGTGGATGCGCTGGATGAGGACGCGGTGAACCGGCATGCGGATAAAGTGGCGGCCGAAGCCGGCAGCATTGACATTGCGTTGAACGCAGTCGGTTTTTTCCACGTGCAGGGGGTGCCGCTGGCCAGCCTGGCGCTGGCTGACTACAGCTATCCGGTGGAAGCCTACACCCGCACCAACTTCATCACCGCCAAAGCGGTGGCCCGGCACATGGTCCGGGAAGGGGCGGGTGTGATCCTGATGCTGACCACGCCGGCGGCAAAAATGGTGGGCCCGGGTTTCCTGGGCCACTGCGTGGCGTGTGCGGGTGTTGAGGCCATGACGCGGCATCTGGCTGGTGAACTGGGCGCCGACGGTGTGCGCGTGTTGTGCCTGCGCTCGCATGCGATCCCGGAGGCCGTGACGCGGGGCTCTCACAGCCGCGATGTGTTTCGCCAGGTCGCCTTGCCCGCGGGCATGGACATTGACGAGATGCTGGCCGGCGCTGCCGAAGGCACGCTGCTCAAGCGACTACCGCGCCTGGTGGAGATTGCCAACACCGCCGTGTTCCTCGCGTCGGAACAGGCCGGCGCCATGACAGGCACCGTGGTCAACCTCAGTTGCGGCATGTCGGTCGATTGAAGAGCCACTTCAATCTGCTATTTTGCTATTCATTAGATAGCTGCTTGCGCCCGTGCAGCAAGGGCCAACGCGCGATTTCATTCGCAAGCTCGCGAAAACGCGGGTCTCAGGCGCTGACAGCATGAAGTTCCACCGGCACGCCGCTGAGCACCGCGTTGCCCGACAGCGGGTCGCGCCAGTCTTCGTCGAGCAGTGCGTTGAGGTTGACGCCGGGCCGCTCGGCGGCCAGCGCCATGCGCGTGCCTGGGAGGCCGTGGCCCCAGCCGTGCGGCAGGCTCACGACGCCGGGCATCATCTCCTCGCTCACGTGCACCTGCGCTTCAATGCTGCGTCCCTGGTTACTGATGCGCGCCAGCGCGCCGTCCATCAGCCCCAGGCGCTTCGCGTCGTCCGGGTGAACCAGCGCCGTGCAGCGCATCGGCCCCTTGGCGAGGACGGGCAGGTTGTGCATCCAGCTGTTGTTGGAGCGCACATCGCGCCGGCCGACGATGACCATCGCCGGTACCGGCTGCGTGATGGCGCGCGCGGCGCGCTGCAGGTCCTGCAGCAGGGCGGGCGGCGCGAGTTCAATCTTGCCGGAGGGCGTGCGTAGCAGCTCGGGCATGCGCGCCTGCAGTTCACCCAGGTCGATGCCGTTGGGTGCGGCCCGCACCTTGGCCAGGGTCAGGCCTGCGGGGTCACGTCCAAACTGGTCGCCGTACGGGCCGGTGCGCAGCGCAAGTTCGAGCAGGCGCTCCGGCCCGCGCAGGCCTTGCGTGGCTTCGATCACCACCGCGGCCTGTTCGCCGAACAATTTTTTGGCATCTTCGGCAAAGTGGCGATCGTCGAGTTGCGCGGCATCGGCACCCGCGCCTTCGCCCTGCACGATGGCCGCCAGCCTGAGCAGGGTTTCCCACTCGGCCGGCTGGCCTTCGGGCGCGGCGAATACCGGCGCACTGTAGCGCGCATGGTTGCGCCAGGAGAACTGCGGAAAAGCCACGTCGTAATGCATGTCTTCCAGCGGTGACGGCCCGGGCAGGATCACGTCGGCATGGCGCGAGGTTTCGTTGACGTAGATGTCCAGGCTGACCATGAAGTCCAGGCTGTCGAGCGCCTGCGCGAGCCGTGCGCCGTTGGGCGAAGACAGCACCGGGTTGCTGGCCACGGTGATCAGCGCGCGCACCTGGTCAGAGCCGGGCGTCTCGATTTCTTCGGCCAGGCAGGTCATGGGCAGTTCACCAAAAACCTCGGGCGCACCGCTGACCCGGCTGCTGTGCCGCCCGGTCGTGATGCCGCGGCCGCTGCCTGGCTGGCCCGCGGTGTTGTGCGCAAAGGCCGCGGCTTTCGGGAACATCGCGCCGCCGGGCTCGTCGAGGTGGCCGGTCAGCACATTGAGCACGTCGATCAGCCAGCTTGCCAGCGTGCCGTATTCCTGCGTGCAGGTGCCGATGCGGCCATACACCGCGGCACGCGGTGTGCCGGCCAGTTGCCGCGCCAGGCCGCGTATGGTTGCTGCCGGGATGCCGCAGCGTGGCGCCACCACCTCGGCACTGAAGTCTTTCACGGCGGCTTCCACAGCGCCTACACCGTTGACCAGCGGCGCGATGTGTCCCAGTCGCACGAGCTTTTCGTCAAACAGCGTGTGCACCAGACCCAGCAGCAAAAACACATCGGCACCGGGGCGGATGAAGTGGTGGGCATCGGCCATGGCGGCGGTTTCCGTGCGGCGCGGGTCGATCACCACCAGCTGGCCGCCGCGCGCCTGCATGGCCTTGGCCTTGCCCTTGAAGTCGGGCACCGTCCACAGGCTGCCATTGCTGGCCAGCGGGTTGGCGCCCAGCACCAGCAGAAAGTCGCAGCGCGTGATGTCGGGCACGGCAATGCTGAGCCAGTGGCCGAACATCAGCCCGCTGGACAGCTGCTTGGGCATCTGGTCGAGCGTGGATGCTGAAAACACATTCCGCGAACCCAGCGCCTTGGCCAGGCGCGAGAAATAAAGCAGCAGCCCGATCTTGTGCGCTGACGGGTTGCCCACGCTGATGGCGGCAGCCTGGCGGCCATGCTGCGCCAGGATGGGTGGTAGCCGGCGCTCGATTTCGGCAAAAGCTTCGTCCCAGGTGGCGGGAACGAATTCCCCGTTGCGCTTGATCAGCGGCGTGCGCAGCCGGTCCGGGTCTTCGTGCAGGTCTTTCAGCGCCACGCCCTTGGGGCAGATATAGCCGGCGCTGAAAACATCGCTGTCGTGGCCGCGGATGCTGATGACCTTGCCGTCCCGGACCTTCAGTTCCAGGCCGCAGCAGGCTTCGCACAGCGGGCAAATTCGGCGGTGAATGCTTTCGCTCATGTTTGTCTCCTGACTGCATGGTGCGCGAAGCGCCGCTGCCACGCGATCACGCGGGCGACAGCACCTTGCGCAAAACTTCGCCGGTCAGCGCGTCCGCCGGAAAGAAGGTCTCCAGCATCAGCTCTTGCAGCGTCACGTCCACCGGCGTGCCAAAAATCGTGACGGTGCTGATGAAACTCAGCACGCCATGGTCTGTGCGGAACTGGAAGGGCATGACTACACCCAGGTGTTCGCCGGCCAGATGCGTCTCGTCGGCGCCTTCGGGCAGGGGGTAGGCCTGCAGCTCGGCCAGCAGTTCGGCCAGAACCGGGTCGGCGGTGGCGGCAATCTGCTGGCGCAGGCGCTCAAACAGGTGGTTGCGCCACTGCGCAAGGTTGACGATTTTGCTGGCCAGGCCGCGCGGGTGCAGGCTCAGGCGCAGCACGTTGATCGGGGCCTGCAGCAGCTCCGGGTCGGCGCCGGCCAGCAAATGCGGCAGGGCGGCGTTGGCGGCCAGCAGGTTCCAGTGCCGGTCCAGCGCCAGCGCGGGAAACGGTTCATGGCTTTTCAGGATCAGCTCCACCGCCTGCCGGGCCGAAGCCAGCGCCGGGTCGTCCAGACGGCGTTCGCGGTACATGGGCGCATAACCGGCGGCCACCAGCAGTGTGTTGCGCTCGCGCAGGGGAATCGCCAGGCGCTCGGACAGGCGCAGCACCATTTCACGGCTGGGCACGGCGCGGCCGGTTTCCACAAAACTCAGGTGCCGGGTCGAGATGTCGGCCTCGCTGGCCAGGTCCAGCTGGCTCAGGCGCCGGTGCTGGCGCCAGTGGCGCAGGTGTTCACCAAAGGGCCGTGGGGTGGAGCGGGCAGGCCGGGCGATGGGGTGCAGGTTGGCAGTCATGGCGCCATCGTAAGGCCGGCAGGGCCGGATGCCATTACCTGTGAGGTCATAGCCACGATACACCTGCGCGGTAATCATGACGTCACCACCGCAGCAGATGGACAGCCGCTGCGGTACCTCCCTCAAGCCGCTGTCCCTTTGTCCATCGACCATTTATCCAAGGAGTTTTTCATGTCTGCTGTTGTTTCCTTCTCCTCGCTGACATCTTCCCCACGGTTCCTGCGCAGTGTCCTCTGGCTGGACGCCGCCACCGGTGTGGCCACGGGCGCCCTGCAGCTGTTGCTGACGGGTTTGCTGGCCAGCCTGCTCGGGCTGCCTGAAGCGCTGCTGCAGGTGTCTGGCTGGGCGCTATTTGGCTACGTGGCGTTGATCAGTTTTATCGCCACGCGCCAGTTTCTAGCCGCGGGGCTGGTCTGGCTGCTGATAGGCGCCAACCTGATCTGGGTGGCGGGTTGCCTGGCCCTGCTGCTGGGTGACTTTGTCACACCCACCCTGGTGGGCAAGGTGTTTATCGCGGTGCAGGCGGTGGCGGTGGGCCTGCTGGCCGAAATGCAGTGGGTTGGCCTGCGCAAGGCCGCGGCGCAGCCCGGCTGGTGAGGCAGGGGGCCGGCGCGGGACTTTCTTGTATGCTGTGCGTCTGGCCCTCTCTCAGGGGGCCGGACAGTTCCCCATCACCTCTCCTGGAAAGCCCTCTTCATGACACGCGCCTTGAACTTCAGTGCCGGACCGGCCACCCTTCCTGAAACCGTGCTGCGGCAGGCCGCCGCCGACATGCTGGACTGGAACGGTTCCGGCATGTCGGTGATGGAGATGAGTCACCGCGGCAAGGAGTTCATCTCCATCCATGCCCAGGCCGAGGCCGATTTGCGTGAACTGCTGGCGATTCCGGCCAACTACAAGGTGCTGTTCCTGCAGGGCGGCGGGCTGGGGCAGAACGCCTTCATTCCGATGAACCTGCTGCGTGGCCATGCCGGCGCGGACTTCATCAACACTGGCGAGTGGATGAAAAAATCCATCAAGGAAGCGAAGAACTTCTGCAAGGTCAACGTTGCTGCCAGTTCGGAAGCCAACGGTTTCACCAGCGTGCCGAAATTTGACACCTGGAAGCTGGACCCCGATGCAGCCTATGTGCACATCTGTTCCAACGAAACGATTGGCGGTGTCGAATACCACTGGACACCCGACACCGGCGCGGTGCCGCTGGTGGCCGACATGTCGTCCAACCTGTTGTCGCGTCCCATCGACGTCAGCCGCTACGGCCTGATTTATGCCGGCGCGCAAAAGAACATCGGCCCCTCGGGCCTGACCCTGGTGATCGTCCGCGAGGACCTGATCGGTCAGGCGATTCCCCACACGCCTTCCGTGTTTGACTACAAGCAGCAGGCCGACAACGACTCGATGTACAACACGCCGCCGACCTATGCGATCTACATCGCCGGCCTGGTGTTCAAGCACCTCAAGGCGCAGGGCGGACTGGCCGCCGTGGAAGCGCACAACCGCCGCAAGGCGGCCGTGCTGTACGACTACCTCGACGCGACCTCGTTTTACAGCAACCCGGTGGCGCGCGAAGACCGCTCGCTGATGAACGTGCCCTTCAAACTCAAGGACGAGTCGCTCGACGAGGCTTTCCTCAAGGGTGCGCAGGCACGCGGCATGGTGCAGCTCAAGGGGCATCGCTCGGTCGGCGGCATGCGTGCCTCGATCTACAACGCCATGCCGCTCGAAGGCGTGCAGGCGCTGGTGGCCTACATGAAGGAGTTTGAGGCCAGCCATGGCTGAGGTTGCGGCCCTGCCGGCGCGGCGCTTTGAGGTTCTGGTGCTTAACCAGATCTCGGCCAATGGCCTCAAACGCCTGCCGGCAGAACGCTACAGCACGGGCAAGGACATGGCGCGCCCCGATGCCGTGCTGGTGCGCTCTGCCGACATGCATGGCATGGCCCTTCCCGACAGCGTGCAGGCGATTGCCCGCGCTGGCGCCGGCACCAACAACATCCCGGTGCAGGCCATGAGTGCGCGCGGCGTGCCGGTGTTCAATGCACCGGGCGCCAACGCCAATGCAGTGAAGGAGCTGGTGCTGACCGGCATGCTGCTGGCGGCGCGCAACATCGCGCCGGCGCTGCGTTTTGTCGCCGGCCTGGACCCCACCATGGTGGAGATGGACAAGGCAGTGGAGGAGGGCAAGAAACACTTTGCGGGCTTCGAACTGGCCGGCCACACGCTGGGCATTGTGGGCCTGGGCAAGGTCGGCTGCCTCGTGGCCGACGCGGCCATCAAGCTCGGCATGCATGTCCTCGGTTACGACCCGGACATCACGGTCGACGCCGCCTGGAGCCTGCCGGCGCAGGTCAAAAAGGCAGCCAGCGTGGCCGAGGTGCTGAAAAATTCGGATTTTGTGACCCTGCACGTGCCGCTGGTGGCGGCCACGCGCGACCTGGTCAACGCCGACAACGTCAAGCTCATGCGGCCAGGTGCGGTGCTGCTCAACTTCTCGCGCGAGGGCGTGGTCAGCGAGACCGCGGTGCTGGCCGCGCTTGACGCGAAGCAACTGCGCGCCTATGTCTGCGATTTTCCCTGCGCCACGCTCAACCACCACCCCGGGGTCGTGGCGCTGCCGCATCTGGGTGCGTCCACCCGCGAAGCCGAGGAAAACTGCGCCATCATGGTGGCCGAGCAGTTGCGCGACTACCTGGAACACGGCAACGTGGTCAATGCGGTCAACTTCCCGGCCGTGGTCATGGCGCGGGAGTCGGCCTACCGGGTGGCCATTGCCAACGCCAACGTGCCCAACATGCTGGGCCAGATTTCCACCGCCATGGCCCAGGCCGGCCTGAACATCCACAACATGGTCAACAAGTCGCGCGGCGACATGGCCTACACCCTGGTCGATGTGGAAAGCCCTGTCAGCGACGCCGTGCTGGACCACCTGCGCGCCATTGAGGGCGTGCTGGGTGTGCGTTACCTGCCCGACCCGGAGCGGCCGCAAGCTGGGGACAAGTAAGCCCTGCAGTTGTTGCGAGAAACCCGACGGGGCGACAATAGCGAAAACCACACACCCAGGAGTCCGCCATGGCCCACGAGTTCGCCAAGACCCTCAAAACCTTCTCCACCGCGTCCGGCAAGACCGGCAGGTTTTACTCCCTGCCAGCGCTGGCCAGACAGTATCCGAAGATCTCCCGCCTGCCGGTGTCCATGCGCATCGTGCTGGAGTCGGTGCTGCGCAACTGCGACGGCAAAAAAGTCACGGCCGAACATGTGCGCCAGCTGGCCAACTGGTTCCCGAATGCCGACCGCACCGAGGAAATCCCCTTTGTGGTCTCGCGCGTGGTGCTGCAGGATTTCACCGGCGTGCCGCTGCTGGCCGACCTGGCGGCGATGCGCAGCGTGGCGATCAAGCTGGGCAAGAACCCGAAGGCCATCGAGCCGCTGGTGCCGGTGGACCTGGTGGTGGACCACTCCATCATGGTCGATTACTACGGTAAAAAGAACTCGCTGGACCTGAACATGAAGCTGGAGTTCCAGCGCAACAACGAGCGTTACCAGTTCATGAAATGGGGCATGCAGGCCTTTGACACTTTTGGTGTCGTGCCACCGGGCTTCGGAATTGTCCATCAGGTGAATCTGGAGTATCTGGCCCGTGGCGTGCACAAGCGTGCCGACGGCGTGTATTACCCCGACACCCTGGTCGGTACCGACAGCCACACCACCATGATCAACGGCATCGGCGTGGTTGGCTGGGGCGTGGGCGGCATCGAGGCCGAGGCCGCCATGCTCGGCCAGCCGGTCTACATGCTGACGCCCGACGTGGTCGGCTTCGAGCTGACCGGCCGCCTGCGTGAAGGCGTCACCGCCACCGACCTGGTGCTGCGGGTGACCGAGCAACTGCGCAAGGAAAAAGTCGTCGGCAAGTTTGTCGAGTTTTTCGGCGAAGGCACCCGCACACTGGCGCTGCCCGATCGCGCGACGATTGCCAACATGGCGCCTGAATACGGCGCCACCATGGGTTTTTTCCCGGTCGATGAAAAAACCATCGAATACTTCACCGGCACCGGCCGCACCAAGGCCGAGATCGAAGCCTTCGAGGCCTACTTCCGCGCGCAGGGCCTGTTTGGTGTGCCGCTGCCGGGTGAGATCGACTTTTCGCAGGTGGTCAAGCTCGACCTCGGCGATGTTACGCCCAGTTTGGCCGGCCCCAAGCGCCCGCAGGACCGCATCGAGCTGGGTCAGGTGGCGACCCAGTTCGCCTCGCTGTTCAGCAAGCCGAATGCCGAGAACGGTTTCAACCAGCCGGCCGCCCTGTTGGCCACGCGCCACTTGCTGCACCAGTCGGGAGCGGCCCAGCCCGACATTTCCCCGGGTGCGCCGCCGACACCAGCCGGCGCGCCGCGCATGGTGGTCGAAATGGAAGGCAACCGTCCCACGCTGGCAACCGCGCATGCCGACGAGCCTGCGCCTGCCCCTAAAACCGGGGGCATCACCATCGGCAACGGCGACGTGCTGATTGCCGCCATCACCAGCTGTACCAACACCTCCAACCCCAGCGTCCTGCTGGCGGCCGGTCTGCTCGCCAAGAAGGCGGTGGAAGCCGGCCTGCAGGTGCAGCCGCACATCAAGACCTCGCTGGCGCCGGGCTCGCGCATCGTCACCGAGTACCTGACCAACACCGGCTTGCTGCCTTATCTTGAAAAGCTCGGCTTTGCACTGGCTGGTTATGGCTGCACGACCTGCATCGGCAATGCCGGCGATCTGACACCCGAGATCAACGAAGCCATCACCCAGAGCGACCTGGTGTGCGCCGCCGTGCTGTCGGGCAACCGCAACTTCGAGGCGCGCATTCACCCCAACCTGAAGGCCAACTTCCTGGCCAGCCCGCCGCTGGTGGTGGCGTATGCGATTGCCGGCACGGTGCTGCGCGACCTGATGACCGAGCCGGTCGGCAAGGGCAGGGGCGGCAAGGACGTCTACCTCGGCGACATCTGGCCGACCAGCGACGAAATCTACAAGCTCATGAAGTTCGCGATGAACGGCAAGGCCTTCCGCGAGAACTACGCCAAGGTCAAGACCGAACCCGGCAAGCTCTGGGAAAAGATCCAGGGCGTGACCGGCACCGCCTACACCTGGCCCAGGAGTACCTACATCGCGGAGCCACCTTTTTTCGCGGACTTTGCCATGGACCCTGCGGCGGGCGGCCAGAAAGACGCTGTGTCGGTCAAGGGCGCGCGAATCATGGCGCTGTTCGGCGACTCCATCACCACCGACCACATTTCACCGGCCGGCTCCATCAAGGGCAGCTCGCCGGCCGGCCAGTGGCTGCTGGCGCACGGGGTGCAGAAGGCCGACTTCAACAGCTACGGCGCGCGCCGCGGCAACCACGAGGTGATGATGCGCGGCACCTTTGCCAATGTGCGCATCAAGAACCTGATGATTCCCGCCGGCCCCGATGGCTCGCGCGAGGAGGGCGGCGTGACGCTGTTTCAGCCGGGTGGCGACAAGATGTTCATTTACGACGCAGCCATGAAATACATGGAGCAAGGGATGCCCACGGTGATTTTTGCGGGCGAGGAGTACGGCACCGGTTCCTCGCGCGACTGGGCCGCCAAGGGCACCCAGCTGCTGGGCATCAAGGCGGTGGTAGCGCGCAGTTTCGAGCGCATCCACCGCAGCAACCTGGTCGGCATGGGGGTGTTGCCGCTGCAGTTTCTTCCCGGCGATTCGTGGCAGAGCCTGCGCCTGAACGGCCGGGAAGTGATTGACGTGTTGCCCGATCCCGAGCTCAAGCCGCAAAGCCGGGCCCGGCTGGTGGTGACGCGCGAAGACGGCTCGCGCGAGGAACTGGAAGTCATCCTGCGCATCGACACGCCTATCGAGGTCGACTACTACCGGCACGGTGGCATTCTGCCTTTCGTTCTCAGGCAACTGCTCGCTGCGTGAGCCGGTGGCTGACGAAAGAGCCGAAAGAGCCGGCGGTGTGATTTTCTGGGAGTTGCTATGCAGGCGCTGATTGCCGGTGGCGGCATTGGCGGGCTGGCGGCCGCGCTGGCCGGCGCGCGGGCGGGCTGGGATGTGCGCCTGTACGAGCGTGCGTCCGCCTTCAGCGAAGTCGGCGCAGGCGTCCAGCTCGGCCCCAACGTCGTCAAGGTGCTGCATGGCTGGGGCCTGGCCGATGCGCTGGCCGCCGTGGCCGCCTTTCCCGATCGTCTGGAGGTGCGCAGCGCCGTCACCGGCGAAACGCTGGGCGTTCTGCGGCTCGGCGAGGTGATGGCGCAACGTTACGGCGCGCCTTACGCGACGGTGCACCGCGCCGACCTGCATGGCCTGCTGCTGACCGCGGTGCAGCAAGCCGGTGTTGTTCTCAAGCTCAATCACACCCTCAGCACTTTCACGCAGAGCCCGGACGCCGTCACCGTGCAGAGCGGTGACGACCCGCCGGTGGAAGGCGAGGTGCTGGTGGGTGCCGATGGCTTGTGGAGCCCGGTGCGGCAGTGGTTGCTGGGCGACGGGCCACCGCGCATCACCGGCCACCTGGCCTACCGCGCCTTGCTGCCCCAGGCCGACCTGCCCGACACCCTGCGCTCCGGCCAGGTCACGGCCTGGTTGGGACCGAAGCTGCATGTGGTGCAGTACCCGGTGTGCGGCGGCCGGTCGCTCAACGTGGTGGGCATCGTCGAGGGACGCAGCGGCGGCGATCCTGACAACTGGGACCAGGGCACAGATGGCGCCGGCCTGCACGCCGCGCTGGCCGGCAGCTGCGCGCCGCTGCAGAACCTCGTGCGCGCCATTCCCGCCTGGCGTCTCTGGGCGCTGTGCGACCGCCCGCCCATGCAGGGTGCGTACCAGCATGCGCTGGGCCGCGTCGCGCTGCTCGGGGATGCGGCGCACCCGATGCGCCCCTACCTGGCCCAGGGCGCGGGCATGGCCATCGAAGACGCCGCCGAGCTGGGCCGTGCGCTGACGCAGGCGCTGGACCCGTCCCTGGATGTGCCTACCCTGCTCAATCGTTACGCCCTGAACCGTTGGGAACGCAACGCCCGGGTGCAGGCGCGGGCGATCCGCAACGGGCAGATCTTTCATGCAAGCGGGGTGGCGCAGCTCGGGCGGGACATGTCGCTCAAACTGCTGGGTGAGCGCCTGCTTGATGTGCCATGGTTGTATGGCGGGCCTTGAGGTGCTACTGAATTTGTAGCTGCTTGCGCCGTATTCATGAGGGCTACGGGCCTTTTTTGGTGCTGATCTGCTGCTGATTTGATCCGGATGTTGCGGCCTGCCTGCAAGCTGGGTAAAGAGGGGGGGATCGTCCCCCGCAGCCCTGTGGAACTAGCCTCGTCCCACAAACGGCATCTTCGTCGCCATGATGGTCATGAACTGCACATTGGTCGCCAGCGGCAAGGCCGCCATGTGCACCACCGCGTCGGCCACATGGTTCACATCCATCAGCGGTTCTATCGCAATTTCGCCATTGGCCTGCGGCACACCCTTGGCCATGCGGGCTGCCATCTCGGTCTGGGCATTGCCGATGTCGATCTGGCCACAGGCGATGTCGTATTGGCGGCAGTCCAGCGAGATCGCCTTGGTCAGGCCGGTGATCGCGTGTTTGGTGGCGGTGTAGGGCGCTGAATTAGGACGCGGCGCGTGCGCCGAGATCGAGCCGTTGTTGATGATGCGGCCGCCCTGCGGTGTCTGCGCCTTCATCAGGCGGATGGCCTGCTGCGCACACAGGA
Source organism: Polaromonas sp. (assembly GCF_029945895.1). Classification (GTDB taxonomy): domain Bacteria; phylum Pseudomonadota; class Gammaproteobacteria; order Burkholderiales; family Burkholderiaceae_C; genus Polaromonas. The sequence continues at coordinate 8,954 of NZ_JAQSDL010000032.1, read as the reverse complement.
AGGAGCCGGTCAGGTTGATGTTGACGACGTTTTGCCACTGCTCGAAGCTCAGCTCTTCCATCGGCACGGCGGGCGCGCCGACGCCGGCGTTGTTGAACAGCAGGTCCAGCCGGCCAAAGGTCTGATGGACCTTGTCGAAGGCCGCACGCACCGCGTCGGGGTGGCTGACATCGCAGGGCACAGCGAGCGCCCTGTCGCCGGCGGCCGATGCCTGGGCCACCTCGTTCAACGGCTCCACGCGCCGACCCACCAGCGCCACGCGGTAACCCTCACGCAGCAGCGCCAGCGCCACCGCCTTGCCAATGCCGGTGCCTGCGCCGGTAACGAGTGCAACCTTGCCGTTTGATGTCATGGGTGAGCCTTTGTCTCTGGGTGTTGTAGGGGAAAGGGCGGCCTGTCGGCACGTGGCCCGACCTGCGCAGATTGTGCCCCAGCGGCGCGGGTCCCGCTCGTGTTCGGGCCCCGCTGCAGGCAGCGTCACGGGCAACTGCTTTAGGTTTCAACTATTTTGAAAACCTGTTGGAAATTACCGACACCACGCCATTTGCAGCGGTGCTACCTTTGTGCCATGACGTCCCGCGCCACCTCTTTCCCCTCTGAACACGCTGCCACCCGGCCGCGGAAAATCTGGGACATCTCGCCCGCCGTGGACGAGCAGGCCGCCGTGTTTCCGGGTGACGCGTTGTATGCGCAGAAGCTGCACTTTGCGCTCTCGCCCGGCTGCCCGGTCAATGTCAACACGCTCACCTTCTCGCCGCACACCGGAGCCCATGCGGACGCGCCCATGCACTACGCCAACGGCGCGGCGGCCATTGGCGCGGTGGACCTGCTGCCCTACCTCGGGCCTTGCCGCGTGATCCACTGCCTGGACAGTGGTCCGCTGGTGCAGCCGCAGCACATTGCCCACGCGCTGGCGGACCTGCCGCCGCGGGTGCTGCTGCGCACCGCCGCCGCAGCCAGCCAGTCGTGGACATTGTTTACGGCCATAGCCCCCGCCACGCTTGCGCTGCTAGCTAGCAAAAACATAGCGCTGGTCGGCATCGACACGCCCAGCGTGGACCCCGCCACCAGCCAGGACCTGCCCAGCCACCACCTGTTGCTCAAGCACGATCTGCGCGTGCTGGAAAACCTGGTGCTCGACAACGTGCCCGAAGGCGACTACGAGCTGATTGCCCTGCCTCTGAAATTAACCCGGGCCGATGCCTCGCCCGTTCGAGCCATTCTGAGAGAGCTATGACCATCACCCTGAACGACTGCCGCGCGCTCGATGCCCGCGACGCACTGCGCCCGCTGCGCGACCACTTTGTGCTGCCCGAGGGTGTGATTTATCTGGACGGCAACTCCCTGGGCGTGTTGCCCAAAAAAGCCGCGGCACGTATTGCCGACGTCATCACGCGCGAATGGGGCCAGGACCTGATCCGTTCATGGAACAGCGCCGGCTGGTTTCACATGCCGCAGCGCCTGGGCGACAGGATTGCGTCGCTGATTGGCGCCGGGCCGGGCGAGGTGGTGGCCACCGACAGCACCTCCGTCAACCTCTACAAGGTGTTGAGTGCCGCGCTGAACATGGCCGCCGAAGATGCACCGTCCAGAAAGACCATCGTCAGCGAACGCAGCAACTTCCCGACCGACCTCTACATTGCCGAGGGCCTGTGCCGCGAGCGCGGCTACCGCTTGCAGCTGGTCGAGCCCGATGACATTCCTGCCGCCTTGACGCAGGACACCGCCGTGCTGATGCTGACCCATGTGAACTACCGCACCGGCGCCATGCACGACATGGCCGCACTGACAGCCGCAGCCCATGCGGTGGGTATTCTGGCGGTGTGGGACCTGGCGCACAGCGCGGGCGCCGTGCCGGTGGACCTGAAAGGTGCCAACGCCGACTTTGCCATCGGCTGCGGCTACAAATACCTCAACGGCGGCCCCGGCGCGCCGGCCTTTGTCTGGGTTCATCCCCGGCACACCGACCGTTTCCGCCAGCCGCTGTCGGGCTGGTGGGGCCATGCCGCGCCGTTCGAGTTCACACCCGACTACCGGCCCGCGCCCGGCATCACGCGTTACCTGTGCGGCACCCAGCCCATCCTGAGCCTGGCCGCGCTCGAGTGCGGGCTCGACGTGTTCGGCGCCGCAGGGGCCCTCGGCGGCATGGCTGCGCTGCGGGCCAAGTCCTTGGGCCTGACCGATCTGTTCATCACGCTGGTGGAAGAACGCTGTGCCGGCCACGGCCTGGAACTGGCGACACCGCGTGAGCATGCAAAGCGCGGCTCACAAATATGCCTCTCGCGCGGCGAAGGCGCCTACGCCATCGTGCAAGCGTTGATTGCACGCGGCGTGATCGGCGACTTCCGGGCCGGGTCCGGTGACGGCTGGCATCCGGATATCCTGCGCTTCGGCTTCACGCCGCTGTACATCGGCTTCGAGGATGTCTGGCACGCCGTCGAACACCTGAAGCAGGTGCTGGAAACTGCTGAATGGCAGCGCCCCGAATTCAACCAGAAACATGCGGTGACCTGATCATGACCAGCCCCGAAAACATCGTCACTGACGAAAAAGCCAAGCTCGATTTCAGCCGCGACATGAGTTACGGCGACTACCTGCAGCTGGACGCCATCCTGAACGCGCAAAAACCACTCTCGCCTGCGCACGACGAGATGCTCTTCATCATCCAGCACCAGACCAGCGAACTCTGGATGAAGCTGATGCTGCACGAGCTGGGCGCAGCCATTGCAAACGTGGCCCGGGACGAACTCGGCGACGCTTTCAAGAAGCTCGCGCGCGTGAGCCGCATCATGGAGCAGCTGGTGCACGCCTGGGACGTGCTGGCGACCATGACCCCGCCCGAATACAGCGCGATACGGCCTTACCTGTCCAACTCGAGCGGCTTCCAGAGCGCGCAATACCGCTGCATCGAATTTGCGCTTGGCAACAAGAACGCCGCCATGCTCAAGCCGCACGCGCACCGGCCCGACCTGCTGGCGAAGGTCCAGGCCGCCTTCGAAGCGCCCTCTCTGTACGACGAAGCCCTGCGCCTGCTGGCCCGCCGCGGCCTGGCCGTACCTGGTAGCCACACGCAGCGCGACTGGACCCAGGGCTATGTGGAAAGTGAGGCTGTCGAGCAGGCCTGGCTGGTGGTCTACCGTGACCCCAAGCAGTACTGGGACCTGTACCAGCTCGGTGAAGAACTCACCGATCTCGAAGACGCCTTCCGCCTCTGGCGCTTCCGCCATGTGACGACGGTGGAGCGTGTGATCGGCTTCAAGCGCGGTACCGGCGGCACCGGTGGCGTGAGTTATCTGCGCAAGATGCTCGATGTGGTGTTGTTTCCGGAGATCTGGAAACTGCGGACAAATTTGTAAGCAAAACAGGGTGCCAGTCCTTACGCTGTTTGCGCTGGAAGCTATCGATTTGATAGCAATTGTCCGGCCGCTCAGGGGCCGGCACGATCAGCAGCGTTCAGCCGGTTTTTCCGGCAGCAGAAATGTCATCGAGGCCCTCAGCACACCCATGAGCCTGCGCCTGAGACTGAACAGATTGCAGGCGCTGGCGCACCAGCGGGTCGGGCGTTATTCGACCCGTCCGAGCAGAAGGAACTCCATGAGTGCCTTCTGCACGTGCAATCTGTTTTCCGCCTCGTCCCAGACCACCGACTGTGGCCCGTCGATCACTTCGGCTTCGACTTCTTCCCCGCGGTGCGCCGGCAGGCAATGCATGAAGAGTGCGTCGGGTTTGGCGGCCTTCATCATGTCGCTGTCCACGCACCAGTCGGCAAACGCCTTTTTGCGTTCTTCGTTCTCGGCCTCGTAACCCATGCTGGTCCAGACGTCGGTGGTGACCAGGTCGGCGCCGGCGCAGGCCTGCATCGGGTCCTTGAAAACCTGATAGCTGTCGGCCGAGCGGATGCCGGCCACCGACTGGTCGACCTCGTAACCGGTCGGTGTGCTCAGGTGCACCTTGAAGCCGAGGATCTCGCTGGCCTGCAGCCAGGTGTTGGCCATGTTGTTGCCGTCGCCGACCCAGGCCACCGTCTTCCCCTGAATGGAGCCGCGGTGCTCGATGTAGGTGAAGATGTCGGCCAGGATCTGACACGGATGGAATTCGTTGGTCAGCCCGTTGATCACCGGTACGCGCGAGTGTTCGGCGAACAGCTCGATCTTGGTCTGCTCGTAGGTGCGGATCATCACCAGGTCCACCATGCGGCTGATCACCTTGGCGCTGTCCTCGATCGGCTCGGCGCGGCCCAGCTGGCTGTCGCCGGTGGTCAGGTGCACCACGGAACCACCCAGCTGGTACATGCCGGCTTCAAAACTCACGCGTGTGCGGGTCGAGGCTTTCTCGAAAATCATGGCCAGCGTGCGGTCCACCAGCGGCTGGTGTTTGTCGTAGGCCTTGAATTTTTTCTTGATCAGGGCGGCGCGCCCGAAGACGTAGGCGTACTCGGCGGCGTTGAAGTCGCTGAATTGCAGGTAATGCCGCAGCGGTGTCCCCACGCTTGTCACTGCGTGTACTACGCTGCCCCCCAAGGGGGCTGAACTTGCTTCGGGCGGCCCTGCGCTGCGTTCGCTGTTTGTTTTTGTGCTCATGGTTTCTCCGCCAGCAACTGCTTGATCAGCGGGCACAAAATCGCCACGATCTCATCGGCCTCGGCCTGCGTGAGGATCAGTGGGGGAACCAGGCGGATCACGCTGTCGGCCGTCACACTGATCAGCAGGCCTTTGTCGGCGGCGCGCTTGACCAGGTCACCGCAGGGTTTGGCCAGGTCGATACCCAGCATCAGGCCCATGCCGCGGATTTCCCTGACCGCGCCCGAAGCCAGCTCGGCGGCCAGTTCGCGGGTGAGGGCGGACTTCAGATGTGCGCCCACCTTCGCGGCGTTGGCCAGCAGGCCTTCTTCCTCCATGATCCGGATGGTTTCCACCCCGGCGCGCATGGCCAACGGGTTGCCGCCGAAGGTGGTGCCGTGGTTGCCGGGGGCAAAGATGTGGGCCGCTTTCGGACCCGCCACAACCGCGCCCACCGGCACGCCCGAGCCCAGGCCTTTGGCCAGGGGCATCACGTCCGGCTTGATGCCGGCCCACTGGTGGGCAAACCACTTGCCGGTGCGGCCCATGCCGCACTGCACTTCGTCAATCATCAGCAACCAGTCGTGTTCGTCGCACAGGGCGCGCACCTGCCGCAGGTAGTCGGCGTCCATCGGGTTGACACCGCCTTCCCCCTGGATGGCTTCAAAAAAGACGGCCACCACGTTCGGGTTGCCGGCGGTGGCGGTTTCCAGCGCGGCCACGTCGTTGAGCGGCACCCGGATGAAACCCTCGACCAGCGGGCCGAAGCCGGCCTGCACCTTGGGATTGCCGGTGGCGCTCAGGGTGGCGATGCTGCGGCCATGAAAGGCTTTTTCATACACCACGATTTCAGGGCGCTCGATCCCCTTGTCATGGCCGAACTTGCGCGCCAGCTTCAATGCGGCCTCATTGGCTTCGAGGCCGGTGGAGCAGAAAAACACGTTTTCAAGGCCGGACAGTTCGACCAGCTTGGCGGCCAGCACTTCCTGGTTGGGCACGTGGTAGTAGTTGGAGCTGTGGATGATTTTGGCGATCTGGTCCTGCAAGGCGGGCACCAGTTTCGGGTGGTTGTGGCCCAGGGTGTTGACCGCAATGCCGCCCAGCCCGTCCAGGTACTCCTTGCCGTTGACGTCCCACACGCGGCAGCCCTGGCCATGCGACAAGGCTATCGGCAAGCGGCCGTAGGTGTTCATCACGTGGGGGGACGCGGCTTCGATGTGTTTGGGAAGGGCAGCGGTCATGGGGAAACTCCGGAAAAAACGGGGACTGAAAAACAGACGGCCGCGAGGGGAGCGGCGCTTCTGCAGTGATTTTAGGCGCAGACCCTGCGGCCTTTGGTGAGGATCCTGCATCACAGCCATGCGCAGCGGCGAAGGCCACAAAAACAGTCCTGAGTCTTATATAAGATAGAATCGTTGTGCGCTGCAACATGGGGCTCGATCCTGGCCCCGGGCACGCAAAAACCCTCCACCCGATGGTCTCCAACACCGCCAAAGAAGTCTTCATTCAAGGCATCACCCGCGACGGCAAAACCTTTCGCCCCAGCGACTGGGCGGACCGGCTGTGCGGCGTGATGAGCCAGTTCCGCCCCGGTGGCCCGCAACCGGGCAGTCACCTGACCTATTCCCCGTGGTGCGTGCCCACGGTGGTCAACGGCGTCAAATGTGTGGTGGTCAATAGCGAGCTGCGCAATGCCGAGCCCATGGCCTGGGACTTTGCGATCAATTTCGCCAAGGACAATGATTTGCAGATCGCCGAGGCCTGCCTGATTCCGGACAAGCCATAAAGCTACTGCGCGGGCGCGATGCGGCGTTGCGCGGTGCTCGTCATCCTCCTGTACCTCAAATACATTTCCGGTTGCTGCGCTCCGTGCGCCTTGCCTCGCGCCCGCTCGCTACGCTTTCTGGCATATCCGGGGCGAAGTTTGAAGCGCAAACAAAAAAGCCGTCGAAAGACGGCTTTTTTGCTTTGCTGGCAGCGCACCCTGCAGAACGGCGGACTGAAGAAGATCAGCCCGGGCGGGTTGCCTGATTGCTCAGGCGGTGGGTTTTACGCGGCGGGAGTGGCCAGGGCGAGTGCCTTGACCTTGGTGGACAGGCGGCTCTTGTCGCGCGCTGCCTTGTTCTTGTGGAAGATGCCCTTGTCGGCAATCGTGTCCACAATGCTCTGCGCCTTGGCGAAGAGTTCGGTGGCTTTGGTCTTGTCGCCGGCGGCGACAGCTTTTTCGACGTTTTTCACGGCGGTGCGGTATTTCGAGCGCAGCGAGGTGTTGGCGGCATTGAGTTTGCTGTCCTGGCGGACGCGTTTGCGGCCGGAGGCCAGGCGGGGGTTCTTTTTCTTGGGTTTGGCGGTAGCCATATAAGTGTTCCTTAAATGAGGAAAAGTCTGCGGATGATGCTTAGCAAAGCTTTCCATTATACCCCCACGGTCGCTCACTGCGTGTAGCTCCCGAGGCCTTGCAGGCCGCGGCTCGCTGGAAGCTTCGCCTCTGTCGCCTGTCCAAACCTGCGCAGGCAGGTTTGGAGCCCGCAGGCTCCAGCCCCTCGGGGCCGCTGCGCCTGCGGCCCCCTCGGGGGGCAGCGCAGTACGCGAAGCGACAAGCGTGGGGGCCTTAAACTCCCCGGGTGACTTTATTCAAATCCGCGTCCACCGTTTCCCTGTTCACGCTGGTGTCCCGGATCACCGGTCTGGTGCGGGAGCTGCTGGTGGCTTCGACGTTTGGCGCCAGCGCCATGACCGACGCCTTCAACGTCGCTTTCCGCATTCCCAACCTGTTTCGCCGCCTGTTTGCCGAAGGCGCATTCAGTCAGGCCTTTGTGCCGGTGCTGGCCGCCAGCAAGGCCCAGAACGGCGAAGCGGCCACCCAGGTACTGGTCAACCGGGTCGCCACCCTGCTGGCCTGGGCGCTGCTGCTGACCTGTGTGATCGGGGTGGCGGCGGCCCCGGCGCTGGTCTGGCTGATGGCCAGCGGCCTGAAGCAGGAGCCGCGCGGCTTCGAGGCGGCGGTCTTCATGACGCGCTGGATGTTCCCCTACATCGGCTTCATGTCGCTGGTGGCCCTGTCGGCCGGCATTCTGAACACCTGGAAGCGTTTTGCCGTGCCCGCCGCCACACCGGTGTTGCTGAACTTCTCCATGATTGGGGCGGCCTGGCTGGGCGCGCCCTGGCTCAAGACCCAGGGCGTGGAGCCGATTTACGCGTTGGGCGCCGGCGTCATGCTGGGCGGGGCCCTGCAACTGGCGGTGCAGGTGCCGGCCCTGCTCAGGATCGGCATGTTGCCGCGCATCGGCCTGGGCTGGACCGCCATCCGCAGCGCCTGGGACGACCCCGGAACAAGAAACATTGCCCGCCTGATGCTGCCGGCCCTGCTGGGGGTGAGCGTGGCCCATGTGTCGACCATCATCAACACCCAGATCGCCTCGCACCTGACCCCGGGCAGCGTCAGCTGGCTGACCTACGCGGACCGGCTGATGGAGTTCCCCACCGCCATGCTGGGTGTGGCCATCGGGGTGGTGCTGATGCCGCAACTGGCCGCCGCCAGGGCCGCAGGCGATGGTGACGCCTATTCCGCCATGCTGGACTGGGGTCTGCGTATCGTCGTGCTGATGGCGGTCCCGAGCGCCGTTGCCCTGCTGACCTTTGCCCAGCCGCTGGTGGCCACGCTGTACCACTACGGCGCCTTCACCGACCGCGATGTGCAGCAGACGACCACGGCATTGATGGGGTATGGCGCCGGGCTCGTGGGCCTGGTGGCCATCAAGGTGCTGGCGCCGGGTTTTTACGCCAGCCAGGACATCCGCACGCCCGTGAAAATTGCGCTGGTGGTGCTGGTGATCACGCAGTTGCTCAACCTGGCCTTTGTGCCGCTGCTGCAACACGCCGGGCTGGCGCTGGCCATCGGCATAGGCGCGCTGGTCAATGCGCTGTGGCTGCTGATCGGCCTGCGCCAGCGCGGCAGCTACCAGCCCGCGCCGGGCTGGGGCAAGTTCGCGCTGCAGGTGCTGGCCGCCACAGCGCTGCTGGCGGTCTTTTTGCTGTGGGCCGCCCAGGCTGTCAGCTGGACCGGGCTGCGGGTCGAAGCCTTCAAGCGAATCGGGTTGCTGGCCCTTGTGTTGCTTGCGTCAGGTGCTATTTATTTCGGAGCGCTTTGGGCGACCGGCCTGAAAGTGCGAAAGTTGATGCGGCGCTGACGGTTTCCGGCGATGGCACTCGCGTCGCCCGACGGTTTGTGAGAAAGTAGCGGCATGCTTCTCAATCTGGATGTTCCGTCGCCCCTGCAGTACTTTGCCAGCCTGGTTCAAAGCGATGAACATTTCCCCCTGCTGGAAGCAGCGGTCAGCGTGGCCCAGGACGAGTACCCGGATCTGGACGTGGAGCAGGTGCTCGGTGATGTGG
>NZ_JAQSDL010000031.1 GCF_029945895.1 Polaromonas sp. | reverse complement strand
ACCAGCAGCGAACTGGCGGCCATGCCCAGTCCGGCCAGCCAGGGCGGCATGAAGCCGAGAATCGCCAGAGGCACACACACGGCGTTGTAAAGAGCTGCCCACGCCAGGTTCTGGCGCACGACGGCACGGGTACGGCGCGCATGCTGCAGCAACGCAGACACCGCAGCCAGCTGACCGCCCAGCACAATGAAGTCGGATTTGGCCTGTGCCAGCGGCACGGCCTGCCCCATCGCGACCGATACATCGGCACAGGCCAGCACCGGCCCATCGTTCATGCCGTCACCAACCATGGCAACGCGTTGGCCCCGCTGCTGCAACTCGCGCACATGCGCCAGCTTGCCTTCCGGCGTGCGCTGCCCGTACGCCTGGTCGATGCCGGCGCGATCAGCCAGGCGCGTGACGGCGGCAATCCGGTCGCCGGAAAGCAGTTGCACCTGCAGGCCCAGAGCATGCAGCGCGTCCACCGCCGGCCCGGCGTCTGGCCGAAGGGCCTCATCCATCTCAAAACTGGCGAGCCAGCCTTGTTCATCCGACATATGCACCTGCGGACCGCCCGCGGCCTGACCATCGGCCGGCGCTCCGCAAAATGCGGCCGATCCGAGACGCATGGCGTTCAACTTCGCGCCGGTACCAGTGGCGACATGACCCTGCAAGCCCTGGCCGGGAACTTCGGTGACATCCACAGCAGACCCCGGTGCAATGCCGGCCGCGTGAACAATGGCACGCGACAGAGGATGCAGGGAATGCTGCGCCAGCACAGCCGCCAGCAACAGGGCCTGCGGCGCAGTGATTCCCTCGCGCGTGCGGCTGACGGTCACCGCCATGCGGTCTTCGGTCAGCGTGCCGGTTTTGTCGAACACCACTGTGTCCACCATGGCACAGCTCTCCAGCGCCTCCAGCCGGCGCACCAGCACACCCCGCCGCGCCAGGGCACCAGCGGCGGCAAGTGTCGCGGCCGGCGTGGCAAGCGAGAGCGCGCAGGGACAGGTCACAATCAGCACCGCCACCGCCACGCTGATCGCATGCACCGGGTCGCTGGGCCACCACCAGAGCGCCGCGGCGGCACTCGCCAGCAGGACCAGCAGAACAAATGGCCCGGCGATGCGATCGGCAATTCGTGCCAGGCGCGGCTTCTGTACTGACGCCTGCTCCATGAGCGCCACCATGGCGGCGTAACGGGTTTCACTGCCGGCGCGCTCCACCCGCACCAACAGCATGCCGCTCAGGTTATGGCTGCCTGCAATGACCGCGCTACCGGCACGGCGTTGCAACGGGGTGGACTCGCCGGTGAGCAGGGCTTCATCGACCTGACTCTCGCCGGCCATCACCGTGCCGTCAGCCGGAATCACTTCACCGGGCAGCAGGCGGATCAGGTCCCCGCTTACAAGGCGGCGCAAGGCCACACGCTCGAAGGCGCCGTCCGCCCCCTGCCGCTCCACGCCATCGGGCAGGGTCCGCACCAGCGCCTCGAGCGAACCGGCGGTGCGGTCCCGAAGGCGCTGCTCCAGCAGTCGCCCAGAGAGCAGAAAAAAAACAAACATGGTGACAGAGTCGTACCAGACCTCTGCGCCCCAGCGCGAAGCCGGGTCAAAGGTGGCCGCAGAGCTGGCACCGAACGCAATGAGGATGCCCAGCGCCACCGGCACGTCCATGCCGACACGCCGGTTGCGCAGATCGCGCAAGGCCGAAGAGAAAAATGGCCAGCACGAAAACAGCACGACCGGCAGGGTCAACACCCAGGAGGCCCAGCGCAGCAGCCCCTGAGCTTCGGTCGAGATGTCGCCCGGCCCGGCGATGTAGGCCGGGAAGGCGTACATCATGACCTGCATCATGCAAAAGCCCGCCACCAGCCAGCGCCAGAGCATCATGCGCTGGGCCTGGATGCGCGGCGCGGCAGCCAGCATGTCGCCGGCGGGCAGCGCACCGTAACCAGCCCGCTGCAGCGCGGCCAGCCAGGCAGAGGGCTGGCCCTGCCCTGGCAACCAGGCCACCCGGGCCACGGCGCTGGCGCCATTGACCTGTACGTTGTCCACGCCGGGGAGCTTTTGCAGCACCTCCTCCACCGTGAGCGAGCAGGCTGCGCAATGCATGCCCTCGATCGCGAGGTAGGACTCCCACAGGTCCGCGCGCCCCGGCAACGGCCGGCTGAAGCCCTCCCATTCGGCGCGCTCGTCCAGCGCGGACCAACGCAAGGCCTGTTGCGCGGCGCCGGTATCGAGGGTAGCAGTGAGCATGGAGCAAGCCTACCGCCCGCCGGTAGCACCCGATTGACATGGATCAAGCGGGCCGGACAATCGCCAGCCTAAGCTGCAGGCCTCGCATCAACTCCCAGGAGAAACCGCCATGTACAAACGCATCCTTGTCGCCACCGATGGTTCCGCCCTCTCGAAAAAAGCCGTGCGCAGCGCCATTGACCTGGCCAGCGCCGTGGGCGCGGACCTGGTCGCGCTTTATGTGGTGCCGCGGTATCCGGTCAGCTATTTTGAAGGCGGGATCACGATTTCGTCGCAGGACGTGGCGCGCACCGAGAAACAATGGGCCGACAAGGGCCAGGCTGTGGTGGATGCCGTTCAATTGCAGGCGCAGGGCGAAGGCCTCAAGGCCAAGGCCGTCATTGCACGCTCCGACCTGGTGGCCGAGTCCATCATCTCTGCCGTGAAAAAACACAAATGCGACCTCGTCGTCATGGCCTCGCATGGCCGCAAGGGGATCAAGCGCGTCCTGCTGGGCAGCGAAACCCAGCATGTGCTGACACACAGCAGCGTGCCGGTTCTGGTGTTGCGCTAAACTGATTTTTCAACACCGGTACTTATCCAGCACAAGGAGAAACAATGAAAGTCCTGTTCGCCGCTGATGGCAGCAAATACACCAAGAAGGCCCTGGCCTTTCTCGTCACGCACGAAAGCCTGGCCGGCCCCGAGGATGAAGTGGTGGTGCTCAACGTGCAGCCGCCTGTTCCTCCGCGCGTCAAGGGCATGGTGGGTGCAAGCACCGTCAACGCCTACTATGAGGACGAGGCCAAGAAAGTGCTTGACCCGATCGGGCGTTTCCTCAAGCGGCACAACCTGCAATACCGCACCATCTGGGTCGCCGGATCACCAGCGACAGAAGTGGTACGCGCCTCCAAGCGCGAAAAGGCCCACATGATTGTCATGGGTACGCACGGTCACGGCATCCTCGGCCGGGCCGTCATGGGTAGCGTGGCCCAGCGCGTGGTGACGGACTCGGAAATTCCGGTACTGCTGGTCAAATAGACTGCAACACGCCAGGTCCCAACCCGCCACCCCACAAAAAAAAGCTGGCACCGCCAGCTTTTTTTCGTTGAAGCAAGCGCTTCGCGGTTTCTTATTTGGCAGCCACCGCGCGGGCATCTCGACACCCCGGTTTGGCTGGCCTTCCACGTCCGCCCTTCGGTCAAACGTGAGAGGTTTTCCCATCACCACCTGCATCCACATCGAACAGGTATGAAGCTAGGCCTTGGGCAGGGTCACCCCGACCTGGCCCTGGTACTTCCCGCCGCGGTCTTTGTAGCTGACTTCGCAGACATCGTCGGGATCGCTCTCGAAGAACAACACCTGCGCGCAGCCTTCGCCCGCGTAAATCCTCGCGGGCAGCGGCGTGGTGTTGGAGAACTCCAGCGTCACATAACCTTCCCATTCGGGCTCGAAGGGCGTGACGTTGACGATGATGCCGCAGCGCGCGTAGGTGCTTTTTCCCAGGCAGATGGTCAGCACGTTGCGCGGGATACGAAAGTACTCCAGCGTGCGGGCCAGCGCAAAGCTGTTGGGCGGGATGATGCAGCTGTCGCCATGGAAGTCGACAAAACTCTTTTCATCGAAGTTTTTCGGATCCACCACGGTGCTGTGGATGTTGGTGAAGACCTTGAACTCGGGCGCACAGCGGATGTCGTAGCCGTAGCTGCTGGTGCCGTAGCTGATGATCTTCCGGCCTTCGCTTTCGCGGATCTGGCCCGGCTCGAAGGGTTCGATCAT
>NZ_JAQSDL010000030.1 GCF_029945895.1 Polaromonas sp. | reverse complement strand
GCCGAAGGCGAGTTCGAGCGAGACCCCGCTTTTACCGAGCACCGCAGGTTGCCCGTAGCGAAGCGGAGGGACCCAGACCATCGGGTCGCCTTTCTTTTGCTTCCTTTTCTTTGGCGACGCAAAGAAAAGGGAGTCGCTCGCCGGGGCGAGACCCGGCTTGTTTGAACACCCACCGAAGCGCAAGCTTGCACCGGCTTCGCCCTTCGACAAGCTCAGGACAGGCCAGGCTCAGCCCGAACGGCGTATGACCCTGTTTGCGCTGAATCAGCACAACAGCAAGTCCTTCCCGGATAATGTTTTTCAAATATCAGGAGACGCCCGTGACGGATGCAGAACAGCCTCTTTCCTCGCTCAACGCCGACTTGAGTCCGTCGAGCAGCCTGCTGGCCAATTTGCGCCAGGAACTGATGCGGCATCCGCCCTTTGCGCAGATGCAGGCCGGCGACGTGGATTTTTTCCTGAGCCATGCGCGGCAAAACTACTTCGCTCCGGAGGAGATCCTGATCGAACCCGACAGCGGGCCGGTCACCGAATTGTTTTTCATCCGCCAGGGTGCGGTGATCGGCGAGCGCGGACTGGCCGAGCTGTCGGGCGGCGCTTTTCACTACGAACCCGGCGAGTTGTTTCCCGTCAGCGCGGCGCTGGCGCAGCGCGCAGTGACGGCGTCCTACCGCGCTGTGGCCGACACCTTTGTGCTGGCCCTGCCACTGGAGTCGATGCATGCGCTGGCCGTGATGAGCCCGCCGTTTGCCGACTTCCTGAACCGGCGCATCCTGAAGTTTCTGGACCTGTCGCGGCGCGCCCTGCAGGTGGCTTATGCCTCGCAGGCGCTGGCCGAGCAGTCGCTGGAGACACCGCTGGGAGACGTCGCGCGCCAGGCGCCGGTGAGTTGCCCGCCCGACACGCCACTGCGCGATGCGCTCGCCCGGATGCACCAGCAACGCATCGGCTCCATGCTTGTGACCGACGAGGGGGGCCGGCCGCTGGGCATTCTCACGCGTTATGACATTCTGGGCCGGGTCACGCTGGCGGCGTTGCCACTGGACGCGCCAATCGCGCAGGCCATGGTGCAGCCAGTGCTGAGCCTGAGCCACGAACACACGGCGCTGGACGCGGCCCTCCTGATGAGCAAACACGGCATCCGCCATGTGCCGGTCACGCGCGACGGTGTGGCCGTGGGCATGGTGTCGGAGCGCGACCTGTTTGCCATGCAGCGCCTGAGCCTCAAGCAGGTCAGTACCTCGATCCGTTCTGCCGCCGACGTGGAGATGCTCAAGATCGTGGCGCAGGACATCCGGCGTTTTGCGCACAGCCTGCTGGGCCAGGGGGTGCATGCGCGCCAGCTCACGGCGCTGATCAGCCACCTCAACGATGTGCTCACCCTGCGGCTGCTGGAGATCAAGGCCGGGGAGCACGGCATCGACCTGAGCCGCCTGTGCTGGCTGGCGCTGGGCTCGGAAGGGCGCAGCGAGCAGACCATCGCAACCGACCAGGACAACGCGCTGATCCTGCCCGACGACACCACGCCGGCCCAGCGCGAGGCCGCGCTGCGTTTTGCCCGGGAGGTCAATGTGGCGCTCGACGCCTGCGGCTACCCGCTGTGCAAGGGCGGAATCATGGCCAGCGAGCCGGCCTGCTGCCTGACCCTGCGCGAGTGGCGCGAACGTTTTGCGCACTGGATCGAGCACGGTGCGCCCGGGGATTTGCTCAATGCGAGCATTTACTTCGACTTTCGGCCCCTGGCCGGTGATGCGCGCCTGGCCGGCAGCCTGCGCCAGGAGGTCAGCGAGTCGGCGCGCCGCGCGCCGCGTTTCATCAAGCAGCTGGCGACCAATGCGCTGATGCACAGTCCGCCGCTGAACTGGACCGGCAGCATCGCAGTGGACGACGGCGGCATGATCGACCTCAAGCTGCAGGGCGCAGCGATTTTTGTCGACGTCGCCCGCATTTATTCGCTCAGCCGCGGCGTGACGGCCACCAACACCCGGGAGCGGCTGGATGCCGTCGGCCTGCTGCTCGGGTTGGCCCCGTCCGAGTACCAGGCCTGGGTCAGCGGTTTCGAGTTCCTGCAGACCCTGCGGCTGCGCGTGCAACTCGAAGGTACGGCATCGCCGCAGCAGCCGAATCACCTCAAAGTGGACCGCCTGAACGACATCGACCGGCGCATCCTGCGCGAGTCGTTTCGCGTGGCGCGCTCGCTGCAGCAGCGCCTGCAGCTGGACTACGAGCGATGAGCTGGGCGGACTGGCTGAAAAGGCCCTTCGCCGCGCTGGCCGCCACGGATGAAGCGCGCTGGGTGGTGCTCGATGTGGAGACCAGCGGGCTGGACCCGCAGCGCGACCAGTTGCTGGCGATTGCCGCCATTGCCGTGCAGGTGGACTGGACGGCCAGGCGTCTGAGCATCCTGCCTGGCGACAGCTTCGAGGTGGTGCTGCGCCAGTCTTCGGTGGCTTCAGCGAAAGACAACATCCTGCTGCACGGCATTGGGCTGCAGCGCCAGAGTGAAGGCGTGCCGCCCGATCAGGCCCTGCGCGCCTTTGCGGACTTCATCGGCAACTCGCCGCTGCTGGCCTTTCATGCTCCCTTCGACCAGGCCATGATTGGCCGGCATGTCCTGCAGCACCTGGGCGCGGGGTTGACGAACCGCTGGGTGGACATTGAGCAGCTGTGCGCCGTGACCCATGAGAAGGTGAAGGCCCGCGCGCTGGACGAATGGATGGCCCATTTCGGCATCATCTGCGCGCCCCGGCACCAGGCAGCGGCCGACACGCTGGCCGAGTGCGAACTGCTGCTGCGCATCTGGCCGCGCATGGCAGGGCAATGCCACTCCTGGCGCGATGTGGAAAAACTCGCCGCGCATCAGCGCTGGATCGCCCGGGCTTAGTACTGCAACCCGAAACTATCGAAACATGAAAGCGCGCCTTCGCACCCATGGCGGCGTTGCCATCCTTGCGAAGGCGTACAGCCTTCGCTGCGGCTTGCGCCTTGCCTTGGGCACGAAGTCATCACTTTCATTTTGTTTCGCTACTTCCGGGCCGCAGTACCAGGCCGGGCACGGTTGGCGCGCGGCGGATAAGATCGCCGCTTGAATTCGCAGGCTTTGCTCGCCGAGCACGGAGTTTTATGCCATTTTTACAATCCCTTCCGGTCTCGGCGCAAGCCATCGGCTTGCTGCTGCTGTCCAACGTCTTCATGACCTTTGCCTGGTACGGCCACCTGAAGAACCTGGCGACTTCGCCCTGGTACATCGCGGCGCTGGTGAGCTGGGGCATTGCGCTGTTCGAGTACCTGCTGCAGGTGCCGGGCAACCGCATCGGCTTCACCATGTACAACATCGGGCAGCTCAAGATCATGCAGGAGGTCATCACTCTCACCGTGTTTGTCCCTTTTGCCGTTTTCTACCTCAACGAGCCGCTCAAGCTCGACTACCTGTGGGCGGCGCTGTGCATGGTGGGCGCGGTGTATTTCATTTTCCGCTCCGCCTGACCCGGGACTGCTCTTTATTCAAGCCGGGGCCGCGGGACTGGCTTCGCCAGCCCGCAGGCGCAGCGACCCCCTCGGGGGCAGGGCGCTTGCGCGTTGTGAGCAACCGTGGGGGCTTGTTACACTCCCGGGAGTCACAAATCTGTCATATATAACTGACATGTACCCCCGAGGAGTGGAAGATGCTGTTTGGCAAACTGTTGCCGCGTGAAGGCAATTTTTTCGAGTTGTTCAACCAGCATGCGGATCGCATCGTGGAGGCCGCTCGCGCGTTCTCCAACCTGGTGGCCAACTACAACGATGTGCAAAAGCGCGAAGCCTACAACCGGGAGGTTGACAACGCCGAACGTGCGGCCGACCGGATCACGCAGGAGGTCAACCGCATGCTGCACAAGACCTTCATCACGCCGATCGACCGCGAGCAGATCCATTCGCTGATCAACACCATGGACGATGTCTGCGACCTGATCCAGGACTCGGCCGAAACCATGGCGCTGTACGACGTGCGCCACATGACCGAGGAGATCGTGCGCCTGACCGACCTCAGCGTCAAATGCTGCGAGCGCCTGAAAGACGCGGTCGCCCTGATCGACAAGCTCAGTGACGCCGCCACGGCCGAGGCGGCCCTGAAGACCTGCGAGGAAATCGACAAGCTCGAGTCCGATGCCGACCGCGTCATGCGCTCGGCCATGAGCAAGCTGTTTCGCGAAGAGCCCGATGTGCGTGAAGTCATCAAGCTCAAGGCGATTTACGAGCTGCTGGAGACCATCACGGACAAGTGCGAGGACGTGGCCAACCTGATCGAGGGCATCGTCCTCGAAAACTCCTGAACATGGAGACCGTACAGACGGCCCTGTGGGTGGTGGTGATGCTGGTCATTCTGGCTGTGGCCTTCGACTTCATGAATGGTTTTCATGATGCGGCCAACTCGATTGCCACCGTGGTCTCGACCGGCGTGCTCAAGCCCGGGCAGGCGGTGCTGTTTGCGGCTTCGTTCAATTTCATCGCCATTTTCGTTTTTCACCTCAGCGTGGCGGCCACCGTGGGCAAGGGCATCGTGCAGCCCGGAATTGTGGACACCCATGTGGTGTTTGGGGCGCTGATAGGCGCCATCAGCTGGAACCTGGTGACCTGGTACTACGGCATTCCAAGCAGTTCCTCGCATGCGCTGATTGGTGGCATCGTCGGTGCGGTGATGGCCAAGTCGGGTGCCGGCGCACTGATAGCCGGAGGCATCCTGAAAACCGTGGCCTTCATTTTTGTCTCACCGCTGCTGGGCTTTTTGCTGGGCTCCCTGATGATGGTGCTGGTGGCCTGGGTCTGCCGCCGCGCCACGCCGTCGCGCGTGGACCGCTGGTTCCGGCGCCTGCAACTCGTTTCTGCCGGCGCTTACAGCCTGGGCCACGGCGGCAACGATGCGCAAAAAACCATCGGCATCATCTGGATGCTGCTGATTGCCACCGGCTACACCTCAGCCAGCGACAGCGCTCCGCCGACCTGGGCGATTGTCAGTTGCTATATTGCGATTGCAGCGGGGACCATGTTCGGCGGCTGGCGCATCGTTAAAACCATGGGCCAGAAAATCACCAAGCTCAAGCCGGTAGGCGGCTTCTGCGCGGAAACCGGCGGCGCCATCACCTTGTTTCTGGCCACCGGCCTGGGCATTCCGGTGTCGACCACCCACACCATCACAGGCGCCATTGTCGGCGTGGGCTCGACCCAGCGCGCCTCCGCGGTGCGCTGGGGCGTGGCCGGCAACATTGTCTGGGCCTGGATTTTCACCATCCCGGCCTCGGCCTTTGTGGCCGCCATTGCTTACTGGGTCAGCCTGCAGCTTTTTTAGGGTGACGCGCTGTTGAACTTGTGGTCGCTGCCCCTTCAAGCAGGGGCCGCGGATCTGGCTCTGCCAGTCCGCAGGCGCAGCGACCCCCTCGGGGGGCAGGGCGCTTGCGCGTTGTGAGCAACCGTGGGGGCCCTCATTGGCTGATCTTGCGCGCTTCCTCGACCTGGTATTCAAAGTAGCGCTGGAAGCTGAACACGATGCTGGACATCAGCGCAATCGTGCCGAACAGCAGGGCCAGGATCACGACCGCCATGGTGATCCAGTTGGTTTTGCCGCAGGCACTGTCCGGCGCAGCCGCCGGGTTGTGTCTGGCATTCCATTTTTCGGGCGCCATCAGGCCGTAATAAATCGCCGTCAGCGCCGTGGCCGCCAGCGTGAAACCCAGCAGCGGCACCAGCACCCACGCCAGTTGGTCGTCCTGGCCGTAAAGCCGCACCCGCTGAACGCCCCACCAGCCCAAGGCTGCAGTCGCAGGGTGCAGCCAGGCCAGCAGATCGCGCCAGCCGTAAAGGTAGAGGCGATGGATGCCCAACTGGCCGACGGCAAAAGCAAGCCAGGCGGCCAGTGTCTTGTTCTTGTTTTTCATGGGTGCGATCAGGCAGGGGTGGGTGGGGAAGAAGGGGGCGCGGCATCCACGGGCGGCGCGGTGTCGCCAGCGCCCAGTGTTTTCTGCATGATCACGATATCACGCCAGGCACCCATCTTCCAGCCGCAGGACTCGACGACGCCCACCAGCGTGAAGCCGAGCGCGCGGTGCAGGCCGACCGAGCCCGCGTTGGCCGAGTCGCCGATGATGGCCATGACCTTGCGGATGCCGGCAGCCTCGCAGCGCGCCAGCAATTCGCTCAGCAGGGCACGGCCCAGGCCTTTGCCCTGCTGGCCGGGTGCCAGGTAAATCGAATCCTCCACCGAATACCGGTAGGCCGGCCGCGGCTTGAACCAGTTGCCGTAGGCAAAACCGACCACCTCGCCACCCACTTCGGCGACCAGATAGGGCAGGCCCTTGGACAACACGTCGGCACGGCGCGTAGCCATGTCCGTCACGCTGGGCGCTTCGGTTTCAAAGGTGCCGGTGCCATGGAGCACGTGGTGGGCGTAAATGGCCGTGATGGCCGGCAAATCGGTTTCAAGGCTGGCTCTCAGGTGGGTCATGGTGTGCCAAAAATGGGTTGCAAGGGCGTTGGGTGAATGCAGCGGGCGGGACAGCGGCAGACCGCGGGTTATAATCTGCGGCTTTGCAGCATTTCGCTGGCCGGGTGCCATGTCGTGTGTCTCAAGCGCTGCAGGAACATTTTGGGGTGATTTTTTTTCACCTCACCACCCGAAGGATAAATCATGGTCGTCATCCGACTCTCGCGCGGCGGTTCTAAGCACCGTCCATTTTTCAATATTGTTGTGGCTGACAAACGCGTCCGCCGCGATGGCCGCTTCATCGAACGCATCGGTTTTTACAACCCGATTGCCAAAGGTGGCGAAGAAGGCCTGCGCATCGAGCAGGACCGCCTGACCCACTGGCTCGGCGTGGGCGCCCAAGCGTCCCCCACCGTGCTGCGCCTGGTCAAGCAGGGCGCTGCTGCAGCTCCCAAGGCTGCCTGATAAAAATGACAATTTCCCGCTGGGCCGCCCCAAGGGAAATTAGCCCTCTCGGGGGGCAGCGCCTTCTACGCAGTGAAAAGCGTGGGGGCTGAGAGTATGCCCGGCCTTGAGCCGTCTGTCCTGCCAGACGATGCGGTTGAAGTCGGGCGCATTCTTGACGCCTGGGGCGTCAAGGGCTGGGTGAAAATCCTGGCTCACAGCGCCTCTTCCGAGGCGCTTTTTTCTTCCGGCCGCTGGTTTTTGCAGCCGCCGGACACCCAACACCGGCCCGGTTTTGACGCTTTCTCCGGCACCGTGGTGCTGACGGTCAGCGAGTCCAAAACCCATTCCGGCTCCGTGGTGGCCAAGTTCGAGGGTATCGACGACCGCACGCCGGCCGAGACCCTGCGCGGCGCGCGCATTTTTGTGCCGCGCAGCAGTTTCCCCAAGGCGGGCAAGGACGAGTATTACTGGGTCGACCTGCTGGACCTGAACGTAGTCAACCGCGAAGGTGTGGCCCTGGGCAAGGTACGCGACCTGATGGCCACCGGCCCGCACTCGGTGCTGTGTGTCGATTACACCGACGGCGAGCAGACCCTGGAACGCATGATTCCCTTTGTGGCCGCCTATGTGGACGCCGTCGATCTGCCGGGCAAGACCATCTCCGTTGACTGGCAGCCTGACTATTAAAGCCCCCACGGTCGCTCACTGCGTGTAGCTCCCTGCCCCCCGAGGGTCGCTGCGCCTGCGGCCCGGCGAAGCCGGTTCCGCGGCCCCGGCTGGTCTAGAACTTCCCTGGCAGCGTCGACAGGCGGTTCGTGACGCAAAATACAAGCCATGCGTTTTGACGTCATCACCCTTTTCCCCGAGCTGTTTGCGCCGTTTCTGACCAGCGGTGTGACGCGCCGTGCCTACGAATCCGGCCTGGTCGAGGTGAAGTTGTGGAACCCGCGCGATTTTGCCGAAGGCAACTACCGCCGGGTGGACGACCGCTCCTTCGGAGGCGGCCCCGGCATGGTGATGCTGGCCGAGCCGCTGGCGCGCTGCCTTGAAAAAATCCGCGAGGAGCGCGCAGAGCCTGCCGGCGAGCAGGCGCCGGTGGTCCTGTTTTCGCCGATTGGGCGCGCGCTGGACCACACCGGCGTGCAGGTCTGGTCGGCCGGCACCGGGGCGGTGCTGGTCTGCGGCCGTTACGAGGGTCTGGACCAGCGTTTTATCGACACCTATGTGGACCAGCAGATCAGCCTGGGTGACTTTGTGCTGTCCGGCGGTGAAATTCCCGCGCTGGCCTTGCTGGATGCGGTGGCACGCCTGCAGCCGGGCGTGCTTCATGACGAGGGCAGCCACCAGTTCGACAGTTTCAACCCGGCGCTCGACGGCCTGCTCGACTGCCCGCATTACACCCGGCCCGAGACCTGGCGCGGCCAGACGACCCCCGAGATGCTGTTGTCGGGCAACCACGGCCACATCGAACGCTGGCGCCGCGACCAGCGTCTGGCCCTGACCCGGCAGCACCGGCCCGAACTGCTGGACGCCGCCCGGGAAGCCGGCCGGCTGGATGCCCCGGACGAGGCGTTTCTGCACAGCCTGGCGACAAAATCGTCCCCCCACCCATAAATTGTTATAATCGTGGGCTTTTCGGTCCTCTGGCGGCCACTGCAACCATCTTGACCCTCCCTGAGGTGTCCATGGATTTGCGGTCTTTAGCGTAGCGCGTGTATGAACGAAAAAGTTAGATGGAATACATCATGAATCTGATCCAGACCCTAGAGCAGGAAGAAATTGCCCGCCTGAACAAGACCATCCCCGTGTACGCCCCCGGCGACACCGTGATTGTCAGCGTCAACGTGGTTGAAGGCACCCGCAAGCGTATGCAGGCTTTTGAAGGCGTCGTGATTGCCAAGCGCAACCGCGGCCTGAACTCCAGCTTCATCGTGCGCAAGATCTCCAACGGTGAAGGCGTCGAGCGGACCTTCCAGGTCTACAGCCCGCTGATCGCCAAGATCGAAGTCAAGCGCCGTGGTGACGTGCGTCGTGCCAAGCTGTACTACCTGCGCAGCCGCAGCGGCAAGTCGGCACGTATCAAGGAAAAGCTGGGTGCCAAAGCTGCATAAAAACAGCCGGCCCGCAGAAAAGCCGCTCTACGGAGCGGCTTTTTTTATGCCCTGTTAATCTTGCGTCCTCATGACGACGCACCGCTTCACCACGCCTTTGCCCACCTTTGATCCCCGCAGCATCCCGGTGATCGGGGTGGACGCGCACCTGTCAGGCGTGCCGGCGCAGGAACTCACGCCGCAGGCCCTGCGCCAGCGTTTTCGGCACCCGCCGGTCTGGACGCCCGAGCACAGCGTCGAGAAACGATTTTCCAACCGCGAGCCGGCACTGGCGGCCGTGCTGCTGCCGCTTGTCATGCGTGATGAGCTGACGCTGTTGCTGACGGAGCGGGCGGGCAACATGTCCACCCATTCCGGCCAGATTGCGCTGCCCGGCGGCAAGACAGACGACGCCGACCACGACGCAGTGGACACGGCCCTGCGCGAGGCGCATGAAGAAATCGGTCTGACCCGCGAGCATGTGGAGGTGCTCGGCATCCTGCCCACCTATGTCACTGGCACGGCCTTCATCATCACGCCGGTCGTCGCACTGGTGCGCCCCGGTTTTGCGCTGCAACCCAGTCCATCCGAGGTAGCCGACATTTTTGAAGTGCCGCTGCGTTACCTGATGGACCCGGCCAACCATCAGCGCCACGAGTTTGAATTCGAGGGGGTGCTGCGCCAGTGGCTCTCCATGCCTTACACAGGGGGCGCAGACAGCAGCGACAGCAAAGAGCGCTACATCTGGGGCGCGACGGCCGGCATGCTGCGCAACCTCTACCGCTTTCTGAGCGCGTAGACAAGCCAACCCCGTCCAGGCTCACTGCGTGTAGTCTGTTCCCCTCTCACGGGGGCGGCGCCTGCGGGCCGGCAAGGCCGGACCCGCGGCCCCAGCTGAACGAGAGTGCCACGCCCAGGAAAATGAGCTTGAGAAGATATCCAGACCCGCAGGCGCAGCGGCCCCCAGGGGCAGGGAGCGACACGCAGTGCGCGACCGTGGGGCAGTTATGATTTGGTAGCAGGGCACTCCCAGAAATTCAGAAATTCAGAAATTCAGAAATTCAGAAATTCAGAATTTCGGGATGAAGTGCTAGGCGCACGGAGCACAGCAACCGGAATGCACTTGGGTGCATGAGGATTGCGCGCAACGCGCAACGACGCAATTCGCCCGAAAAATGGATTTATAGAAGTGCCATGAGTTTTTTTGCTGTTTTGTTTGCACTCATCATCGAACAGGCGAGGCCGCTGGCGCGCGGCAATCTGATCCACGCCAGTTTGCGCCGCTGGGCGCGCTGGGCCAGCCGCAGCCTGGACGCGGGCAAGCCGCAACATGGCTGGGTCGCCTGGGCCACGGCGGTGGTGGGTCCGGCCTTGCTGACCCTGGCCGTGCACTGGCTGCTCTGGAGCGTGAACGGCGTGCTGGCTTTTGCCTGGAGCGTGGCCGTGCTCTACGTGACGCTCGGCTTTCGCCAGTTCAGCCACTATTTCACCGACATACGTGATGCGCTGGACGACGGGGACGAAGCAACCGCGCGCGAACTGCTGGCGCAGTGGCGTCAGGTCGATGCCAGCGAACTGCCGCGCAGCGAGATCGTGCGGCATGTGATTGAGTATTCGGTGCTGGCCGCGCATCGCCATGTCTTTGGCGTGCTGGCCTGGTTCTCGGTGCTGGCTGCGCTGGGCCTGGGGCCGGCCGGTGCCGTGTTGTACCGCATGGCCGAGTTTGTATCGCGCTACTGGGCTTACAAGTCGAAATCGACCGGCGAAGGCGCGAGCCCGGCGCTGCAGCAGGCCGCTGCGCAAGCCTGGGGTGTGGTCGACTACGTGCCGGCGCGCCTGACCTCGCTCGGGTTCGCGGTTGTGGGCAGTTTCGAGGACGCGATCGATGGCTGGCGCAACTACATGCAACGTTCGCCCGCAGGCCAGGAAAACCGCAACGATGGCGTGATCCTGGCCGCCACCTCGGGCGCGGTCAACGTGCGCCTGGGCGGCGAAGCGTTGAAAGCTGCGTTTTCTCCCGACGCATCCCAGGGCTTCCAGGCTGACGGCATTGATGCAGGCGGTCCGCAGGCCACCGAGAGTACGCCTGGGCGTGAGCCGGAGGTGGGGCACCTGCGCAGCATCGTGGGCCTGGTCTGGCGCTCCGTGGTGCTCTGGATGATGCTGCTGGCGCTGCTGACGCTGGCGCGCCTGCTGGGCTGAACGCTGCACCAGGGGTTCTCCGTGACTTCCGAGACTTCCTTCTGGAGCCCGACCCTGCGAGGGCTGACTCCTTACACACCCGGCGAGCAACCTGTCATCGACGGCCTGGTCAAGCTCAACACCAACGAAAATCCGTATCCACCATCGCCTCGGGTTGTTGCGGCCATCATCGCCGCCGCGCAGGAGGGACTGCAGCTCTACCCCGATCCGCAGGCTGCCGGGCTCAGGCAGGCGATTGCTGACCACCATGGCATCGCCTCCAGCCAGGTATTTGCCGGCAACGGCTCGGACGAGGTGCTGGCACATGCGTTCTTCGCTTTTTTCCGGCAAGCCCGCCCGGTGCTCATGCCGGACATCAGCTACAGCTTCTACAAGGTGTACTGCGGCCTGTACGGTATTGAATGCACCCTGGTCCCGCTGGATGCGGCCATGCGCGTCCAGACGGCGCATTACCGGTCTTCCTGCGGTGGCGTGGTGGTCGCCAATCCCAACGCGCCAACCGGCACAGGTTTGCCGCTCGCCGATATTGAGCAGTTGCTGCAACATCAAAGCCAGTGTGTGGTGCTGGTCGATGAAGCCTATGTGGATTTCGGCGGCGAAAGCGCCATCGGACTGATCGCCCGCTACCCGAATCTGCTGGTGGTGCAGACCCTGTCCAAATCGCGTTCGCTGGCCGGCCTCCGGGTGGGGTTTGCCGCCGGCCAGCGCCACCTGATCGAGGCGCTGGAAACCGTGCGGGACAGCTTCAATTCCTACCCGCTGGACCGCCTGGCACTGGCGGGTGCGGTGGCAGCGTACCAGGACCACGCCTGGTTTGAGACCACGCGTGCAGCCGTTATTGCGAGCCGCGAAGACCTGACGCGGGATCTGCAGGCGCTGGGTTTCGATGTGCTGCCGTCACAGGCCAACTTCCTGATGGTTAGCCATCCCCGGCATGATGCCGCCGTGCTTGCGGCGGGCCTGCGCGAGCGGCGCGTGCTTGTGCGTCATTTCAGGCTGCCGCGTATCGAGCAATACCTGCGCATCAGTGTGGGGACACCCGCGCAGTGTGCGGCGCTGGTGGATGCGTGCCGCGCGCTGGTCGGCCCTGAACCAGCTCAGTAGCGCGGGGGTTGCGACAGCTCGGCGAAAAGTTCGCTATACAAACGATAGCGACTTGCGCTTATGCCACTTGGGCCAGAGGCCGATTTGACCTCTGAAATCACGCCGCAGCCGGGTTCATGCAGGTGCGTGCAGTTGTAGAACTTGCAGTCCTGCGCATGGACCTTGAGGTCGGGCATGTAGTTGGCCAGCTGCATCGGCTCGATGTGGTGCAGGCCAAACTCCTGAAAGCCGGGTGAATCGATCAGCGCGCTGGTTCTGGCGTCGTCGAGCCAGTACAGCGTGGTGCTGGTGGTCGTGTGTTTCCCGGAATTGAGCGCCTGCGATATTTCCGCGGTCAGCACCTGCGCGCCCGGAATCAGCAGGTTGGTCAGGCTGCTTTTGCCGGCACCGGAGGGGCCCAGCACCAGCGTTTTTTTGCCGCGCAGCAGCTCGCGCAGCTGGTCAGTTTGCGCGTCATTGGCAACGGGTGTGTCGGTTTTTGGCTTGACCGCCAGCGGCAGCACCTGGTAACCCATGGCGCGGTAGGGCGCCAGTTTGGTCCAGGCGCGGGCAAAGGGTTCGGCCAGGTCGCTTTTGTTCAGCGCGATGATGGGGGTGATGCGCTCGGCTTCGGCCGCGATCAGCGCGCGGGTCAGCTGGCTCTCCGAAAACTCGGGCTCGGCCGCGATCAGGATCAGCACCTGGTCGAGGTTGGCCGCAAACGACTTGGTGCGCATGTCGTCCTGGCGGTAAAACAGGTTGCTGCGTTTTTCCACCTTCTCGATCGTGCCTTCGTCCTGTGAGGGTAGCCACAACACGCGGTCGCCGACGACGGCCTGGCTTTTCTTGCCGCGCGGATGGCAGATCAGGCGCTGGCCGTCGGGCGTTTCCACCAGGCAATGCCGGCCGAAGCCGGCCACCACCAGACCGGGCAGGGTCCCCGCTGAAGAAACAGTGGTCAAGCCAGCAGCGCGTCAACCCTGGACGCGCAGAAAAAGTCGCTGACCGAAATGCCGTTCACGTCGTGCGTGTTGAAGCGCACCGTGCATTTGCCGTAGCTCAACGCGAGGTCCGGGTGATGGTCCTCGGCATTGGCGATGAAGGCCACAGCGTTGGCAAACCCCATGGTCTCGTGAAAGTTCTTGAAGCTGAAGGTCTTCTCCAGCGAACCGTCCATCAGGCGCCAGCCCTGCGGCTGCTCGCCGTTGAGCTGGCTCAGCTGGGTGACGATCTCGGTGGCACTCAACGCGCGGCGGTTCTGGTGGATGGGGTTGCTCATGCGGGTGTTCCGGTGGGTGCACCCATGCGGGACAGCCGCTCCGAGGCCGGCGGGTGCGAATAGTAAAACTTCACATACACCGGGTCGGGCGTCAGCGTGCTGGCGTTGTCCTGGTAGAGCTTGAGCAGGGCGCTTTGAAGATCCCGGCCGTCGGTCTGGGTGATGGCGTAGGCGTCGGCTTCAAATTCATGTTTGCGCGAGAGCTGGGCAAACAGCGGCGAGATGAAAAAACTGAAGAGCGGCACCACCAGCAAAAACAGCAGCAGGGCCAGCGCGTCGTTGCTGCCTGTCATGTTCGGCCGCACGCCAAGACCCGTGTAAAACCAGGCCTGGGTGGACAACCAGCCCAGCAGCGCGAAACCGGCCAGGCTCATGGCAAACATGGCGGCAATGCGTTTGATGATGTGTTTGTGCTTGAAGTGACCGAGCTCGTGGGCCAGCACCGCGTCCACTTCGGCGGGGCTCAGCTGCTTGAGCAGAGTGTCAAAAAACACCACGCGTTTGGAGGCGCCAAAACCGGTGAAGTAGGCGTTGGCATGGGCCGAACGCTTGCTACCGTCCATCACGAACAAACCCTTGGCGGCAAAGCCGCAGCGCTGCATCAGGGCCGTGACGCGCGCCTTCAGGCTTTCATCTTCCAGCGGCTGGAACTTGTTGAACAGCGGCGCGATGACCGTGGGGTAGAGCACGAGCACCAGCAGGTTGAAACCCATCCACACGCCCCAGGCCCAGAGCCACCACCAGACACCGGTGCTGCCCATGATCCAGAGGATCAGCGCCACGATCGGCAGGCCGATCACGAGACCGACCAGCAGGGACTTGACGAGGTCGCCCAACCACAGCTTGAACGACATCTTGTTGAAGCCGAAGCGCTCCTCGATGCGGAAGGTGCTGTAGAGCGTGAAAGGCAGGTCCAACAGGCCGCTGATCAGCCCAAAGGCAGCGAGCAGTGCCAGTTGAGGCACCAGGCTGCCGTAAGCGGCGAGGCCCGAGTTCACCAGCGCCTGATTGAGCAGGTCTATGCCGCCGAGCAGGGTCCAGCCGACCAGCACAGCTGTGCCAAAAGCCAGTTCGAGCAAGCCAAAGCGCGCCTTGGTGATCGTGTAATCGGCGGCTTTCTGGTGCGAGGCCAGCGAAATCGTGCTGGCGAAGGCAGCGGGCACCTGATTGCGGTGCCGGGCCACGTGGCGGATCTGGCGCGAGGCGAGGTAGAACTTCGTGAGCAGAACCAGCACCAGTGCGGCCGAGAACAGCAGGGTGAAGGCGAATGAATAGTCAGGCATGAGGGCAAGTTTAGGCGATCAGCGAGAATCGCAAGATGGCTGAAAACGAAACCCTGCTGAAAAAATCCGATCTGAACCTGGTCTGGATCGACTGCGAAATGACCGGTCTCGACCCTGAAAAGGAACGGCTGATCGAAATTGCCGTGGTCGTCACCGGCCCGCAACTGACGCCCCGCATCGAGGGCCCGGTGCTGGTGATCAAGCAGTCCGACGAACTGCTGGCGCAAATGGACAACTGGAACAAGGGCACACACGGCCGCAGCGGCCTGATCGACAAGGTCAAGGCCAGCACCGTGACGGAAGCCGATGCTGAAAAGCAGCTGCTGGCCTTTCTGGCGCAGTACCTGCCCAAGGGCACCTCGCCGATGTGCGGCAACACCATCAGCCAGGACCGGCGCTTCCTGGTCAAGTACATGCCCAAACTCGAGGCGTTTTTTCATTACCGCAATGTCGATGTCAGCACCTTCAAGGAACTGGCCAAACGCTGGCGGCCCGAGGTGTTCAGCGCGTTCAAGAAGCAGCAAAGCCACACAGCCTTGGCCGATGTGCATGAATCGATCGACGAGTTGGAGCATTACCGGACCCACTTTCTGAAGTGAGTCCCGCCTCCGGCCCTTGCTGGATGGTCGTTGGCAGCTATTAAAAAGAGAGTGACGAGCCTATGTCCACGGCCGGCAGCGGCGGGTTTGAAGGTCTTTCTGCGACGGGGGACTGGTGTAAACCCGTAAACCATGCCATAATCAACGGCTTGACGGATGCACGGGGTGCACCGCATTTGTACATCTACCTCACACTTTTGAGGCTCTACCAACAGAGCCATCGCTTCAGGCACCGGTTTTTCCGGAAGTCGCCCGAACCGAAATATTCGTTTGATGGTTGATGTTTTATTAACCATGAACGAAGCCCTGCTGCTACGCGGCGGGTGGTAGTTTCTTGTTCGCCCGCCCACACCACAAGCGTGGCAGCGCGGACAAGTGTTTAGTGAGAAAAAACATGACTGACTCTTTTGAGGCTCGCGGCGACTTTCTGGCCGAAGCAAACACCGATACCGATATCAATGTAATTGCGGACTTTTCCGATGCGCCTGTCGCAGCGCAAACCTCGCTGGACGCCGTCGTGGCTGAGCCCAACGGCTTCGTCAAGCTGGGCCTGGCCAAGGAACTGCTGCAAGCCGTGGCCGACATGGGCTTCACCCAGCCGACCGCCGTGCAGATGGCCACCATCCCCAAAGCCATGCAGGCGCTGGATGCTGACGTCAAGGCCGACCCCAAGGCCAAATTCACCGATCTGCTGGTGTCCAGCCAGACCGGCAGCGGCAAGACCGCCGCTTTCCTGCTGCCCGTGCTGCACACCCTGCTCAAGCAGCAGGAAGAGGCCGAGCGCAACGAACGCGCCGAGTTTGAACGCCTGAGCGCCGAGGCCGTCGCCCGCGGCGAAGCTCCGCTGAAAAAACCCAAGCGCAAGGACCCGACCAATGCGCGCAATTTCAAGGCCGCCACCCCCGGCGCCCTGATCCTGTGCCCGACCCGCGAGCTGGCCCAGCAGGTCTGCGCCGACGCGATCGACCTGGTTCGCCATTGCCGCGGCCTGCGCATTGCCAACGTGGTTGGCGGCATTCCTTACCAGCTGCAAATTGCCAAGCTGCAGAACGCCGACCTCGTGGTGGCCACCCCGGGCCGTCTGCTGGACCTGCAGCGCAGCATGCAGATCAAGCTGGATCAGGTGCAGTTTCTCGTGGTTGACGAAGCCGACCGCATGCTGGACCTCGGCTTTGCCGACGACCTGACCGAAGTCAACCAGCTCACCATCGAGCGCAAGCAGACCATGATGTTCAGCGCCACTTTTGCGCCGCGCATCATGCAGCTGGCCACGCGTGTGATGCGCCAGCCGCAGCGTGTCGAGATTGACTCGCCGCACGAAAAACATGCGTCCATCACGCAGTCGTTGCTGTGGGCCGACAACATGACCCACAAGCGCAAGCTGCTCGACCACTGGCTGCGCGACACCACCATCAACCAGGCCATCGTGTTTGCCTGCACGCAGGTCGAGTGTGACGGCCTGGCCAACGACCTGGTGCAAGAGGGCTTCAGCGCCGTGGCACTGCATGGCGCCCTGGGCCAGGGCCTGCGCAACCGCCGCCTGATGGCCTTCCGTGACGGCCGCGTGCAGATCCTGGTCGCGACCGACGTCGCTGCCCGTGGTCTGGACGTTCCGACCATCACCCACGTGATCAACTATGGCCTGCCGATGAAAGCCGAAGACTATGTGCACCGCATTGGCCGCACTGGCCGTGCCGGCCGCGAAGGCCAGGCCATCACGATTGCCGAGTTCCGCGATCGCCGCAAGATCCAGGACATCGAGCACTACACCCAGCAGAACCTCAAGCCCAGCGTGATCGCCGGTCTGGAGCCACAGCAGCGTTTTGCGCCGACCTCGGATCGCCCGCGCGGCAATTTCGGTGGTGACCGCAATGACCGCGGTCCCCGCAGCTTCGGCGGCGGCGGTGGCGGCCGTTTCGGCAACGACCGTGCCCCTTCGGGTGGCTTCGGTGGCGGCGCTGGCGGCGGCTACGCCGGCAAGAAGCCTGCCTTTGGTGCCGATCGCGGTGGTTTCGGTGGCAACCGTGATGACCGTGGTGGTGACCGCGGTGGTTTCTCCAACAACCGCAATGACCGTGCGCCTTTCCAGGCACCGGCGGGTGGTGGTGCCTTCAACGACCGTGACAACCGCGGCCCGCGTCGTGACGACCGCGGCTTCGGCAACAACAACAACGGCGGTTTTGCCCAGCGCGACGAGCGTGGCGGCGAGCGCAGCTTCGGCGGTCGTGCGGAAGGTTTTGCATCGGCCCCCCGCGGTGATTTTTCTGATCGCAAACCGGCGTTTGCCAAACCCGCCGGCAAGGTGTTTGTTCCACGTGACGCCCACAAGCGTCCGGCACGCCCTGCACGCTGATTTTTGCGCTGACAACAAAAAAGGCCCGCTCTGCGGGCCTTTTTTCATGGGCGCTCAGGATGTTGCTGCTTTTCAGCTCATGCCGTTGCGGCTGGCCAGCTCCACAAACAGGCCCGAGTGGTCCAGCTCGCCGAGGCCGTGTTGGATACCTTCGGCGTAAAGCTGCTCGAACAGCGTGGTCACCGGCGCCTCGAAGCCGATTTCCTCCGCGGTGGCCAGCGCGTTGCGCATGTCCTTGAGCTGGATGGCCAGCCGGGCACGCGAGGTGAAGTCGCGCTCGACCATGCGCTGGCCGTGGACCTGCAGGATGCGGCTGTCAGCAAAACCGCCGGTGATGGCTTCCCTGACCTTGGCCATGTCGGCGCCGCCCTTGGTGGCAAACAGCAGAGCCTCGGCCACGGCGCCAATCGTGATGCCGACAATCATCTGGTTGGCCAGCTTGGTCAGCTGGCCCGCACCATGGGAGCCCACATGGGTGGCGCGCCCGAACAGCTGGAGCACCGGCAGGGCACGCTCAAAATCCGCCGCCTTGCCGCCCACCATGATCACCAGCGTGCCGCTTTCGGCGCCGCCCGTGCCGCCGGAGACCGGCGCATCGAGGTGGGCGACACCGAGCGCGCCAAGGCGTGCGGCATGGTCGCGTGCCTCGCGCGGCTTGATCGAGGCCATGTCGATGAACAGGGCGCCCGGCTTCATCGCTGCAGCGACGCCCTGCGCGAACAGGACGTCCTCGACCACGGCGCCGTTTTCCAGCATGCCGAGCACGATGTCGGCGCCTGCTACCGCCGCGCTGGCCTGTGCATGAACGGTCGCGCCCAGTGCCGTCAGTGAAGCGGCCTTGGCCGGCGTGCGGTTCCACACCTGCAGGGCATGGCCCGCTTCACACAGACGCCTGGCCATGGGCAGGCCCATGCTGCCGGTGCCCAGAAAGGCGATGCGGGGGATGACTGTCTTGCTGCTGGTGCTCATGAAATGTTCCGGGCTGTGGGGTGGCCACCATCATGCGGCACACGCGAGGAAAAAGGCTGTCAGGCAGCTTTCTTCATGGCCGGCGAGAACATGGTTTCCATCTCGTTGCGCACCTTGTACGCCGGGGTGGAAGTGTCCATGGCCACGTCGGCCCAGCTCAGGCTCTGGCCTTTTTTCACGGCGCGCACGACCTTGACGTTGTGCGCCAGGCCCAGCGGCAGGCCGCCCATCTTCACCGAGGTGTCGGCCGGCAGCAGCTTGCCCCAGACCGTGTAGCCGCCTTCGCCGTCGAGCATGTCGCCGGGTTTCAGATCGCGTTTGGCCGTGGCCACCACATCGGCATTCCAGCAGGTGGCGACGCCGGTGGGTTCGCCGCGCAGTGCGACGCTGGCTACCGACACGCCGACCTCGAGTCCGATCAGGTGCCAGCGCTTGTACAGCGTGAAATAACGCCCACTGGGGTCGGTGTGCGCGTTGTATTCCTCGAAGCAGTTCTTGATGTAGTCGGTTTCTGCCTCGACGGTGACCCAGACGCCCATGCGGATGTCGTAGGGAATCTTGCGGCCATTGGCTTCCAGCGAGGAGATCACTTCGACCATGCCCTTGCGCTCGAGCACGCCGCCCTCGGAAACCGGACGGGTGACGAAGGGAATGTCTTCCACGCTGGCCGGCGGGTAAAGCAGTCCGTTGGAGGGAACGGTCAGGCCGGTGGCATTGGCCACGGCGGTTGATTCGATCGAGGGCTTGGAGCCGTCGAGGAAGCTGTTGAACATCTTGGGGTTCAGCCCGCCACGTGTGGCCTGCTCGGGCGTGAGGCCGTAGTTGCCCCAGACGGTTTCCGGTGTCGATTCGGAAAAATGCGGCAGCCATTTGTGGCCGCGGCCTGCCGCCACCACCGGGAAGCCGCAGGTGCGCGCCCAGTCCACCAGGTCGCAGATCAGCGCCGGCTGGTCGCCGAAAGCCAGCGAATACACAACGCCGGCTTGCGCCGCCTTGCGCGCCAGCAGCGGGCCGCAGAAGGCGTCGGCTTCCACCGTGACGTTGACCACATGTTTGCCGTGCGCAAACGCCTGCAGGCAGTGTTCGACCGCGGCGACCGGGTTGCCGGTGCACTCGACGATGATGTCGATCTGCGGATGGGTGACCACCGCGTTCCAGTCGTCGGTGATCCAGGTTGCTCCTGTTTTGATAGCTTCCTGCGCAGAGGGCGCCTGGGTCAGGGCCGGATTCCATCCCACCCGCGCGAGGTTGGTGCGGGCGGCATCAGGTGACAGGTCGGCAATCGCCACCAGGTGCACACCGGGCGTTTTCGGGATCTGCGCGAGGTACATGGAACCGAACTTGCCGGCGCCTATCAGGCCGATACGGATGGGTTGCTTGTCGGCGGCGCGTTGCTGGAGTTTTGTATATAAATTCATGAAGGCGTTCCTGTCATTGCGGGTTTGACCCGCAATCCATGGTGGAGGAGTGAAAGTGGTTGACGAACCTGGGTGCCCCCGGATCAAAGTCCGGGGCAGGCTCCTCAAGTCCGGTATGACATGCAAAGAGGTTCAGGCGACCTTGCGCTCTGGCACGATTTCTTCCATCGACGTCTGTAGCGCGGTAGCCGGAACGCCGTCTTTCCACGGCAGGTCCACCGGGTAGTCCTTCAGCAGGCAATCGTCCGGCAGGCATTCGATGGGCGTGAAGTCGCGGTGCGCGATGTATTCGGGCCGTTTGTGGCGGCGGATGTGGTTGCTGACCGCGCACAGGCTCAGGTAGACGCTGACGCGGTTGAAGGGCGACAGGTTGCTGCCCGAGGCATGCACCAGGCAGGAGTGGAACAGGATCATGGAACCGGCCGGGCCTTTGGGACTGACAATGCCGCCCTGCTTGCCACCGGCACGCTGCACCAGCTGGCGGATCAAATCGTTGTCCACCGTCCACAGCGGGTAGCTGGTGGTGGTCAGGTCGTGTTTGGCATCGACCACGCCCTTCTTGTGGCTACCGGGGATGAACATCAGCGGTCCGTTGTGTTCGGTGACGTCGTCGAGAAAAATCGCCACGTTCATTGCGCGTTCGGTGGGCATCATGTCGTCGTTGAGCCAGGTGCCGTAGTCCTGGTGCCACTGCCAGACGTCGCCTTCAAAGGCCATCTTGCCGTTGATCTTGAACTGGTGCATGTAGAGTTTTTCACCGAGCAGGTCCTCCACCGGTCCGATCATGCGCGGATGCCGGCCGAGTTTTGCAAACGGCTCGCTGTACATGTGCGCGGCGAAGTTGGTGCGCACCGCGTCCTTGCCTTTTTCGCGCACGTTGTAGTCCTCGCGCCGGCTGTAGAGCTCGGGCACGGCGTCGTTGAGCGTCTGTGTTTCCTCCGGCGTGAACAGGCCGGGAAAAAACAGGTAGCCGTCGCGGTCGAATTGGGCGAGTTGTTCAGCAGTCAGGTTCATGGGTGTCTCCTTGGGATGGTTGGCAGGCGGTGTTCTCAGGCGGGCAGGGCGGTGGACGGAGCCGTCGGGTGCAGGGCGCTGGACAACAGGCCCGAGAGGTTGTGGCTGGCGTCTTCGCCGTGCTGGCGGATCAGGTTTTCCGCGGTGGCCTCATCGCCGGCGCTGATGGCCTGGGCGATGGCCTCGTGTTCGTCCCAGATCGATTCGCGCATGGTGGACACCTGCAGCACCGCGCCCATGGCGCGGCGGATGTGGTGCCAGTGAAGTTGCGCGCTCTGGGCGATCAGGGGATTGCCGGAGGCGGCATAAATCGCGCCGTGAAATTCGGCATCGGCGGCCATCATGGCCTTGACGTCATGGCCGCGTGCGGCGGCGCGCCCCTGGCTGATCAGCGCCGGGGCGGTCTGGAAACGGGCGCGCGCGGCCAGCCGGGCGGCCAGTGCATCGAGCGCGCTGCGCACCTGGTACACCTGCATGAGCCAGCCCACGTCCAGGGGCGCGACCAGCACGCCGCGGCCGGGGGCATCGAGCACAAAGCCGTCTTTTTTCAGCAGCCGCAAGGCCTGCAGCACCGGCTGGCGCGATACCGCCAGCTGCTCGGCAATGTCCTCCTGCGTGATGCGGGCGCCCGGCGCCAGCGAGCCCTCGCTGATCGCGTCGAGCAGGCTTCGGTAGACCTGATCCACCAGGTCGGGACTGGATTCGATTTTGATGAGTTGGGGTGTCATGGTGTTAACTCTGTATACAGAATACGATGAGTGACGATCAAGCTGAAGCGGGTTTACCCGAGGGCCTGCCGGGTGCTTCTGACTGTGCCAAGATGACGGGCGAGAACAAGTTCTTTACGCCGATTTTTCAGGAGCCCCCATGACCCGACCCGATCCCGCCTGGCTGGACCGCATGTACAACAACCGCGCCCTGGTGCC
Source organism: Polaromonas sp. (assembly GCF_029945895.1). GTDB lineage: Bacteria > Pseudomonadota > Gammaproteobacteria > Burkholderiales > Burkholderiaceae_C > Polaromonas. The sequence continues at coordinate 35,985 of NZ_JAQSDL010000030.1, read as the reverse complement.
TGAACACGCGGCGCACTTCAACCGCTGGGCCCAGACGTCCGCGCAGGCGCGCAGCAGCCAGCCCTGTACGCTGGACCTCGCTTACGGCACAAGCCCCGGCGAGAAACTCGATGTGTTTCCTTCGGCCCGGGCCACGCCGGGCGGCGCACCGGTGCTGGTGTTTGTACACGGCGGCTACTGGCGCTCGCTCGACAAGTCCGAGCATTCGTTTGTGGCGCCGGCGTTCACGGCGGCGGGCGCCTGCGTGGTGGTTCCCAACTACGACCTGTGCCCGGCGGTGACGATTCCCGAGATCACGCTGCAAATGGTCAGGGCGCTGACCTGGACTTACCGCCATGTTGCCGAGTTCGGGGGCGATCCGCAGCGCATCACGGTGATCGGGCATTCGGCGGGCGGCCACCTCGCGGCCATGCTGCTGGCCTGCCTGTGGGAGCAGCATGCGGCCGACCTGCCGGCCGATCTGGTGAAAAACGCGTTGTCGATTTCCGGCCTGTACGAGCTTGAGTCCGTCATGCACACGCCCTTTCTGAAAGACGCGCTGCGGCTGACGCCCGCGCAGGTCGCGCAAGCCAGTCCGGCCTGGCTGCCGGCGCCCAGACAGGGCGTGCTCTATACCGTGGCCGGCGCCGACGAAAGTGAAGAATTCCTGCGCCACAACGCGCTGATCGAGCAGGCCTGGGGGCCGCGCGCGGTGCCGGTGCGCGAAGCCCTGCTGGGCCTGAACCATTTCAGCATCGTCGAGGCCCTGGTGCAGCCCGGCCACCGGCTGCACCAGCTGGCGTTGCAGCTGCTGGCGGCCACGGCCGCCTGACACCTCACATCAGCAGGTGTTCGCCGGCGTTGTCGCCGCCCAGGATCACGTAGTTGACCTTGCGGATGTCCATCAGTTTTTTCCCGCCCGAATAACTGATGGCGCTCTGCACGTCTTCCTCCATCTCGCGCAGCGTGTCGGCCAAAGAGCCCTTGACCGGCTCGAGGATACGTTTGCCCTCGACGTGTTTGTACTCGCCCTTGTTGAAGTCCGAGGCGCTGCCGTAATACTCCTTGAAGAGCCGGCCGTCGACCTCCACCGTTTTGCCCGGGCTTTCTTCCAGCCCCGCCAGCATGGAGCCGATCATGACCATGGTGGCGCCGAAACGGATGGACTTGGCGATGTCCCCGTGTTCGCGGATGCCGCCGTCGGCAATGATGGGTTTGGTTGCTACACGTGCGCACCACTTGAGCGCCGACAGTTGCCACCCGCCGGTGCCAAAGCCGGTTTTCATCTTGGTGATGCAGACCTTGCCCGGGCCGATGCCGACCTTGGTGGCGTCCGCACCCCAGTTCTCCAGGTCAATCACCGCTTCGGGCGTGGCCACGTTGCCGGCGATCACGAACGACGCGGGCAGTTTTTCCTTCAGACAAGCCACCATGCGCTGCACCGTGTCGGCGTGGCCATGGGCAATGTCGATGGTGATGTAGTCGGGTGCCAGGCCTTCGGCGACCAGCTGGTCCACCGTGTCGTAGTCGGCCTGCTTGACGCCCAGCGAGATCGATGCATACAGGCCCCGGGCGGCCATGCTTCTGACAAACGCGAGGTTGTCCAGGTCGAAGCGGTGCATCACGTAGAAATAGCCGTTTTGCGCCATCCACACGCTGATCGATTCGTCGATCACCGTCTTCATGTTGGCCGGCACCACCGGGATGCGAAAGCGCCGCTTGCCCAGCGTGACGCCGGCGTCGCATTCGGAGCGGCTTTCCACGCGGCATTTGCGCGGCAGCAGCAGGATATTGTCGTAGTCGAAGATTTCCATGGATTCCAAGCCTTTAAAAACTGTTGGGAACAGAAGGCACTTGGATTGGACCGGCTTGCCCGCAAGGTCTGCGGAAACAAAAAACCGGGCGCAATTGCTTGGGCCCGGTGATTGATTCTAGGCGCTTGTGCGGGGGGCGAGGAGATGCGGCGCCGTATAGCCCCTATATGCTCCAACGGATGGCGAGCGTCAGGGTGAGGTTGAGGGCGCTATTTCCCGACGCAGCGCGATTGCGCTGCCGTGACGATGCGCCCCCTGGCGTCCTGCACCCAGCCGATGACCCGCAGCCGCCCGGTGTTGGTGCCGGCCGGCACGTCCATGGAGCGCGTCTCGGTGAACTGGATTTGCTCCTGCTTTGATAGCTGCCCGCGCCCATCCCACGAGACTTGAACGAGGTTTCGTACCAAATTGCGCGACACCGGCGACCCCTCGGTGCCGACGGGAAGGGCTTCCACCAGTGCCAGCCAGGCGGACCAGGGTTGGCCGGCGTCCCTGTCAGCCATGCCCTTGAACGCAATGGACGCGCCGATATAGCCGGAGACCGGCAGGCCGTGCGCCACACGCAGCGTGCCCTTTTGACCTTGTACCGGGGTGTTGAGGTTCAGGCTGGCCGCTGGCGGCGCCTTGCCCAGCACCTCCAGCCGGTTGAGCGCATCCCGCGTGGCCACGGCAGACAGCGGGGCGTCTTCGCCCCGGCTGCCAGGCAGCACCCAGTCCAGCGCCACCGCACCGCGGCGGGCAGGCGCGGCGGCCGGGTCGGTCCAGCAGGTGGCGCAGTCGGCATTGATGAAACGCTCTACCAGCGCCACAGGGCGTTTCTGGCCATCGCTGGCGCAGGAAGACTGGGCAAGGGCCGGCTGAGCCAGGCTGACGGCCAGCACAAGGGGAATCAAAGCGGGTAATCGGGCGGATACGGAATCTGGCATCTGAGGCTTTCTACAATGGGGAGATGTTCTCAGAAGTCGTCCCAAGCTCCCCACTCTTACAGAATCTTAATCCGGAGCAACTTGCAGCGGTCACGCTGCCCAACACCCACGCGCTGATTCTGGCCGGCGCGGGCTCCGGCAAAACCCGGGTACTGACCACCCGCATCGCCTGGCTGCTGCAGACCGGCCAGGTGTCGCCCGGCGGCATTCTGGCCGTGACCTTCACCAACAAGGCGGCCAAGGAGATGCTGACGCGCCTCTCAAGCATGCTGCCGGTCAATGTGCGCGGCATGTGGATAGGCACCTTCCACGGCCTGTGCAACCGTTTCCTGCGCGCGCACTACAAGCTGGCGAATCTGCCGTCGACCTTCCAGATCCTGGACACGCAGGACCAGCTGTCGGCGATCAAGCGCCTGTGCAAGCAGTTCAACATTGACGACGAACGCTTTCCGCCCAAGCAGCTGATGTGGTTCATCGCCGGCTGCAAGGAAGACGGCCAGCGTGCCAAAGATGTCGTGGTGCGCGACGAGGAGACGCGCAAGAAGGCCGAGATCTACGCGCTCTACGAAGAACAGTGTCAGCGCGAGGGGGTGGTTGATTTCGGCGAACTGATGCTGCGCAGCTACGAACTGCTGCGTGACAACGCGCCGGTACGCGAGCACTACCAGAGGCGCTTTCGCCACATCCTGATCGACGAGTTCCAGGACACCAACAAGCTGCAATACGCCTGGATCAAGATGCTGGCCGGGCAGGGCGACGACGCTGCCGCCGGTGCCATGCCGGGCGGCTCGGTGGTGGCGGTCGGCGACGACGACCAGAGCATCTACGCCTTCCGCGGCGCACGTGTCGGCAACATGGCCGACTTCGTGCGCGAGTTCCATGTACAGCACCAGATCAAGCTGGAGCGCAATTACCGCAGCTTCGGCAACATCCTGGATTCGGCCAACGAGCTGATCAGCCACAACAGCAAGCGTCTCGGGAAAAACCTGCGCACCGAGGCCGGCCCGGGCGAGCCGGTGCGCGTTTTCGAAGCCACGTCCGACTTTGCCGAAGCCCAGTGGTTTGTCGACGAGGTGCGTGAGCTGGTGCGGGGCGGCATGGCACGCAAGGAAATTGCACTGCTCTACCGCAGCAACGCACAAAGCCGGGTCATGGAAACCGCACTGTTCAACAACGGCATCCCCTACCGCGTCTACGGCGGCCTGCGGTTTTTCGAGCGCGCCGAGATCAAACACGCGCTGGCCTATTTGCGCCTGATCGAGAACCCGAACGACGACACCAGCTTCATGCGGGTGGTCAACTTCCCGCCGCGCGGCATCGGTGCGCGCAGCATCGAGCAGCTGCAGGACATCGCACGCAGCTCGGGCTGTTCGCTGCACGACGCGGTGAGCGCCGTCCCAGGCAAGGCCGGCGCCAACCTCGGCGCTTTTGTCGCCAGGCTCGATGTGCTGCGCGAGCAGACGCCGGGTCTGAGCCTGCGCGAGATCATCGAGCTGGTGCTGCAGCACAGTGGGCTGGAGGAACACTACAAGCTTGAGAAGGAAGGCCAGGACCGTCTCGAGAATCTGGGCGAGCTGGTCAACGCCGCCGAGTCCTTCGTCAGCATGGAGGGTTTCGGGCGCGATGCGGTGGCCTTGCCGGTCGATGAACTGGGCGCGCCGCTGACGCAGTCGCCGGCCAGCCAGGGGCTGGACCCGTCCGCGCCTTTGGGCGACGAGCCGTTGCCGGAACTGCTGGCGCCCAACCAGGAAACCGGCGAGACGCTGTCGCCGCTGGCCGCGTTCCTGACACACGCCGCGCTCGAATCCGGCGACAACCAGGCGCAGGCCGGCCAGGATGCGGTGCAGCTCATGACGGTGCATTCCTCCAAGGGGCTGGAGTTCGACTGCGTGTTCATTTCCGGCCTGGAAGACGGCATCTTCCCGCATGAAAACTCCCTGAGCGACGCTGGCGGCATTGAGGAAGAACGCCGCCTGATGTATGTGGCCATCACACGCGCGCGCCAGCGCCTGTACCTGAGTCACTCACAGACACGCATGTTGCACGGCCAGACCCGCTACAACCTGAAAAGCCGCTTTTTCGACGAGTTGCCGGAGGCGGCCCTTAAATGGATCACGCCGAAAAACCAGGGCTTTTCATCGGCCTACGGCGGCGGCAGCGGCGCCTGGGGTGCTACGAATTCAGGAGCTGGCGGCGCCCGTGGGGATTGGGCCAAGGCCGCTTTTGCTTCAAAAAATCTGGGTGGGGACCGGTTTCCCAACCCGGCGGTGCCGGTGCAGCGCGATGCGCCGGCACACGGGCTGAAAAACGGCATGAACGTGTTTCACAACAAATTCGGCGAGGGCCGGGTCATGATGCTCGAAGGCAGCGGCGACGACGCCCGGGCGCAGATCAACTTCACGCGGCATGGTGTGAAGTGGCTGGCCCTGAGCGTGGCCAAGCTGACCCCGGTGGAGTAAATGACCCCCACGGTCGCTCACTGCGTGTAGCTTCCTGCCCCCCGAGGGGCCGCTGCGCCTGCGGACTGGCGGAGCCAGATCCGCGGCCCCGGCTTGGTTGAAGAGTCACTCCGGTCGGCCGGTTCAGCGGCTCCGGCTTGCAAGAGAGAGTTACCGCAGCAGCTTGCCGTCGCGGCCGATCACGGTCACTTCGACGAATTTCGAGCCGACGCGGTTGTCCGGCGAGAAGCTCACCTTGAAACCACCGGCGTCGTAGCTGTTCATTTTTTCGAGCTGGCCCATGATTTTTGCGCGGGTCGGGTCGGCACCGCTGCGGCGGATGGCTTCGACCAGGATCTTGGCGGCAATGAAAGACTCCATGCTGGCATACGACACCACCTTCCCGGGCTGGTACTTGGCCATCAGGGTCTGGAACTCGCGCGCCACCGGTGCCAGCGTGGAGTAAGGGTAGGGCATGACCTGGGAGATACCGATGCCGCGGGCATTGTCCTCGCCGGCGTTTTTCAGCAGTTCCTTGAAGTTCACCACCGAGATGCTGAACAGGCGGGCCTTGCTGCCCTGGGCGCGCATTTTCTTGATGAAGGCGGCCGAAGCCCGATTGACCGAAACCATGATGATGGCGTCGGGGTTGGCCGCCGCGATGCTGGCCACGGCCGCATCGACATCCTCGGGCTTGGTGCGGTCGTAACCACCTTTGGCCACGGCCTGCAGGCCGAGTTTCTGCAGCGCGGTTTCAGCGCCTGCGAGGCCGCTTTTGCCGAAAGGGTCATCCTGGTACATCACGGCAAAGCGGCGCAGGCCGATGGTGTGCAGGTGCTCCACCATGCGCGCGGTTTCGTCGGTGTAGCTGGCGCGGATGTGGAAGATGTGCGGGTTCATCGGCTCGCGCAGGTCTTGCGCGCCGGTGTAGGGTGCCAGCAGCGCGATACCGGCGTCTTCAAGCACTTTGTTCTTGTTCAGCGCCAGCACGTTGCCGGTGCCGACAAAACCGAACAGCGCCAGTGGCTTGTCTTCGGCCAGCAGCTGCCGCGTCAGCGCCAGGGTCTGGTCCGGCTTGTAGCTGTCGTCCTTGAGTACGACACGGATCTTGCGGCCGTAGATGCCGCCGTTGTCGTTGACCCAGGCGAAATAGGCCGCGCCGCCGGCCACGTATTCGTTACCGGTTCCGGCGATGGTGCCGGTCAGAGGCGCCACCTGACCGATCACCAGGTCCTCCCGGGCGGGTGCGGCGTGGGCCGAAAGCGCACTGGCGGCCAGGCTCAGCGCCAGCGCCAGGGCATGAATTGTCTTGCTCGACATGTGAAGTTCTCCTCGTTGCTGTTGTGTTTCAATTGTTCTGCACTGCAGAATCATGAGATTGCAATGCTGAGGGATTGTGTGACCACACCTTCCGGACGAAGCTATGGAATTCCCGTACTCCATTGGGGATTTAGTCCCTCAAGTGACATGGCCTGATAAGATTTACATATTCCGCATTGCAGAACAATATGAAAAAAGTACTCACGTCAGAAGACGCGGCTCCGGTCAGACCCGTCGCCGGGAACGCGAAGGAAGACCGGCATTTTGTGACCGCACTGGCGCGCGGGCTCGATGTGCTCAGTGCTTTTCGCTCGCGCGACCGCACCCTGGGCAACCAGGAGCTGGCACGTCGCTGCGGCCTGCCCAAGTCCACCATTTCGCGCCTGACCTACACGCTGACCAAACAGGGCTATCTCGAACATGCCCAGGACGGCAGCGGCAATCCGGGCTACCGGCTTGGCAGCGCGGTACTGGCCCTCGGCAGCGCCATGCTGGCCCGCATGGACATGCGCCAGCTGGCGCGGCCGATGATGCAGGAGCTGGCCGACAGTTCGCAGGCCATGGTCTCACTGGGCATACGCGACCGCCTGAGCATGATTTATGTCGAGAACTGCCGCAGCGAATCAGCCCTCACGCTGAGCCTGGACGTCGGCTCACGCATTCCGCTGGCCAGCACGGCGATGGGGCGCGCCTACCTGGCCGGCTGCAGCGACAGCGAGCGCAGTGCGCTGATGGAGCGCATCCGGGCCCAGGACGAAAAAACCTGGCCGCAGACACGGGAGACGCTGGAGCTGGCTGTGGCGCACTACCGTGAGTACGGCTGCTGCGCATCGTTTGGCGAGTGGCAGAAAGATGTCAATGCCATTGCCGCGGCTTTCCGGCCGGGGAGCGGGCGTTCGGTGATGGTGGTCAATTGCGGCGGACCGGGCTTCAAGCTCTCGCCGCAATTCCTGATGACAGAGGTGCGGCCGCAGCTGCTGGCACTGGTGCGCCGGCTGCAGAACGCTTCAGGCGATGCCTGGTGAGGCGGGCTGAGCGCCCTCGCCGGGCCGGTGGCCCAAGGGTGCAGGGGCGCAGCCTCAGTAGGTCATCTGGCCGCGGCCGTCCTTGATGCCTTTTCTGCCGGCGATCTGCCAGGCGGTGCGCTGGTCCACCAGACCGGCCAGAAATTCGAGCTCTTCGTCGGTGTGGTTCAGCGCCTGGGCAGGCGACAGGTAACGCCCGTTGCGGGGCTCGGGGTCGGCCCAGAAGGACTGGTGGTATTGCGCCTGGGACACCTGCTTGTCGTTGCCCGCGTCCAGGTCCACCGTGCCATAACAGTTGCAGAAATAGTTGCGGTTGCCCTGGTCGGCAAAAATTTCGGCATACACGCCGGTGCCGCGTATGCCGGCGGTCAGGGTCGGCATGACGATGGCGCGGTTCACGCCCTTGCCCCACACGCTGGCCACGGCGCCGGTCAGCAGGCGCAGCAGGCTGACCGCATTGAGCGTGGTGCCTCGCTCCACCGACAGGCGTGAGTTCTGGCGCACCTGGAAGGCCGAGTTGCCGATCGCAAACACGAGGTTGGCGCCCGGTCCGGTCTGGATCTCATCGCCGGTCTGGATGGTGTGCTGCGGGCTCAGGCGCTGACCATTGAGGGTGGCGTCGCCGGTCAGTTGCACGATGTTGCTGCGTTGCTGCGCCATCGCCGCCGGCAGCCCTCCCATGGCCACCCAGGCTGCGGCGGCCTTGAGCGCGTCACGCCTCTGGAACCACAATATTTCCTTTTCTTGCCGGCCTTGCAGCAGGTGCTGTGTCATGGCGTCTCTCCTGGGGTGGGGTTGTTGTCGGTGTTGTCGTTGTTGACGGGGCTGTCGGGCGGGGTGGCATCAAAACTGTCGCGAAAGGTGAAATACAGCGAGCTTGAAAACATCGCGGCCATCAGCAAGGCGGCTGGCATGACCAGCGCTGCCGCGGCCTCGGGGCTGGCCAGCAGGCCGGCCAGCAGGCTCACGGCCAGTCCGATGAGCATCAGCACCACCATCCAGGTCAGGCCGAACAAGGCGTAGGCGCCTGCGTTCCGGAAACACACGACGGCACTGAAAAACAGGCTTTTGACCGGTGTCACGCCATGCCAGTGCACCAGCGCGGGCGCATGCCAGAACAGAATCGAGATCGGCAGGTAGAGCACCATGATCACCAGCATCACCCCCTGCATTTCGGGCGCCAGGGCGCTTTCCCGGCTGACGGGCACATCGAAAAACAGCGGCACCACGGAGACGATCAACAGGCAGGCCGCTGCATACAGAAACCCGAGCACCATCATGGCGCGGGCGCGCTGCTGGCCGGCGCGAAAGGCGCTGACCAGAATGGCCGGCATCGGAAAACGGCCTTTGGTGGCTTCCAGCGTCGCGGCCATCAGGCCCAGGGTGGCCGCCGGCACGATGGCCAGCGCCAGCACCACGCCAATGACGGGAATCAGCGATGCCAGCGTGGCCGCCGCCATGTACATGAAAAACAGGCCGGCCAGCGCCAGCGGCTGCTTGAAAAAGGTTTGTATGCCGAGTTTGACCCATGTGATGCCAGTACGCGCGGGAACGATGTTTAGTTTCATTGCTTGGTTTGCATGTTGATGGATTCAGGTCGGTACAGGTTCAATCGAAGCATCTAGAAAGGCGCGGACCCGGTGAACAATTATTGACCGAGAGGTTCTTGAAACGCTGGCCTGGCAGTTTGCTGCAAAAAGCGGGAACGGTGCCTGCATTATTTCCAGCTGGCCGCTTCTGGCCACGGCGCGGCGCAACAGGGTCAGTCTGACAGGCTGCAAGGATGGGCCACGCGCTGGCGCAGCACCCGTTCAAAATGGCCGGGGTCGTGCGCCTGCAACAGCGCGGCTTCGCGCGGCAGGTGAAAGTCCCACAGGCGCGAGATCCAGAAACGCAGGGCACCGGCGCGCTCCATCGCCGGCAGCAGGCCGCGTTCCTGGGCGTTCAGGGGCCGCACGGCCTGGTAGGCCGTCATGAAGGCCGCAGTGCGCGCTGTGTCGCGTTCACCGGTGGCGAGGTCCACACACCAGTCGTTGAGGCTGACGCCGATGTCGAACAGCAGGGCATCCCAGCCGGCAAAGTAAAAATCAAAAAAGCCGGTCAGATGCAGCTTGCCGCCGTCGCTGTCGAACATCACGTTGTCGCGAAACAGGTCGGCATGCACCGGACCGCGCGGCAGCGCCTGCCAGGCCGAGGAGGCGGCGACATGGTTCTGGTAGGCCAGCTCAGCGCGGATCAGGCTGCTTTGTTCGGGGCTGAGGTAGGGCAGGACCACCGGCACGGTCTCATTCCACCAGGCCAGGCCGCGCAGGTTGGCCTGCTGGCGGTCGAAATCCTGTCCCGCCAGGTGCATGCGCGCCAGCATGTCGCCCACCGCCGCACAGTGGGCGGGTGTGGGCGACAGTTCGCTGCGGCCGCGCAGGCGGTCCACCACGGCAGCAGGTTTGCCCTTGAGCTTGTGCAGGATGTCGCCGGGCCAGCTGCCTGCGCCGGCCGTCAGGGCGGCGTGCGGTTCCGGCACCGGAATGCCGCGCTGCGCCAGGTGTTGCATCAGGTACAGGTAAAACGGCAACTGCTCGAAGCCCAGGCGTTCGAACAGCGTCAGGACGTAGCGGCCCTGGTCGGTGTCGGCGAAATAGTTGGTGTTCTCGATGCCGCCCGAGCAGGGGTCCAGGGTCTTCAGCTGCCCCAGACCGAGCGAATGCAAAAGGGGAGCGGCCTCGTCAAACGAGACTTCGGTGTAAACGGCCATGCCTGAAACGGAAACTGGAACTAAAGGGGAGAAACTAGAACTTGAGCACGTTCCAGACGCGTTTGCCGGTGCTGCCGGCGCCCGAGGTGGACGGTGCGGTGCCGCCGCCCTTGGTGGCGTCGGAGGGCAGGACCTCATAGGCCGGCACATTGGCTTTGGGCTGCACGGTGATGCTTTGTGTCTCGCCGCCCACGCGCACTTCGTCGATGCGCGAACCGGCGTCTTCCGTGCGGATGCGCTGGATGGCCGGCTCGGGCCGGCTGCTGACCGGGTTGGTGCCGGGCTGCAGGGCTGGCGCAGGTGCCGCTGCCGGGGCAGGCGCCGCCGTCTGGGCCAACACGGGGGCACTGGCCAGCACAGCCGTGGCGGCGAACAGAAGGGAGCAAAGAGGGTGTTGCATGCCTGCATTGTAGGGGGCCGGCACCCCGGTGGATAGGGCCGGCAAAACGGTGACAATCTAGTGTCCTGTCCCGCAAATAAGGTGATGAAATGAAATTGTCCAGTCAGTCGTCAGGCAAGGCGCGAGAAGGCGACATAGCCGTAGCTATGGCAACGACGAGCAACGCCGCATGCCGGCTGACTGGGCAGTTTCATATCGCCTTTATTTGCGGGACAGGACACTAGGGCCTGCTCACACTATTTATGCAAGATGCGTTGCGAGTCAAAAAGGTCATGCGCGAGGCGCAAAATGCAGCCGGGCTGACGCCCGGCAAGGCTTTGCAACGCTGCGCATGGCCTTTTTGGCCGCAACCCGGAGGGAATATGGTTAAAGCAACGCCACTCGTTGTTGCACTCCTAGCTCAGCCGCCCAGGCTGAGCGTCGTCGCGCGCCTAGATGGGCGTTGTTTTAACCATATTCGCACTTGCATCAATAGTGTGAACAGGCCCTCGCCATGAGCACCGACAAAAAAACACTGCTGCTGGTGGATGGCTCCAGCTATCTCTACCGCGCTTTCCATGCGATGCCCGACCTGCGCGCCGACCCCGGCAACCCGCAAAGCCCCGCCACCGGCGCCATTCGCGGCATGATCAACATGATGCAGAAGCTGCGCAAGGACGTGCGTGCCGACTTCGCCGTCTGCGTCTTCGACGCCAAGGGGCCGACCTTCAGGGATGCGCTTTACCCCGAGTACAAGGCCCAGCGTTCGCCCATGCCCGACGATTTGCGCAGCCAGGTCGAGCCCATCCACGAGGTGGTGCGCCTGCTCGGCTGGAAGGTGCTGGATGTGCCCGGGGTGGAAGCCGACGACGTGATCGGCACGCTGGCCTGCATGGCGTCGCAGCAGGGCATTGAAGTCATCATCTCCAGCGGCGACAAGGACCTGAGCCAGCTGGTCGACGAAAACATCACGGTGATCGACACCATGAACGACCGCCGGCGCGACCTGGCCGGCGTGGAGTCCGAGTTCGGCGTGCCGCCGCGCCTGATGGTGGACTACCAGACCCTGGTCGGCGACGCCGTGGACAACGTGCCCGGCGTGCCCAAGGTCGGTCCGAAGACGGCGGTGAAATGGCTGCTCGAATACGGCTCGCTCGACGCCCTGGTGGCGCGTGCCGGCGAAATCAAGGGCGTGGTCGGCGACAACCTGCGCCAGTCGCTCGACTGGCTGCCCCGGGGCCGCGAGCTGCTGACCATCAAGAAAGACTGCGAACTGCAGGCTTACATCGAGGGTCTGCCTGCTATGGAAAACATAGCTGTTGGCGCACAGCAGACGGAGGCCTTGAAGGCTTTTTATGAAAAGTACGGGTTCAAGGGCCTGGTCCGCAGCCTGGACACCCAGAATGCCCCGGCCGAGCTGCCGGCCGGACCCGACACCCACCGCCAGGACCGCGCGGCGGCCTCGGCCACAGCGTCGCCCGACGAACCGGGGCTGTTTGACGAGCCGGCCTTTCTGGCCACCCCGCTGGCCGAGCGGACCACCAACCTGCGTTACGACACCGTACTCGACTGGCCGATGTTCGACGCCTGGCTGGCAAAAATCGAAGCCGCCGAGCTGGTGGCGCTGGACACCGAAACCACCTCGCTCGACGAAATGCTGGCCCAGATCGTCGGCCTGAGTTTCAGCGTGACGCCCGGCGAGGCGGCCTACATTCCGCTGACGCACGACTACCCCGATGCGCCTGCGCAGTTGCCGCGCGATGAGGTGCTGGCGCGGCTCAAGCCCTGGCTGGAAAACCCGGCCCGGGCCAAGCTCGGACAACACATCAAGTACGACCGCCATGTGTTTGCCAACCACGGCATCGAGGTCCAGGGTTACGCCCACGACACCATGCTGCAGAGTTATGTGCTGGAAGTGCACAAGCCGCACGGCCTGGCCAGCCTGGCCGAGCGCCATGTGGGCCGCAGCGGCATCAACTACGAAGACCTGTGCGGCAAGGGAGCGCACCAGATCAAGTTCAACCAGGTTGACATCGCCAAGGCCGCCGAATACTCGTGTGAAGACTCGGACCAGACCCTGGACGTGCACCGCGTGCTCTGGCCGCGGCTGCAGGCCGACGACAAGCTGCGTTTCATCTACGAACTGGAAATGCGCAGCAGCGAAGCGCTGTACCGCATCGAGCGCAACGGCGTGCTGATTGATGCGCCCATGCTGGCGGTGCAAAGCCACGAGCTGGGGCAGCGCATCCTGCAGCTTGAAGCCGAGGCTTACGAGATTGCCGGCCAGCCCTTCAACCTGGGCAGCCCCAAGCAGTTGGGCGAAATTTTCTTTGACAAGCTGGGCATGCCGGTGATCAAGAAAACCGCCACCGGCGCACGCAGCACCGACGAAGAAGTGCTGGAAAAACTCGCCGAGGATTACCCATTGCCGGCCAAGCTGCTGGAACACCGCTCGCTCTCCAAACTCAAAGGCACTTACACCGACAAGCTGGCCCAGCTCGCGCTGCCGCGTACCGGCAGGGTGCACACACATTACGCGCAGGCGGTGGCCGTGACCGGGCGCCTGTCGAGCAACGACCCCAACCTGCAGAACATCCCGGTGCGCACGCCGGAGGGCCGGCGTGTGCGCGAGGCTTTTGTGGCGCCGCCCGGTTGCATGATCGCCAGCGCCGACTACTCGCAGATCGAGCTGCGCATCATGGCCCACCTGAGCGGAGACGAAGCGCTGCTGCGCGCCTTCACCGACGGCCTGGACGTGCACCGCGCGACCGCCGCCGAGGTGTTCGGTGTTGCGGTGGACCAGGTCAGCAGCGAGCAGCGCCGCTACGCCAAGGTCATTAACTTCGGCCTGATCTACGGCATGAGCAGTTTCGGCCTGGCGCGCAACCTGGGCATCGAGACCAAGGCCGCAGCGGCCTACATCGACAAGTATTTCCAGCGTTACCCGGGTGTGAAGAACTACATGGAGCAGACCGTGGTGTTCGCCCGGGAAAACCATTTTGTCGAAACCGTGTTTGGCCGGCGGCTTTACCTGCCCGAGATCAATGGCGGCAATGGCCCGCGCAAGAAAGCGGCGGAGCGGCAGGCCATCAACGCGCCCATGCAGGGCACGGCGGCCGACCTGATCAAGCTCAGCATGGTCAAGGTGCAGGACGTGCTCGATGCTGAAAAGCGCGCCACCAAGATGATCATGCAGGTGCACGACGAACTGGTGTTTGAAGTGCCCGAGGCCGAGGTCGAGTGGGTGCGCCATGAAATTCCGCGCCTGATGGCCGGGGTGGCGGACCTGAAGGTACCGCTGCTGGCCGAGATCGGCATCGGTCCGAACTGGGAAAAGGCCCACTGAACCCGCAAGCAGGGGCGGCATGACCGCGGTGGGACGGGGGGAATACCCCCTGGTAATTCCCTGCACCGGCAAGAACTTCTGTGACCGCCTAGACTCCGACTGCTTTATCAGCTCAGCCTCCTTCACGCCCCTTTCACGTCCCATCAACCCAGATATTGAGGAAACCGCCATGCTCCACAGCGATCAGAAATCCGAGTTTGACTCCCTGCTTCCCGGCCAGAGCACCGAAAACGGCGCAACCCGCCGCACGGCGCTGAAGGCGGCCCTCGGTGTCGGTTATGCCGCCACAGCCCTGCCGATCATGGCGCAGACCGCGATCAAGACCTCGGCCGAGGGCCTGAAGGCCGGCGAAACCTCGTTTGAAGTCAACGGTTTCAAGGTCCCGGCCTATTACGCCGCGCCTGCCGGTAAAACCAATTTGCCCGTGATCCTGGTGATCCAGGAAATTTTTGGCGTGCATGAATACATTGCCGACACCGTCCGTCGTTTTGCCAAGGCCGGTTACCTGGCCATCGCGCCCGAGCTCTATGCGCGCCAGGGCGACCCCTCGCAGTACGGCGAAATGGCCAAGCTGATGGCCGATGTTGTCTCCAAGGTGCCGGATGGCCAGGTCATGGCCGACCTCGACGGCGCGGTGAAGTGGGCGGGTGCCAACGGCGGCGATACCGCCAAGGTGGGCATCACCGGCTTTTGCTGGGGTGGCCGCATCACCTGGCTGTACAGCGCACACAACCCCGGTGTCAAGGCTGGCGTGGCCTGGTACGGCCGCCTGGTCGGCGCCAGCACGCCGCTCACGCCCAAACACCCGATCGACATTGCCCCCATCCTGAACGGCCCCGTGCTTGGCCTCTACGGCGGGCAGGACAGCGGCATCCCCCTTGACACGGTTGATAAGATGAAAGTGGCCTTGGCCAGTGGCAGTGCCGCGGCGAAGGCGTCCCAGTTTGTGGTGTACCCTGATGCCCCGCACGCGTTCCACGCCGACTACCGCCCGAGCTTCCGCAAGGAGCCGGCAGAAGACGGCTGGAAACGCGCTCTGGCGTGGTTCAAGGCCAACGGCGTCGCTTAAGTTCAAGCCCGCCCGGCATGGAGCCGCCCCACAGCGATGTGTGGCGGCTTTTTTGCGTTTGAGGCGATTTTTACAACGTTTTCGGGCTTCAGCCCATATAGATCGGGCGTGAGCAGCTATGACATTGATAGCAATTTTGACCGGCACCCTGGCTGCCGGCATCGGCAGCGTGTGGCTGGCGGCGCTGCTCAGCTTTGGCGTGCTGGCCCGCTACACCAACCACATGCTCAGCATGGCTGCTGGCGCCTTGCTGGCGACCGCCTTCATGCACCTGCTGCCCGAGGCCTTCGAGAGCCAGGCCGGTGCGCAGGAGCTGTTTGCCACCTTGCTGGTCGGGCTGGTGTTTTTCTTCCTGCTCGACAAGGCCGAGCTGTATCACCACGGCCATGAGCACCATGACCCGCAGGGCCAGGGCGATACGGGCCATCTGCTCGCGCCGCTGCGCTCGGGCAACTCCGGACGGGCCGAACACGTCAACACCGCGCCCGGTGCGCTGGAGCACGGCCACCCGCACCACCATCACCACGGCCACCCCGCCCGATCGGGCAGCTGGGCGGTGCTGACCGGCGACAGCGTGCATGCCTTCGGTGACGGCATCCTGATTGCTTCGGCCTTTGTTGCCGACATGCGCCTGGGCGTGATCACCGCGCTGGCCGTGCTGGCGCATGAAGTGCCGCACCACATGGGTGACCTGGTGGTGCTGCGCCACACCTCCAGCAACCGCAGCGCGGCCCTGGTCAAGGTGTCGCTGGCCGGCGCCGTGACCGCCCTGGGCGGCCTGATCGGTTACGCGCTGGTGGACATGCTGCACGACTGGCTGCCGTATTTTCTGGTGGTGGCCTCCAGCAGCTTTGTGTATGTGGCACTGGCCGACCTGATACCGCAGCTGCAAAAAAGGCTGACAGCCCGCGAGACACTCGCACAAATTGCCTGGCTGGGTGTGGGCATTGCCCTGGTCACGCTGGTCAGCGGGCTGGCGCATTCCTCGCATTGAGCGGCTGGAGGCCGGCCATGTCAGCCGGACACTGACAAACACAGTGCATGGCAGCCTATAGGCGCGGCGCCCGGGCGCGGCCATCATGAAGGCATTCTTTGAGGACGCCGCCATGAACCTGCCGACAGCCACCCCTTTCAAACCCCGCCGGGCCCGCCGTATCGCCGCGGCCTACGTCGCCTACCTCACCACCGTCTGCGCCAGCATGGCTGCCGCGGCGGCCGTGGTCACCGAGACCGTGCCGCTGACGCTGGGCGGGTTCTGAGATGCATGCCGAACCGAAGGCCCTGCCCGACGAAGAAGGGCCGGACGAACCGGCAGTGACGCCGGGCGACGACAGCAACGACGACCCCACACCGCCACTGCCGGTGGACCCGAGCGGCACGCCGCAGCGCAATCCGGCGGTGGACATCTCGGCCAATGACACGGCGCTCGCACTGCCCACCGAAGAGCCGCAAATCGGCAACGAACGCGACATTCCGTCCGACGGGCGCGACCTTGAAGGCGAGCGCATGATCCGTGAACTCGACCAGCGGGTGGAGCCGTCCCCCGCCCATGCACCGCACAGAAAGTAAGAACGTGTCCGAACAAAAACCAGGTATGGCCACCGACCCCAACGTGCCGCCGCCCGAACCGGTGCAGCCCATCGCCACCCCGCCCAATCCGGGTCAGGTACAGCCGACGCCTCAGCCGATGTAACGGGGGGGACGCGCCGCGCGCCGCCATGTCGGACCTTTGACGTGTCGGCGCAGGGAATGTGGAATGGGGCGATGCGTGCGGCGCGAGGGCGCCTGTGCTGGCCGAACTCCAGCCGGACCAATCACTCCTGTTTCGATAGCTGCCAGCGCCCGCCGCACAAGGGCTGTTGGCAGATCTGGTTGTGAATTGACGCGCCTGAGCGCCTGAGCGCATCAACGCCGCGACAGCCGGGAAGTGATCCGCTACGACGTGCTGGTGTCGAACACCGCGGCCGGACGTTCACCGGCCAGGGCCTGTAACAAGCTGGTGGTGGCCAGCTCGGCCATCGCGTGCCGGGTCTCGAAAGTCGCCGAACCGATGTGCGGCAAGGCCGTGACTTTCGGATGGCGGCGCAGGGGCGAATCCATCGGCAGCGGTTCGGTGGCAAATACATCCAGCCCGGCGGCGCGCAGCGTGCCGTGGTCCAGCGCCTGCAACAAGGCGTCTTCCTGCACCGTGGCGCCGCGCCCGCCGTTGACAAAAATGGCGCCGGCTTTCATCAGCGCGAACTCCCGCGCACCCATCAGGCCGCGTGTTTCGCCGGACAGGGGCAGCATGGCCACCACGATGTCTGCGCGCGCCAGCAGCGCGTCCAGCGGCGTGTGCCTGGCACGGCCGTGCAGTTCGGGCGCCTGTACCGCCAGGTCGACAGGCCGGCGTGCATGGTAGAGCACGGGCATGCCGAAGCCCAGTGCTGCCCGGCGCGCAATGGCCTGTCCGATGCGGCCAAAGCCGAGCAGGCCCAGCGTCTTGCCATGCACGTCAACACCGAACATTTCTTCGCCGATGTTTTTTGTCCAGCCGCCGTCGCGGACCAGGGTTGCCAGTTCGACGATGCGGCGGTTGGTCGCCATCAGCAGGGCAAACACGGTGTCGGCCACGGTCTCGTCGAGCACGCCCGGCGTGTGGCACAACAGGATGCCGCGTGCCGCCAGGGCGGGCAGCGCGTAGTTGTCCACGCCGACAGAGACGCTGGAGATGACCCGCAGCCGCGGCGCGGCGGCAAGCAGCGCTTCATCCACCGGGTAACTCGCGCCGATCAGGCCTTCGGCCGTGGCCAGCGCTGCGCGAAACGCCGGCAGCTGGGCGGGGATGCGCGGGTTGGCTACGGTCACCTCGTGCTGCGCCTGCAGGCGTGCCAGCTGGTCCGGGGGCAGTTCGCGAAAGACCAGGACGTGTTTGCGCATGAGGAGAGCCTTGTTCAGAGTTGGGCGGCGTTGAGTTCGGCGCGGGTGGGCAGGCCTTCGCTGTCGCCCAGCACCTGCACGGCGCGCGCGCCTATCCAGGCGCCGCGTCGCACCGCCTGCGGCACGCTCAGTCCGTCGAGCAGGCCGCTGATCACACCGACGGCAAACCCGTCGCCGGCGCCCACGGTGTCGACCACCTCGGGCACCGGAAAGCCGGGCACGTGGCCGCAGCCGCTGTCGCCATCGAAATACGCGCCCTCGCTGCCGAGCTTGACGACCACGAGTTGTGCGCCGCGCTGGCGGTAAAAGCGGGCAATGCCTTCGGCGCTGGTTTCACCGGTGAGAAAGCGGCCTTCCTCGAGGCCGGGCAGCACCCAGTGGGCGCGTGCTGCCAGGTCGTTGATGGCTTCACGCATCAGCGCGGGGCTGGCCCAGAGCGTGGGGCGCAGGTTGGGGTCGAAGGACACGCTGCGGCCAGCGGCGCGCATCAGGTCCAGGGTGCGGCGCGCGGCGGGCAGTGTGCTGGCCGACACCGCGGCAAACACGCCGGTCGCGTGCAGATGCCGCGCCGACAGCAGCCAGGCCTCGTCGATGTCCTGCACCCCCATGTGGCTGGCGGCCGAGCCCTGGCGGTGGTATTCCACCGGCGGGTCGCTGCCGTCGAACACGCGGCCCTTGAACTGGAAACCGGTTTTCTGCGTGGGGTCACAGATCACGTGCGAGCAGTCGATGCCTTCGCCGGCCATGGCCTTGATCAGGTAGCGGCCCATCATGTCGGTGCCCAGGCGGCTGGCCCAGCCGACTTTCAGGCCCAGGCGGGCCAGGCCGATCGCCACATTGGTTTCGGCGCCGGCCGTGCGTTTGTGGAACGCCCCGGCGTCCTCGAGAGGGCCGGGCCGGTCGGCGACCAGCAGCAGCATGGCTTCGCCGAAGGTGACAACGTCCAGCGCGCTGTCCTGTACGCCGGTCCCTTCAGTGGGCATGTTGGTGCGAACTCAGGATCTGGCCGAGGAAGTTGCGTGTCGTCTCGTGCTGCGGGTTGCTGAAGAACTGCTGAGGCGGCGCCTGCTCGATGATGCGGCCGTCGGCCATGAAGATCACGCGGTCGGCCACGCTGCGGGCAAAACCCATCTCGTGCGTGACACACAGCATGGTCATGCCTTCGTCGGCCAGGCTGATCATGGTGTCCAGCACCTCCTTGACCATTTCCGGGTCCAGCGCCGAGGTGGGCTCGTCGAACAGCATGATCTTGGGCGTCATGCACAGCGCCCGCGCGATCGCCACGCGCTGCTGCTGGCCGCCCGAGAGCTGGCTCGGGTATTTCTGTGCCTGCTCCGGAATGCGCACGCGCGTGAGGTACTTCATCGCAATGGCTTCGGCTTCCTGCCTGCTCAGGCCGCGCGAGCGCATCGGCGCCAGCATGCAGTTCTGCAGGATGGTCAGGTGCGGAAACAGGTTGAACTGCTGGAACACCATACCGACTTCCTGGCGCACCGAATCGACATTCTTGCCGCCGGCGGTGAGGTCGATGCCGTCCACCACGATGCGGCCTTTCTGCACGGTCTCCAGGCGGTTGATGCAGCGGATCAGCGTGGACTTGCCCGAGCCCGACGGCCCGCAGACCACAATGCGTTCCCCGGCCGCCACGCTCAGGTTGATGTCGGTCAGCACCTGGAACTTGCCGAACCATTTGTCCACCGCTTCGATGCGGATGATGGGTTCGGCCCCCGCGACCGGGGGCCGGGAAGGCATTGTGTCTGTCATGAAAGCACCGTCCAGGGGTTTATTGCATTTTCGGCAGATCGGTTTCCAGCCACTTGCGGTACAGCTTGTTGAGCTCGCCGTTGGCCGTGTTGCGGGCGACGAAGTCGTCCACGGTCTTGAGCAGCTCGGCCTGGCCGGGGCGCATGGCAACCGCCATGACCTGCTGGCGCAGCAGGAACTTGTTTTCATAGGTGTTGGCCGGCGCACGCTTGTCGATCTGCGCAGCGACCGTGGTCGAGCAGCCGATCACATCGACCTGGCCGGACATCAGCGCCTGCATGGCCGAGGCGTCGTCGTCGAAGCGGCGGATCTCGGTGCCTTCAGGCGCCACGGCGGTCAGCGCCACGTCCTGGGTGCTGGCCCGGGCCACGCCGACACGTTTGCCCTTGAGGTCGGCGGCGGTCTTGATGCCGGCCTTCTTGTCGCCGTAGACCACGATGCTGGCGGCGGCATAGGGCTTGGAGAACTGCACCTGCTTCGCGCGCTCGGGCGTGACGGCCAGCGAAGCGACCAACAGGTCGACCTTGTTGGTCAGCAGGAAGGGAATGCGGTTGGGGCCGGTCACCGGCACCAGGTTGAGCTTGACGCCGAGGTCCTTGGCCATCAGGCGCGCCACGTCGGCGTCGTAACCGTCGGGCTGATTGGCGCTGTTGGTCGTGCCATAGGGCGGAAAGTCCACCAGCATGCCGACGGTGAGCTCGCCTTTTTTCTTGATGTCAGCCACGCTTTGCGCGTTGGCCGCGGGGGCCCAGGCCGACAGCGTGGCGGCCATGGCGAGGGCGAGGGCGGTGCCGGTGAACACGCGGCGTTGCAGGGATTTGATCATGGGGAAGTCTCCGTGGATTGAGGGGAAGAAACGAAAGCTGCGAAGCTGCTGCCTTGCGGTCAGCGTGAGAGCGCTGCGGCGTGCCGGCGCTCCATCCGCGCGGCCAGCAGCGACAGCGGCCAGCACAGCACGAAATAAATCGCCGCGACCACGCTGAAAACGATGAGCGGCTGGAAAGTGGCGTTGTTGATGATCTGGCCGGCGCGGGTGACCTCGGTGAAGCCGATGATGGCGGCCAGTGAGGTGCCCTTGATGATCTGCACCATGTAGCCCACGGTGGGCGCCAGCGCGATCTTGAAGGCCTGCGGCAGGACCACGTCGCGCAGGCGCGCGCTGTAGGAGAGGCTCAGCGCATGGGCTGCTTCCGTCTGTCCCGCTGGCACCGCCTGGATGCAGCCGCGCCAGATTTCGCCGAGGAAGGCACTGCTGTTGAGCACCAGCGCCACGCCGGCCGCGACCCAGGGATTGATGTCCAAACCCAGCACCGGCGCGCCGAAAAACACCAGGAACAGCTGCAGCAGCAGCGGTGTGCCCTGAAAAATCTGGATGAAGCCGCCCGACAGCAGCTGTGCTGAACGGTTGCCGGAGGTGCGCGCCAGGGCAATCATCAGCCCGCCGATGGCGCCACCGGCAAAGGCGATCAGCGACAGCACAATGGTCCACTGCGCCGCCTGCAGGATGAACAGGAATTCGGGAAGGCCGAAGGTACGCATCAGCGGCGGTCCGGGTAGTTGAGGCTGCTCCGGTAGATCAGGCGGAACAGCGCGGAAAAGGCCAGTGCCAGCAGCAGGTAGATGCCGGCGACCACGATGTAGATCTCGAAGCTGCGAAAGGTCTGCGACTGCAGGTTGGCGGCGACCGAGGTCAGGTCGTCGGCGGAGATCGCCGAGACCACCGCTGAACTGAGCATCAGCAGGATGAACTGGCTGGTCAGCGCCGGGTAGATCGCCTTGAGTGCCGGCTTGAGAATCACAAAACGGAAAATCTCGTGGCGCTTGAGGTTGAGCGCCAGCCCTGCCTCGATCTGGCCCTTGGGAATGGATTCGATGCCGGCGCGGATGATCTCCGTCGCATAGGCCCCGAGGTTGATGACCATGGCCGTCAGCGCCGCGGTGTAGGCTGACCAGCGCAGGCCCAGCGCCGGCAGTGCAAAAAAGAAGAAGAACAGCTGCACCAGGAAAGGCGTGTTGCGGATCAGCTCGATGTAGGCATTGATCACAAACCGCAGGGGCCGGGGCCCGGCGGTTTTGCCCCATGCGCAGGCGATGGCCAGGACCAGCCCGAACAGCATCGCCAGCAGCGACAGCTCGATGGTGTTCCAGGTGCCCTTGAGCAACAGGGGCCAGGCTGCAAAGACATCACCGAATTGAAATGTGTAATTCATGGACGGGCGGCGGCGCTGGGTGGCGCGCAGGCGCCGCAATCAGGGAAACGCGAAAATTCCTGGAACGACGTGCTGGACACTCAGCTGGAGAGGTTGCGAAGGTCTATGAAACCGGTTTCAGTGAATTATAGAAGAATTCCCGTACCTGCCGAAAGCATGGATAACCCTAGGCCTGGCCGGAGGGCGGGTCGGGCTGGTGTGGCGAGGACGAGCCGCGCACGATGAGCTGGCTGGGCAGCAGAATCTGCCGCGCCGGCGGCGCCAGGCCGCGTAGGCGCTCAAGCAGACAGTCAGCGGCCGTGCGGCCGATATCGTCGGTCGGCTGCGCGATGGTGGTCAGGCCGGGGCCGACGTAGGGCGACCATTCGGTTTCGTCAAACCCGACCAGTCCCACCTGCTCGCCGAAACGCCAGCCGAGTCTGGCCATGGCCGCGACCACCCGCAGGGTGACCACCGCGTTGCTTGCCACGATGCCCGGCAGGCGCTGGCCGGCGCGCTGACGCAGCGCCCGCAAGGCCTGGTCCAGTCCGTCGGCATCGTCGGCGCTGCTCTCGAAGGTAGCGCCTGTCACTGCCGGCGAGCTTGAGCTCTCCAAGAGGAAGGCATGAAAGGCGGCTTCGCGTTCCACGCGAGAGCTGACGTCGCGGACCGGTTCCGACACGAACAGCAGCTCGCGATAGCCGCGCTCGACCAGATGGCTGGCTGCCAGACGCACCGAGCCGGCATTGTCCAGCGAGACAAAGTCAGCCTGCATGCCCTGGTGGCGCCGGTCCACCAGCACGACCGGCTTGCCGTGGCGCGCCGCCGCCGCCGCCGCCCCGGCATCCCGGCCCAGAGTGTTGAGGATGAAACCATCGACCTGGTAAGAGGTCAGGGCTTCAATGGCTTCGCGTTCTCGCGCGCCGTTGTTGCCAAGGTTGTACAGCATCAGCAGGTAGCCGGCCTCCTGGCAGGCTTTTTCGGCCCCGCGCAGCACGGCCACGGAAAACGGGTTGGTCACGTCGGCCACGACCAGGCCGATCAGGCGCGAGCGGCCGCGCTTGAGGGCCTGCGCCATCGGGCTGGGCACATAGGACAGGGCGGCGACGGCGACCTCGACGCGGCTGGCGATGTCAGGGCTCAGGAGCTTGTCGCGGTGGTTCAGGAAGCGCGAGACGGTGGCTTTGGACACCCCGGCGGCACGCGCCACATCGGCAATGGTGGGGCGCGGCGCGGTAGCGGTGGCAGTCAGGAGTGCAGAGGTGGGCATGGCGAGGCAGGCGCCGTGGACACGGCGTGAAACCAGTTTCAGCAAATGGTAGCACTCTGGGGGTTGCTACAGAATAAATAGCAGTTAACGCCGGTTTTCATTGGACTTCGGACCGATTTGATGAAAAATTTTGTGGCTAAAAGCCGAGGGCAGTCCGGTGTGGAGGGACGGCACGCTGCCGGGGCGGCCCTGTCTTCCACTCAGCAAGTTCACGCGCCGACGCTCAATGTCTCCAGGCTCCGGCTATAGGACAAATCGCAATGAGGCGTCGTTTCGTGCTGTCCTACAAAAACATCAACTGCGTCTGACAAAAGCGCATGAGGGCGCTACCTAAAGTCATTTCTGTGTCTGGCCCTCCGCCATGCATGCAGCACTGCCGGTGCTGCAAGTCACCAACCTACCATTACCAGGAAGCCCACCATGAGCAAAGCCCCGCCCAAGATGAACGATGCCGTCGATCTGCTCGATGCCGATCACATTGCCGTCAAGAAACTGTTCACCCAGTTCAAAAAACTCAGTGAAACCGAGGCGCCCGCCGCGGAACGCAAGGCCCTGGCCGACCGGATCTGCAAGGAGCTGACCGTGCATGCCGATATCGAAGAGCAGATCTTCTACCCCGCAGCGCGCGAGGCCATCGGTGACGACGCGTTGCTCAACGAAGCCGAGGTCGAGCATGCCAGCGCGAAGGACCTGATTGCGCAGATTTCGGGCATGGAAGCCGACGAAGAGCTGTTCGACGCCAAGGTCATTGTGCTTGGCGAATACATTGACCATCACGTGGAGGAAGAGCGTGAGGAGATGTTCACCAAGGCCCGCAAGAGCGACATGGACCTCAAGGGCATGGTCGCCGATCTGAAGACGCTCAAGGAAGAGCTGCTGGCCAATGACGGGGTGTCTGCCTGAGAGGCCTGACCACGGCCCCCGCCGCGCGGGGGTCTGTCCTGACGGCTTGCCGCGGCGCTCAGGCCACGATGGCGCCAACCCGGGGATCGAAGGAAAAATAGAAACACGCGCCCTGACCCTCGGATGACTCCCCGCGTATCAGCCCGCCGTGCCGCTCCAGAATGCGGTGCACGGTCGCCAGGCCGATGCCGCTGCCTTCAAATTCGGTTTCATGGTGCAGCCGGTGGAAAGGCTTGAACAGGCTGTCCGCATAGTCCATGTTGAATCCGGCGCCGTTGTCGCGCACGAACAGCATCTTGCGCCCGCCCTCGCGCGCGGGCATCTGGCCGAACTCGATGGTCGCCTCCGACTGCTGGCGCGAGTATTTCCAGGCGTTGCCGATCAGGTTTTCAAGGATGATGCGTGCGAGTTTACTGTCGCAGCGGCCCTGGATGCCCGGCTGGATGGTGACACTCACCGGGCGCTTCGGGTCGCGTTGCCTTTCCTGCATGACCACCTGCTCCGCCATGAAGCTGAGGTCGACTTCCTCCAGTACCAGCCGTCCCTTGCTGACGCGGGCCAGCGCCAGCAGGTCGTTGATCAGTTCGTGCATGCGCACCACGTTGACCCGGATGCGATCAAACAGGCGCTGCTCCTCGTCGCTGAGCCGGCCCTTGAGGCGGCGCGCCAGCAGCACACTGAAGCCCTCGATGCTGCGCAGCGGCGACTGCAGGTCGTGTGAGACCGAATAGCCGAAAGACTCCAGCTCTGCGTTGGTCGCCAGGAGCTGCTCGGTGCGCTCGTTGACGCGCTGCTCCAGCGTTTCATTGAAGCGCGAAATTTCGCGGTCGCGCCGCAGGCGCACCAGCTCGGCCGTGATGCGACTGGCAAAAATCTGCATCAGCGCGTCCCGGTCGGCGGAGCGGGGTTGGGGGTTTCGCCACAAGGCGTTGGCGACACCTATGGGGGTGCCATCGGCATCGCGCAACGCCGCGCCCACGTAGGCGTGGAAGTTGCCCTCCGCCAGAACCCGGTCGTGCGGAAAAAGTTGTTGCACGCCCTCGTTGTGGACACACAGGTCGGACTGGCTGAGGGCCTGGTCGCAGGGCGTGCCGGCCAGCGCATAACGGATGTCAGGCTGCAACTCGCCGTCCTGAACCATGGCCAGTGAGGCCACGCTCTGGTCCGGCATGATTTCGCCCACGATCACCAGATCTGCATCCAGGGCCATGGCCAGGTGCTGGACGACGGAACGGAAGAAGGCTTCGCCGGTGCCGCTCGACAGGGCTTTGGCGACATCGATCAGCTGGGCTTCCCGGCGCTTTTGCTCGCTGATGTTGATGGTGGAGCTCAGGATGCAGGACTCGCCGGCAATATCGACGATGACCGACCAGATCTGGCAGTCCATCATGGTCCCGTTTTTATGCCGCATCCGGGTTTCTCGCTGCACCACACCGTCCTTTGCACGAATTTCGGCGATGTACTGCGCACGCTCTTGCTCGCTGGTCCAGACCCCGGCTTCCACCGAGGTGCGGCCCAGCAGTTCTTCCCGGGTGAGACCCTGCACGTAGTCCTCGGCGGCATTGACGGCCAGGAAGGTGCCGTCGGAAACCCGCGTGATGGTCATGTTGATGGGGCTGTGATCAAAAGCCTTGGAGAACAGTTCGGCCGACTGGCGCGCTGCCAGCCTGGCCTGGGTTTCGGCGGTGGCGTCGGTGATGGTGGAGACCACGATACGGCCCTGGCCGCGGCCTTCAATTTCGGTTGACAGCAGGACGCTGATCAGGCGGCCGTCTTTTCTGCGGCCTTCCAGCGGCAGGTTGATGGCACGGCCCGAGGTGGCCATCTGCAACTGGAATGACTTGCGCGCTTGCGGGTCCTGCCACAGGTGAACGTCGGTGCCGCCCAGGGACTCATCACGCGTGTAGCCCCACAGGCGCTCGAAGGCGGGGTTCACGTCGAGTACCGTCATCGCTTCGAGGTCCTGCACGATGATGGCCGCCGGGCTGCTGCGAAAAATGCGGCTGAAGCGGTCTTCGCTCAGTCGCAGTTCGTCTTCAGCTTTCTCGCGCCGGCGCAATTCGGCATGCTGCTCGCGCAGTGCCCGTAGCACCACCTGACGGCTGGTGAACACGCTGCCGGCAATGCCGGTGAGCAGCAGGACATTGACCAGCCAGAACCTCAGGTTGACCGAAAAATCCGGCTTGACCAGCAGGCCGGCCTGTTCGGCCCAGCTCAGCAGGCCCAGGACAAGGGAGCTCATCACAACCGCCGCGATCAGGGACTTTTTCCCCTGCATCATTCCGGCGGCGATCACGGCGCCGACAAAACCCAGCAACAGCGCACTGCGGACCGAGCCGTAAGCCACCATGCCAGCGGCCGACAGCCCGATCAGGGCATAAACCAGCAGGTAGCCAGTCCACTGGTAGTACCCGCGGTGCAGCAGCCAGTAGCCAAATACAGTCAGTGTCAGGGCGGTGACGATCACGATGATCTGGACGTCGCCGATTTCCTGGGCAAGCGACAGGCCGAGCACCAGCGGCAGGCTGGCCAGCAGCATCAGCAACAGGGAGCGCAGCCCGCGTGAATAACGTTGCTCTATGAGCGCCGCCGCCAGCTGGCGGGTGGATTCGTGGGAAGCGGAGGTGTCGGACATGGCGGGTGCAGGTTTGGTGAATACTAAAGCACTGCATTGCGCGCTGGCGACTATTTGTTGGTGGCCTCAGTTCCCCGTGGCCACAGGACGGCCGGGGTCGCTGCACCAGTCGCTCCAGCTGCCGGCGTAAAGACCGGTGCGGCCGAGGCCGGCGATTTCCATCGCCAGCAGATTGGGCACCGCGCTGACACCACTGCCGCAGTGGTGCACCACGCTCGCCGGGTTGCGGCCGGCCAGCAGTGCTTCAAACTCGGCCCGCAACTGCACGGCGGGCTTGAACTTGCCGTCAGGCCCCATGTTTTCGGCAAACGGCCGGTTCAGTGCGCCGGGAATGTGGCCGGCCACCGGGTCCAGCGGTTCCACTTCGCCGCGAAACCTTGCTGGCGCGCGGGCGTCCAGCAGGGTCTGGCCGGGCTGGCCGAGGTGGTCGGTCACCGTTTGGCCATCGACCAGCAGCGCCTTTTCAGGGCCGGGGAAAAAGATGGACTGGAAGTGCGAAGGCTCTTCGCCGCGGTTGACCGCACCGCCCGCGGCCCGCCAGGCCTGCAGCCCGCCGTCGAGCACGGCGACTGCTTCGTGACCGGCCCACTTGAGCATCCACCACAGGCGGCCGCAGTAGTTGGCACCGTTGCGGTCATACACCACGGCCTGCATGTCATTGCTGAAGCCCACGCTGGACAGCCAGGTGGCAAATTTTTCGCGATTGGGCAGCGGATGGCGACCGCCGGAAGCGGGCTGGTCCGCGCCGCTGCGCACGGTGAGCACCCCGTGCGTCCCAGGCACGCCGTGTCTGGCGCTCAGGTCGGTATCGAGGTTGGCATACACCGCACCCGGGATGTGAGCCTCCAGATACAGCTGTTTGCCCGCATGGGGCTGCATCAGCTCGAAGCTGCAGTCAAACACGCGGCAGGGCTGGCCGCTGCCCATCAGGGCCTGCAGCTGTTCGGCAGAAATCAGGGTGGGGTACATGGTCGCTCCGGTTGAAAAACAAGCCCGTGATTCAGTGTTCTTCGGCAGGCGCGCCCGGCGCGGCCCGGGCGCGCAGCACCGTGGCTGCGATGCCGCTGGCCACGATGAGCGCCATGCCGGCCCAGCCCAGCAGGGGAACATGGTCGCCAAAAAGCACCAGACTGTAGATTGCGCCAAACACGATACCGGAGTATTGCAAGTTTGCGACCACCAGGGTGGCACTGCGGGTTTTGGCCATGCTATAGGCCCGCGTCATGCACAGCTGGCCCAGCGAGGCCAGCACGCCCAGGGGCAGCAGCCACAGCGCCGGCTTCCAGTGCCACTCGGAGATGCCGGCCACCAGCATGCCCAGGCCACCGGCGATGGCCGAGCCGACTGCGAAATAAAACACCGTGCGGGTTTCGGGTTCGCCGACACGGGCCAGGGCCATGACCTGCATGTAGGCAAAGGCGGCCAACAGGCCGGACATCAGCCCGATCAGGCCGGCGAAGGCCTGGTTCTGCTCTATCGTTGGTCGCAGCATCATCACGACTCCGATGAAACCGGTGATCACCGTCAGCACCAGCGGACCTTGCGAGGAGATGCTTCCCGCCGAGGCCTGGCCGCGCGCGGGAAGCAAGCCCATCAGCAACGCGCCGCCTACCAGAAAGGTGGCGATCCAGACACTGCTCATGTAGTTCAGCGTCATGGCCGTGGCCAGGGGCAGGTGGGCGATGGCGTAAAACCAGGCGCCCAGCGAAATCACGCCGACCAGGCTGCGCCACATGTGCATGCCGGGATAACGGGTGGCCAGCGTCACGCCACGTGTGCGGGCCAGCGCCCACATGAACAGCATGCCCAGCAGTCCGCGGTAAAACACCAGTTCCGCGCTGTTGAAATGCACCGAGGCGAACTTGACGCACACCGCCATGGTGGCAAAAAAGAAGGCGGCGGCCAACATCCAGAGGGCTTGCATCGCGGAGCTCGTGGTTAGAAGTAGAAAGTGGTTGCAGCCCAGGCGGGTCCTGCGCAAGCAGCTATGAAATTCATAGCTTTGACTGCCGGACAGACCGCGTCAAAGCATTTGCGTGGTTTTGCTCGCGCCCATCTCGCGGCGGTACCACTCGTGAAAGTGCTGCATGCCGTCTTCCATCGGGCTCTGGTAGGGGCCGAACTCGTTGTCGCCGCGCTGCATCAGGGCCTTGCGGCCGGCGTCCATGCTCAGTGCGATCTCGTCGTCTTCGACGCAGGTCTCCATGTAGGCGGCCTGCTGCGCATCCATGAACTCGCGCTCGAAGGCGCAGATCTCTTCGGGATAGAAAAACTCCACCACGTTGAGCGTCCTGTCCGGCCCCTGCGGGTGCAGGGTGCTGACCACCAGGGCGTGCGGGTACCACTCGACCATCACGTTGGGGTAGTAGGTCAGCCAGATGGCGCCGTACTTGGGCGGCACACCCTTGCGGTACTGCAGCACCACGTCATGCCATTTCTTGTAGACATCGGTGCCCGGCTTGCCGAGCTTGTCGGACACGCCGACGGTTTGCACCGAGTAGTGCGGCGTCAGCTCCCAGCGCAGGTCGTCGGTGGTCACGAAGGCCCCCAGGCCCGGGTGGTAGGGGCCAACGTGGTAATCCTCCAGATAGACCTCGATGAAGGTCTTCCAGTTGTAGTTGCATTCGTGCAGGGTGATCCGGTCGAGCTGATAGCCCGAAAAGTCGAGATCGGGCATGGCACCCAGCGGGGCCATCTCGGCGGCGATGTCGCGGCCGTTGTCTTCAAACACCAGGCCGTTCCAGCTGCTGGTCTGGTAGCGGTTCAGGTTCAGGCAGGGGTCGACCTCGAAATGCGGGGCGCCTATCAGCTCGCCGTTGGTGTTGTAGGTCCAGCGGTGCAGCGGGCAGACGATGTTGCTGCCGGTGTTGCCCCGGCCCTGCAGCATGGTGGACTGGCGGTGCCGGCAGACGTTGGAGATCAGCTCGACCCCGGTCGCATTGCGCACCAGCGCGCGGCCGCCGAGTTCCTGGGGCAGGGCGTAGTAGTCGCCCAGATGGGGCACCGAGAGCTCATGCCCCACATAGCGCGGGCCGCGGGCAAACAGCTTTTGCTGCTCCCGCTGGTACAGGCCGGCGTCAAAGTAGCTGGAAACGGGGAGCTGGCTGGTGGCCTGCAGGAGACGGAGGCTTAGATCAGACATGCAATTTCCGAAACAGGCAGTTTCGGGGGTGGATGAAGGGGCAGACAACCCTGTCAGGCAGGCGGGGCGTCAAGGCGTGAAGCCCGTCGATTGTACCGTGTGGGCCCCGCTTTGTGCCGCTGCGCGCTGCCCCGGGCGGGTGAGCGCCATCCCATGAACAGGTGGTCTGGAACGCCCACAATGCCATCAGGGCGGAAAACGCCGCACAACGGCCTAAAATCACTCTTCCAACCAAATACCCATGGCCAAAACCTCCTCTGCCCCCGTCCCCGCCACACCCGCCAGTTACGAAGCTGCGCTGGAAGAACTCGAAACCCTGGTGGCCCGTCTCGAATCCGGCCAATTGCCGCTGGATCAGCTGCTCACCGGTTACCAGCGCGGCGCCGAGCTGCTCAAGTTCTGCCGCGGCAAGCTTGAGGCCGTGGAAAACCAGATCAAGGTGCTGGAAGGCAACGACACCAAGCCCTGGAACCAAGAGTAAGCCCATTGACTGAGTACATCCATTTTGAGCTGGGCGCCTGGAGCGCCCGCCAACTCGCCGCCGTCGAGCAGGCCCTGAACCGCTGGGTGGCCCCACCTGAACCCCGACCCGCACCGGCCGGGCTCGGCGATGCCATGCGTTACGCGGTGCTCGATGGAGGCAAACGGCTGCGTCCCTTGCTGGTCATGGCCGCCTGCGAGGCGGTGCAAGGCAGTCCCGCTGCGGCGCTGCGCGTGGCCTGTGCGGTGGAACTGATTCACGCCTATTCGCTGGTGCACGACGACATGCCCTGCATGGACAACGACATCCTGCGACGCGGCAAGCCGACGGTGCATGTGAAATTCGGCCAGGCGCAGGCCTTGCTGGCCGGCGATGCGCTGCAGGCGCTGGCCTTCGAGCTGCTGACACCGGAAGACGGCTCCATCGACCCCGCGACGCAGGCGACCCTGTGCCGCATGCTGGCCCAGGCAGCGGGCTACCAGGGCATGGCCGGCGGGCAGGCGATCGACCTGGCCAGCGTCGGCAAGGCGCTGACCTCGGCGGAGCTGCATGACATGCACCGGCTCAAGACCGGCGCCCTGCTGCAGGCCAGCGTGATGATGGGCGCCGCCTGCGGCGCTGCCCCGGCCCCGGCACGAAACGCGCTGTGTGACTACGGCGCCGCCGTGGGGCTGGCTTTCCAGGTGGTGGACGACATCCTGGACGTCACGGCCGATTCGGCGACGCTGGGCAAGACCGCGGGCAAGGACGCCGCCCAGGACAAGCCCACCTTTGTGTCGCTAATGGGCCTGCCGGCCTCGCGCAATTACGCGCAGGAGTTGCTGTCCCAAGCGCATCACAGCCTGAAAGCCAGCGAACTCGGGCCCACGGCTGCGCTCAGCGCGCTGGCCGACATGCTGGTCAACCGAACGTCGTGAGCACAGACTCGAGAAAAAATAGCGACCGGCCTCTCCAGAAAACGAGACATCAGAAACAAGACACCACGATGTACCCACTGCTAGAAACCATCCACAGCCCGGCAGACCTGCGCCTGCTGCCGCGTCCCCAGCTCAGGACGCTGGCCGACGAGTTGCGCGCCTATGTGCTGCACAGCGTGTCGCAGACCGGCGGGCACCTGAGTTCCAACCTGGGCACGGTCGAACTCACGGTGGCGCTGCACTACGTGTTCAACACGCCCGAGGACCGGCTGGTCTGGGACGTGGGCCACCAGACCTACCCGCACAAGATCCTGACCGGCCGGCGCGAACGCATGGCCAGCCTGCGCCAGTTCGGCGGGCTCAGCGGCTTTCCGCGGCGCGATGAAAGCGAATACGACACGTTTGGCACCGCACATTCCTCGACCTCGATTTCCGCCGCATTGGGCATGGCCATGGCGGCCAAACAAAAGGGTGAAGAGCGCCATGCGGTGGCCATCATCGGTGACGGCGCCATGAGTGCAGGCATGGCTTTCGAGGCGCTCAACAATGCCGGTGTCTGCGACTGCAACCTGCTGGTGATCCTCAATGACAACGACATGAGCATCAGCCCCCCGGTAGGCGCGCTCAACCGCTACCTCGCGCAGCTCATGAGCGGGCAGTTTTATGCCTCGGCCAAAAATGTCGGCAAGCAGGTGCTCAAGGTGGCACCACCGCTTTTCGAGCTGGCCAAGCGGCTGGAGACCCATGCCAAGGGGATGGTGGTGCCGGCAACGCTGTTCGAGAATTTTGGCTTCAACTACATCGGCCCCATCGACGGCCATGACCTGGAGTCGCTGATCCCCACGCTGGAAAACATCAAGCACCTCAAGGGCCCGCAGTTCCTGCACGTGGTCACCAAAAAAGGCCAGGGCTACAAGCTGGCCGAGGCCGACCCGGTGGCCTACCACGGCCCGGGCAAGTTCGATCCGACCATGGGGCTGCAGAAGTCCACGGCACCGGCAAAACAGACTTTCACCCAGGTCTTCGGCCACTGGCTGTGCGACATGGCCGAGAAGGACAGCCGGCTGGTCGGTATCACCCCGGCCATGCGCGAAGGCTCGGGCATGGTGGAGTTCCATCAGCGCTTCCCCGACCGTTATTACGACGTCGGCATCGCCGAGCAACACGCGGTCACGTTTGCCGCGGGCATGGCCTGCGAAGGCCTCAAGCCGGTGGTGGCGATCTATTCGACCTTTCTGCAGCGTGGTTACGACCAGCTGATCCACGATGTGGCGCTGCAGAACCTGCCGGTGGTGTTTGCCCTCGACCGCGCCGGGCTGGTGGGAGCCGACGGTGCCACGCACGCGGGCGCCTACGACATCGCTTACCTGCGCTGCATCCCCAACATGAGCGTCGCCTGCCCGGCCGACGAGAACGAGTGCCGCATGCTGCTCAGCAGCGCGTATGAGCAGAACCATCCGGTGGCCGTACGTTATCCGCGCGGCGCCGGTGCCGGTGTGGCCACGCAGGCCCACCTCGATGCCTTGCCTTTTGGCAAGGGTGAGCTGCGTCGCCAGGGCGCGGGCGTGGCGATTCTGGCCTTTGGCACCTTGCTGCATCCGGCCCTGGAAGCGGCCAATAAACTCGGCGCCACGGTGGTCAACATGCGCTGGGCCAAGCCGCTCGACATCGAACTGCTGCTGCAGGTGGCGGGCAGTCATGAGGCCCTGGTCACGGTGGAAGAAGGCTCCATCATGGGTGGCGCCGGCAGCGCCGTGGCGGAGGCGCTGGCTGCCGCAGGTGTCGTCAAGCCCTTGCTGCACCTGGGCCTGCGCGATGAATTCACGGAGCACGGTGATCCGGCCAGGCTGCTGGCCCTGCAGGGGCTGGACGCTGCCGGGATCGAGCTGGCGATCGTCACGCGTTTTGGTGTCCTGCCCGCGCCGGCCCGGCCGGCCAAGCACACGCTCAAATCCGTGGCATGACGGCGATCGTGAAAATGGGGGACAGCCCTTTGCAGGGGTTCTCGGCCATGCCCGATGTGCAGGGCCGGGCCGACCTGCGCCGACTGCCCATCCAGCGCGTCGGCATCACCTCGCTGCGTTACCCCCTGAGCGTGGTGGTGGCAGGCCAGGCACAGCCGACGGTGGGCAGCTGGACACTCGATGTGGGTTTGCGCGCCGACCAGAAGGGCGCCCACATGTCGCGCCTGATCGCGTGGCTGGATGCGTTGACGCTGCGCGGCCAGGCGCTGACGGCAAACTTGCTGCGCTCCGAAATGGAGAGCATGCTGCGCTTGCTGGAAGCCGATGAAGGCCACATTGAAGTGAAGTTTCCGTTTTTCATCCGGAAGTCGGCACCGGTGAGCGGGCTGCAAAGCCTGATGGAGTACGACGGCGCCTGGCTGGCCCGGCGCCAGGGTGGCGCCACCCGCATCAGCATGCAGGCCACGGTGCCGGTCAAGTCGCTGTGTCCGTGCTCCAAGGAGGTCAGCGATGACGGTGCGCACAACCAGCGCTCGCACATCAAGCTGCTGGCCATGCTGGCCGGAACGATGGACTGGAGCGAGCTGGTGCGTTTTGCCGAGGACAACGCGTCCTGCGAGCTCTGGGGCCTGCTCAAACGACCCGACGAAAAATGGGTCACCGAGCGGGCGTATGCCAACCCCAAATTTGTCGAAGACCTGATCCGTGACGTGGCCCTGGCGCTCGATGCCGACGCCCGCATCGCCGGCTACCGGGTGGAGGTCACCAACTTCGAATCGATCCACGCTCACGATGCCTATGCGGTGATCGAGCGCGCCATCGATTGAACGCTGCGTGCTCGGGCGCACCGCTTTTTTTCATTCCTGACAGTAGCCTGAAGACCTGCGATTTGAGAGGTGTTTTGACGGGATAACCCCCGCTGCCCGGGCTTCTCCTTTTTCTACAATAAGTACACATACGAACAGGGCCCCGCTTTGCGCGGCGCTGTTAGCAAACAACCGTTTTATCAACTCCCGGAGCTTTCTCAATGGATCGTCGTTCCCTCATCAAACATGCCGGTATCGCGGGTGTGCTTGCAGCTGGTGTTGCACCGGCTGTACACGCCCAGGCCGCCATCCGCTGGCGCCTCGCATCGAGCTTCCCCAAGTCGCTGGACACGGTGTTCGGCGGTGCAGAGACCTTTGCCAAAAAGGTCAACGAAATGAGCGGCGGAAAATTTGTCATTTCCACACACGCGGCTGGCGAGTTGATGCCTGCTTTCGGCGTGGTCGATGGCGTGCAGAACGGCACGGTCGAAATGGCCCATACCGCTGCCTACTACTTCTTTGGCAAGGACGACGCTTTCACCCTGAGCTGCTCGATTCCCTTTGGCCTGAACAGCCGCCAGATGACCGCCTGGATGTATGAGGGCAACGGCCTGAAGCTGACGCGTGAGTTCTACAAGAACTACAACATCGTGAACTTCCCGGGCGGCAACACGGGCTGCCAGATGGGCGGCTGGTACCGCAAGGAAATGAAGTCGGTGGCCGACCTCAAGGGCCTGAAATTCCGCGTCGGCGGTTTTGCCGGCAAGGTGCTCGAGCGCATGGGCGTGGTGCCTCAGAACATTCCGGGCGGTGAAATTTACCAGGCCCTCGAAAAAGGCACGCTGGACGCGGCTGAGTGGATTGGCCCCTACGACGACCAGAAGCTCGGCTTCAACAAGGTCGCGCCTTACTACTACTACCCGGCCTGGTGGGAGGGTGGCCCGCAGCTCGAGTTTTTCATCAACAACAAGGCCTATGAAGCCCTTTCGCCGGAAAACAAGGCGATCGTCGAAGCGGCTACGGCTTACGCCCACGTCGAGATGCAGGCCAAGTACGATGCCAAGAACCCGACCGCGCTGAAGCAACTGGTGGGCAGCAAGACCAAGGTTCTGCCTTTCCCCAAGGACATCATGGACCGCGCCTTCAAGGAGTCCATGGCCCTGTACGCCGAGATCAGCGCAAAAAACCCGGCCTGGAAAAAAATCTACGACGATTTCTCCAGCTTCCGGCGTGACCAGAACCTGTGGTTCCGCTTCACGGAAGCGCGTTTCGACAGCTTCATGCAGTCGCAGAAACTGTAAGCCGCTGCGGCCGGCCGGACAGGACGTCACTTCCCCCGAGCGGGCGGGGTGGCGTCCTGTTGCATTTTCTCCATCAGGTGAAGCCCTGAGGGGGTAACTCCCAATAGTTATAGATCGACCTCCTCCTAGACTCGCGGGGTGTCAGTAATCCTTTTAATCTATCTATAACTGAGGAGTTTGCTCATGGATCGTCGTTCGCTTATCAAAAATGCCGGTATTGCCGGCGTCCTGGCTGCCGGCATCGCGCCTGCCGTTCAGGCCCAGGGGGCCGCCATCCGCTGGCGCCTCGCATCAAGCTTCCCCAAATCGCTGGACACCATTTTTGGCGGAGCCGAGACCTTTGCCAAAAAAGTCGGCGAAATGAGCGGTGGCAAATTCACCATCTCGACCCATGCTGCCGGCGAGTTGATGCCTGCATTCGGCGTGGTGGATGGCGTGCAGAACGGCACGGTCGAAGTCGCGCACACCGCGCCGTATTACTTCTTTGGCAAGGACGAAACCTTCGCCCTGGGTTGTGCCATCCCCTTCGGCCTGAACAGCCGCCAGATGTCGGCCTGGATGTACGAGGGCAATGGCCTGAAGCTGATGCGTGAGTTCTACGCCAAGTACAACATCATCAACTTCCCGGCCGGCAACACCGGCTGCC
>NZ_JAQSDL010000029.1 GCF_029945895.1 Polaromonas sp. | reverse complement strand
AAACCGTTCTTGACTTAACTGGAAGTCCCTGTAGAGGGGATGGGCTCATTTAGCCATCTACACCAAGTCGCTGGTCAAAGCGGTCTGATCGGTGCAGGGCCGAGACCGCCCGGCAGAGCACTCCCGCTCAATGCACATGATCATCGGGCGGCGGCAGGATGCGCGGCTCGCGGTGGATGCGTTCGATTTGGTCGAGCAGAAACTGCGTGTCGCGCCAACCTTCACCGGCGCCCTCCTCGTCCTGCGGCAGCCAGCGCGCTCGCACATAGCCGAACCGGTCGAGCAGGAATTCCATGTGAGACGGAGCTTCCCCCAGGATGGTCTTGCCGGGGTCGCTCAAGGTGCGCCGCAACAGCAGGTAGGCGGTCGCCGCCTCCTGCGCCCCATCGGTGACAACGGGGAACGGCTGCGATTGCAAGGGCGGGGTGCCTGGCAACGCAATGGCGATCACCTCGGCGCCGCTGGATTTCAGGCGCGGATAGACACGCGCCAGTTCGGCCAGGCGTTGCGCCGAGAAGGGCTGCGAGTAGAAGACCAGCAGCACGGACTTGCGCTCCCTGTACGCCTTGAGCGCCGCGGCCAGTCCCGACCGGGTCACAAAATCGAAATCGGGCGGACCGAGCCAGGGCCGCCCGGGCACCACCTGCGGTGTCAGGATGCGGGCCTGAAAACCGGCGGAGAAGGCGCGCAGGAAGTTCACCATGTCCCAGCGTTCCTCCTCGGTCATTTCCTGCGCAAAGCCGGGCATGGCGGTGTTCGGCTTGCCGTGGGTGAGCCACCAAAAGAGATCGCCCGCCGTGTGCAACGCGGTATGCGGCTCGGTGAGGTCGGCGGGCCTGGTGGGCAAGCGGGTGGCCAGCGGACCGTCCCCCTTGCCACCCGGACCGTGACAGGACACGCAGTGCTGGGAATACAGCGCCGCCCCGCGCGTGACCGACACCGCGTTGTAACTGACATCCGTGCGCCGATAGGTGTCGGGATAGGCGTCCACCGAGAGCGCGTATAGAACGATGACCAGCCCCGAGAGGGTCATCAGCACGGCAGCACCCAAACGGATCCGGCGCCCGCCCTGCGCCGCGTCGGCGCGGGGCCCTGACACAAGGGCATGCACCAGCCAAGCCAGTCCGCCCATAGCCAGCAACGACGCACCCACGACCGTGTTCACCCCCCCCGGTTTGTCCCAGGTGGCCGCGAGCGACAGACGAAACGGCAGCGGCCACACCATCTGCGCATGGGCCGCGGGCAGCGTACCTGTCAGACCGGCTGCGAAGAGCAGGATCAGCAGCACAACGCCCAGTTCCACCCGGACCAGACCGGCCGCGCCTTGCCACGCAAGACCCTGCTCAAATGCCACCTTGCCCATACGCGGCATCCAGACCCAGCGAACCCGCGCTGCAACAAGCAGCACCGGCACCAGCAGAACCATTTTGGCCAACACCTGCAGACCGAACGATGTACTGAGCAGCGGGGCCAGGCTGCGTTCGAGCACCGTCATCAGACCGCCGAAGATGTCGTCTGTCCGTGCGGGCCAGCGGATCGGCGCGCCGAACTGCAGGTACGCGATGAGGGTGCCGGATGCAGCGATGAGAGCAACGCAAACCGTCGCAAGCACAGAGAAGCGGCGCAACACGCCGAGGAACATCTGCCGGAACGGCGGATCCCGGCCTCTTGCCGCCAGGTGAAGTCCGTAGGCCAGCGCCGGCAACCCTCCGGCCCAAGCGCCCGCCGCCAGCAAATGCACCGCATGGCCGGCACCTGCGAGCCAAAGCGGTTCTGTGGCAGCGCCGTGCCCGGTAAATACCGAGGCCGCGTTGATTCCCAGCGCCAGGGTGAGCAGCGCCACACAGACGACGCGCTCGCCGAACCGCGCGCTCAGAGGCCCTCGGCTCAGCAACAACAGCAGCAGAACCAGCGCTGCCGCCTGCCGCACCTGCCAGACCGCGCCGTAGCGCGTTCGCTCCAGCAGCCTGACCCATTCGGACCACTCAAAGGCCGCCTCGCCGCGGCCGCTGACCGAAGCCGCCTGCAACATCAACAGACCTGCCGCCGTGGCCAGCAGCAGTGCCACCAGCCATGGCGCGGCGGCAAAGACCGCGCCACGCCAGCGCGCGGCATCCGGGCTTCGGCCAGGACCCGCGAGCAGCAGCAGGGCAAAGCTGCCCAACAGCACCAGGCCGCTGGTCAATTGCAGCCAGCGCAGCGCCGTGCCGAGGAATTCCATTTACTTCCCGGCGCCCTCGGCCTTCACGGTGAAGGTATAACCGTAATCGACCGTATGGCCATCGACCGAGAGCACCCGGTATTTCACGGTATAGGTACCCGGGCTGAGCATGGGCAATTCCAGCGCCAGCAGTTTGGGGTCGTCCTTGTCAACCCGGGCCTTCTGGGTCGTGACCGGGCCGGCACCTTCCCTGATCACGCTGATCGTCGCGTACTCGGGCTCCAGCCGCTCGTTGAACCACAGCCTGACCTGCGGCGGCGGTTTGGACAGCGTCGCCCGCCGTGCCGGTTCGGACTTGACCAGCGCGGCATGCGCCAGCGCCGTGCCAGTGGCGGCCATGGCCAGCAGCGCGACGAGCCACGAAACCATCTTGCGCCGGGCGTTCACTCGGCGCGCACCCAGGTTTGCGAGCGCCCTATCATCGGCACGCCGATGAAACCTCGAACCTCGAGTTTCTTGCCCCCGTCGGCGGGCCGCAGACGCAGCCGGTAGGTCGACCCATTCTCCGGATCGAGCACCTCGCCGCCGTCCCACAGCGCAGCGTCAGCGGTATTGTGTTTGATGCCGCGAATAATCGTCATCCCGACCACCGGCTTGTCCTTGCGGTCGTCGGTGCATTTCGTGCAGACGGTCGCCGCCTTGGGATCGAGGAGTTTCTCGATCACGCCACTGAGCACGCCAGCCGATTCGCTGATGCGAATCAAGGTTTTCACCGTCTTGCCGTCGTCGTCAATCGTCTTCCAGAGCCCGACGGGCGTGTCCTGCGCAAAAGCAGGACCGGCTGCCCAGGCAAAGGAGGCGATGGCGAGTACGTGTTTCAATGTCTTTCCGATTGTCATGAGACTTTCCTTCGTTGTGGGTAGGCGAGCAACGACTTCATGGGCCGATGATGCTATTACTTCAATAGCTGCTTGCACTTCTATTCATTGGCATCAAGGACGACTTGACTGTACGTTCAAGGTTTGACCTTACCCTGATTCGAAACGACCACCACACTCACCTTCTGTACCGAAAATTCGATGGTCTTGTGGGATGCATCGGACCAGTACACGCTAATGACGCGCGGCCCAGGGGCTGCGGGCAGGTCAAAGGCGTAGCGGTAACGATTCTTGCCCACGCGGACCAAGTCCGCCATCATCGGCATCAGAGACGTACCGTCGATACCGACATGCAGATGAACGCCAATGGACTTGGCGCTCATCGTCATGTTCGCCAGCTCCGCATCGGTCTCGAACTCGACCTCAATGTTGGGCCCGACCTGCGCCCCGGCAAGCGGCGACACGATGCGCAGCGGCGGCAGTACCTTCATGTCCTTCGCCGCGCCGCTCTTGGATGCGGCGTGCGCGTGCTCGGTCGCCAAGGCGACGGGTCCCGCCAGCGCACCCATCAGGACCGCGATACAGACAGCGGAAACTTTTTTCGATTGCATGGTTTTTTCCTCATATCCGTAAGCCATAGAATCTGGCCGACCGGGCGCGAAGCCCTGCAAGAACCGTCGGCCCGTCGCCGGCTGCACGGCAGGCAGCCGCGCACAACTCCCCGGCGCACTCCTTCGCGCCATCGGTCATATATCGGTCATTTCTTGGGACGTATCGCGTCTGCCGTTCCCTGGATGAAGGCCTTGATCTTCTCCACATCGTCCACGCTCAGCTTGCCCGTGAAGTCAGGCATGCCCCGGCTCATGGCGGGACCTTTGAAGATGAACTTGTCGAGGTTTTCGATGAAGGCCGCGTTCATGTAACCGAGGTTGGGGATGTTGCCGCCACGGTCCACGCCGGGAACACCATGGCAGAGAACGCAATTGCTGACATACAGCAAGGTGCCGGCCTCGTAGTGAGCCGGGTCGTATTTCACCCCTGCCACCAGTTCGCCCATCCGGTAAGCGACGAAGTCCGGCATGGGCGCTTTGCCGCCAACGGCAAAGGTGTAGACCGTGCCCGGACCTTGCCGCTCGGTGGCCCGCTTATCCTGACCGTAACTGCCGCCCCATCCCACGGCAATCGACACGTACTGCTTGCCATCCACCAGATAGGTGATAGGCGCAGCCACCACGCCGGTCCCCGTGGGCGACTCCCAGAGTTTCTCGCCATTTTGGGCGTTGTAGGCGATGAAACGCCCGTCCGCCGTGCCCTGAAACACGAGGTTACCGGCCGTGGTCAGCGTGCCACCATTCCACGGTGAGACCTGTTCCTGGCGCCATGCTTCTTTTTGCTGTACCGGATCCCAGGCAATCAGTCGGCCAAACGGCTTGCTTTTTGGTGGGACTGCATTGATGTAATTGCCGGTATTCCAACCGGTACCGGAGCCTGGCTGACCTGGCTTGTTGGAGTTGAAGCTCCAGTTCTTGTCATCCATCATGTTGACGGGTATGTTTTGCGCAGGCAAGTAGACCAGCCCGGTCCGTGGATTGAACGACATGGAGTGCCAGTTGTGCGCGCCGTAGGGGCCTGGAATGGCATCGTACGGTCGATCCGTGGGACGCGCATCGGCAGTCTCGATGGGGCGACCCGTCGCGTCGTAGCCGCTGGCCCAGTTCACGTCGACGAAGTTCTTCGCCGAGATGAACTTGCCGTTGGTGCGGTCGATCACGAAGAAGAAACCGTTCTTCGGCGCATGCAGGATCACCTTGCGTGGCTTGCCCGCTATCTTCAGGTCGGCCAGGATCATCGGCTGGGTCGAGGTGTAGTCCCAGTTGTCGCCGGGTGTTTCCTGGTAGTGCCAGACGTACTTGCCGGTGTCGGGGTTGAGCGCGACGATGGACCCCAGGTACAGGTTATCGCCGCCCGCGGGGCTGCGCTTGGCTGCCGCCCAGGGTGAACCGTTGCCGACGCCCACGTACATCAGGTTCAGTTTGGGATCGAAGGTCAGCGTGTCCCAGGCGGTGCCACCACCGCCGGCTTCCCAGTACTTGCCCGCGGGGTCCCAGGTCTTGGCGGCCTTGGCCATGGACTCGTCCTCGAACGGTTTGCTCGGGTCGCCGGGTACCGTGAACCAGCGCCATTTCTGGTCGCCGGTGGCGGCATCATAGGCCGTGATGTAGCCGCGCACGCCGTACTCGGCGCCGCCGTTGCCGATGATCACCTTGCCCTTGAACACGCGTGGCGCCCCGGTGATCGTGTAGCTGAACTTGCGGTCGATGATGGTGTCTTTTTCCCAGACCTTGTTGCCGGTGGCCGCATCGAGCGCGATCAGCCGGCCGTCGTAGGAGGCGACGAAGACCTTGCCCTGATACAGCGCCACGCCGCGGTTGACCACGTCACAGCAGCCCTTGTAAGCGGCCTCGCGCGGCACCTTGGGATCGAAGGTCCAGATCTTCTTGCCGCTGCGCACGTCAATGGCATGGACGATGCTCCAGGAGGCGCTGACATACATGACGCCGTCCACCACCAGCGGCGTGGCCTCGACGCCGCGCGTCGACTCGAGGTTGTAGGACCAGACCAAGCCGAGATCCTTGACGTTGGCGGTATGGATCTGCTGGAGCTTGCTGAAGCGGGTCTCGGCATAGTCCAGGCCGTGGCTGGGCCAGTCGTTCGTTCGCGCCTCATTGGCACGGATGAAGGCGCCGTCGACTTTCCTGGTCACGGCCGCAATGTGCGCCTTCGAGCCCTTGGCCTCCTCGGCCATGACGGGCGGCGCGGCCATCACCAGCAGCGAAACCACCGCCAATGTCAGGGCCATTGCAGGTCGGTTGGCGGTTTTTTCTTGACGCGCGTTACCCGCCATGTTCATCCAAATTTTCATCTTGTCTCCTTTTTTCATGCTGTCTACTTTTGAGGTACGTCGGTGATCGGGGGTTTTCGCCGCTGTCTGGTAAGCCGGTACAAGAGCCAGGCCATGCCGATAAAGAACAAGGGCAATGGCAGGTATTTCCAATAGTTGCGCACGCCGACGCGGAACGGAAAGACCGAGGTCTCCGTCTTCCCGCTGGCCGGGTCGGTCGCGCTGAGCAGGCCGATGTACCAGCCGGGCTCGCTGAACTTGTGGTCCAGGGTGACCGTGCCGCGCGGATAAACCTTGGCCGGCAGCGCCACCATCGTCCGCTGCGCGATTTGGTCCGTGTCACCAAGATCCTCGTAGCGCGCCTTGGCACCCAGCCCGTCCGCGTCACGCAGGATGCGGAACTCGACCACGCGTTCGCGCAGCGCGGGCTGGATGAAGTCAATCACGATCACTGCCCGTCCGACTTCGGGGATGTCCTCGCAGAACTCCTGACTGGCACGGTGCTCGGGCTGGTAGCCGGCGAAATGGGCCCGGTCGCTGCCGATGCGCAGGATGCACTTGTCGTCTTCAATGCCGACCCCGCCATGGGCCCATGCCGATACCGCAGCCACGGCCAGCAGCGCGGAACTCAACGTTCGGATCAGTCGCATCTCCATTACCCCCCGAACAAAGGGATCATCGGTCCGCTGATCTCTACTGGATAGCGACGGCCCTGCGCATCGAAGAAGAACAGCATGCCGGCCACCACCGCATCCGGGGAGGAGATCATCGTCGTCATGCGCTGCGTCTCCCACATCGCATCGTCCGCATAGACCACGATCTTCTTCGTTTCTCCTGGATTGATCGAGCCGCCCTCCACGCGCAACGCGTCTGTCGCGACCAGATCGTCCTGGTCTTTTGGTGTGACCTTCAGCACCGCGGAATTGATAAAGCGCAGGCCGCCTGAGGCAAACTCACCAACGCTCACGGGACTCTTCCCGCTGTTGGTTACCGTGAGCTCGATACGGAAGCTCCGGCCCGGGATGCGGTAGCGTGCATCATCCATCGTGACCAACACCGGCGAAGGCGCCATCTTCAGGGGCGGCGTCTTGATCTTGCCGGTCTGTAGCGGCGTCGTGACCGGCCAGCGCTCGGTGGCATAGAAAAACCCGCCAGCGATAAGCATCAGCGTAGCCACCAGGATAACCAGTGCCGCCTGACGGTCGCGCGTGGTGATCATGTCGTCGGCGTTCTCACCCAGCGCGCTGGCACGCCGGAACCTCGGCAAGATCAAAGGCACCTTGGTCAGCCAATAGCCAAACCAGACCAAACCAAGCACAACCCACACCGCTGACCAGGAAGCCGCATTGGCAAAGCCGTGCGTTTCCAAATCAAGGGTTTGGCCGAACAAGGTTTTGATGCTGTTGTCAAATGCCGCCGGGTCGCCCCCGACCTCGACCCAGATGCCGGGCCCAATCATCGGCCCGGCATCCTGGACGTTGATGATGGGATGCAGGTGATAGCGGCCGGGTGTGCGGGCCTTCAGCGTGATCTCGAAGTTGTACTGCTCACCGCGCTTATACGAACTACTGCGTATGGTGGGCACACCGTTGACGCGGCTGTCCAGGCGCACAAAAGAAGGCCCGGGTACGCCCACATTGAGATAGGCGGTGTCCTCGATGGACGCGACATGCTCCGGCCAGGACAGGGAAGGAACAAAAGTTCCCTTGACGACCAGAATCTGGTTGACATCGAGCTTGCGCGTCGACAAATCCACGTCAAACCAATGCACGGTGCGCATGCGCAAAGCGGGTTGCTGAGCCTTTTCACCATGGGCATACGTCGGCGTTGCCGAAAACGTGACCAGGACGACGATCAGGCCTTGAATGACTGCGAACAATTTTGCAATGAAATTCATGACCTCTTCCTTAAACAACTTTTCGCAGCCACACGGCCTTGACACCGAGT
Source organism: Polaromonas sp. (assembly GCF_029945895.1). Taxonomy (GTDB): domain Bacteria; phylum Pseudomonadota; class Gammaproteobacteria; order Burkholderiales; family Burkholderiaceae_C; genus Polaromonas. The sequence goes on along the minus strand of NZ_JAQSDL010000029.1, from coordinate 52,498 downwards.
GAGCCAACCCAGGCCCAGAACCAGAGGCTCAATATGGTCAGGAAGCCAGCAAAAACCGCCGTCAGCGGTGTGACTGCATCGCCGAATGTCCTCAAAGTACTCTGCTCGATGATGCGCACATATTCGGGCATGGCAGTGCGGATGTACTCAAAACCCATCACGTCCGCCACCGTCATCAGCGTGCCGTGCATTTCGACCGGCACCATGAACGGAGCCAGCAGTGGCCAGTTCATTGGGTACAGAAGCAGCCCCGAAAGAAAGCCAGCAAAAATCCCCGTGAAAAACCAGCTGCGCGTAAGCAGCAAGGTGCAATCGATCAGTAGACCCACGCCAATGAAAGTCGACGGCAGCACCATGTTCATCGGAAAACCCGCGAACTCATGAAAGTTCAAGTACCGGCTCAACCAGCCCGTCAGCGTCAACCCGATAATGCTCAGCGTCGCACCCAGAGGTATGCGCAGCAAATGCCAAAAGGCATATCCAAATACGCCGGGCAGAATAACCAGCACCAAGGGCGTGACCAGCGGCCAATAACGGCGGTCCCGCCAATCGATCCAGTAATCCCAGTCCCCCACCAGCAAGGCAAACTGGAAGGCGAATACGGACCCCAGAAGCACCACAAAGAGCGGAATGACCACCCAGTCAACCTGGGCATCAACGCGGGCCGCTTCCTGCGGGCTAAAGGCGGCCTCAGCCGGAGTCAAAACGGACATTCAAAGTCTCCAGAAATAAATTGGGAGGTCAAGCGCACAGCTTGTCATCGAGACCTAGCCCCGATGCATTTACCCGGAAAGGCGTATCAGTGAGCCGCTTGAAGCTCGGCTTGCGGCGACACCGACTGCTTCGTCAGCTCGGCCACGCGACCCAGTATCTGCAGGAGCAATCCACCAGCCGCAAACGTAGACCAGCCCAGCAACACAAAGCCATAGTGAATCGGCGCGGCGAACAACTCCTCTGCATAGAAGAAAGTGTGACCCCACTCGTTGAATCCCACATTGGGCATGATCATGAAAGCGCCGGCGACGATGATCGCGAACGGCAGCGAAATGCGATTGCCAAAGAGCGGGATGCGCGTGTGAGCGTAGGCGAACGAGATGAAGCCCCAAAACACCAGCAAGGGCACGCAGAAATAAAACAGACCAATGTGGGTGGGGGTGAAATCAGTATCCCGGATCGTCACCTGGTGCCAGGCTGCATCGGCCTCCGTGTAGATCGAACCGGTCACATAAAACATGATGGCGAACAGCAAAATGAGCGCCATCAGCACGAACAGGCGCCGCACCTCCTCTCGTGGCCCGATCCGGGAAAAATCCCGCTCACGGGTACGCCATAGATACACCAGAGCCCCGGTTCCCAGCGCGCCAATCAGCAGCAACTGTCCGTACAGCAGACGCATCCAGTAAACATCGAACTCGTGGCTGAAATAGTCGAGCCCGTATGTGAACGCCGACGCCTCGGAGTAGATGCGATAGCCGGTATAGAGCACCGCGAACGCAAGCAGCGCCAAAAAGAATTTGGCCCACGGAGCACCTATTTTCTCCCGGGAGGATTTTCCCTCGCCGCCGGCTACCCGCATGCCCCCGGCACCTTGAATTGAAACTGTTTTCATTGTCATGTCTCCTGTCGTGTGAATCGTGTGAATTAAGGGTAATCACTTAGCCTCCACCCACTTGCAAGAAAGAGGCTCGGCCAGCTTTGCGCCAACACTCGAAGAATGGTAGATCGAAGCACACGACGTTGCACCTAACTTTCGTTAGGGTGATTTCCATGGCGCATCTCAATAGACTTACTTCGACCTCGAATCGACGTGATACGAGACCAAAATAAAATGCAGGAGACAGAAATGAAGGTGACTTCCAATGCCATGCGGCTTGTCAACCCCGACGAACCGGCGGGACAACCGGAAATAGACCGCATCTTCGCCGCGCAGCGTGAGACGGCCTTACGGCTTCGTCAATCAACCGCCGCGCAGCGGCTCGACAAGATCGACCGCCTGAAGCGGGCCGTCCTGGCGCGCCAGGCCGACATTCAGCGCGCTGGCGCACTGGACTTCGGCAAACCGGCCGCCGAGGTCGACCTGACCGAAATTTTACCCATCGTGGCCGAAGCCAACGATGCGCGTCGCCATCTGCGCCGCTGGATGAAGCCGAACAAGGTTTTCCCGACCCTGCTGATGTTTGGCACGTCAAGCTACGTGCAGTGCGAGCCCAAGGGCCGCTGCCTGATCATCTCGCCGTGGAACTATCCCGTCAACCTGACCTTCGGCCCACTGATCTCGGCCATCGCCGCCGGCAACACGGCCATTCTCAAACCCTCGGAGATGACACCCCACCTGTCGGCGCTGATGGCGGAGATCGTGCGCGAGGTGTTTCCCGAAGACGAGGTGGCCCTGTTCCAGGGCGACGCGTCGGTCTCGCAGGCGCTGCTGGATCTGCCCTTCGATCACATCTTCTTTACCGGCTCGCCGGCGATTGGCCGCGTGGTGATGGCCGCGGCGGCCAAGCACCTGACCAGCGTGACCCTGGAGCTGGGCGGCAAGAGCCCCACCATCGTTGACGCCACGGCGGACCTGAAGGCCGCGGCGGCCAACCTGATGTGGTCCAAATGCACCAACAGCGGCCAGACCTGTATTGCGCCGGATCACGTCTACGTCCACGAATCGGTCAAGGATGTTTTTGTAGAGCACTGCCGCCAAGCCCTGGCCAAAGCCTACGGTGAAGGAGATGCCGTGCGCACCAGCCCTCACCTGGCGCACATCGTCAATGAGCGCCATGCCAAGCGCATCGTCGGACTGCTGGATGACGCACTTGAAAAAGGTGCCAGACTGCTGGCCGGTGGCCAGCACCAGACAGATCGCCAGTTCGTCGCGCCCTCCTTGATCGACAACGTCAGCCCGGATGCAAAGATCATGCAGGAGGAAATTTTCGGCCCGTTGCTGCCCGTCATTGCTTACCGCGATCTCGACGAAGTCATAACCAAGATCAACGACCAGCCCAAGCCGCTCGCGCTGTACATCTGGACGAAGAACCACAAGGTCGCCGACAAGGTGCTGCGCGAGACGAGTTCGGGCGGTGCCTGCGTCAACCACAGCGTCGTGCAGTTCCTGCATGGCCGCCTGCCCTTTGGCGGTGTCAACAACTCCGGCTTGGGCAGCGCACACGGGATCTACGGGTTCAAGGCCTTCAGCCATGAGCGCGCGGTCGTCAAGACCTGGCTGTTGCTGGCCTCCACCTTCTACCCGCCCTACACCCATCTGTCGCGACGGCTGATCAACTGGACGCTGCGTCTGGTCTGATGGCCTCGGTTGCACCGAGCTAGCCTGGTGCATTTCTTTTTTCTCTGAATCGCATAGGGACAAATCTTGAAATTCGATTACATCATCGTGGGCGCCGGTTCGGCCGGCTGTGTCTTGGCCAACCGATTGAGCGCGGATCCGTCGAACCGCGTGTGCCTGCTCGAAGCGGGACGGTCCGACGACTCACCGCTGATCCGCACGCCCATGGGCCTCGTGGGCTTGCTCGCCACCCGCAAGTACAACTGGTATTTCGACACCGAACCACAAGCCGAACTCGAAGGTCGTCGCCTGTACTGGCCACGGGGAAAAACAATCGGGGGTAGCAGCTCGATCAATGCCATGGTCTACATGCGCGGGCAACAGGCTGATTACGACGCATGGGCAGCAGCGGGAAACGCCGGATGGGCCTACAAGGATCTGCTGCCGATCTTTATGGAACATGAGAATAACGAGCGCGGTGTCTCGACCTACCACAGAACAAATGGACCACTGAACGTTGCCGATGTACGCTCGCCCAACCCGTTGTCGAGCCGCTTCATCGACGCCGCCGTGCAATGCGGCATTCCGCGCAACATGGACTTCAACGGCGCGCAACAGGAAGGTGCGGGGCCTCACCAGGTGACCCAGAAGAACGGGGAACGCTGGAGCAGCGCTCGGGCCTTCCTGCACCCTGTCATGGACCGGCCGAACCTGACCGTGCTCACCGGTGCCCATGTCACACGCATCCTCTTCTCGGGCAAACAGGCCGTGGGGGTCGAGATCGAACGCAAAGGCGAACGCCAGCGCATCGAGGCCGAACGTGAAATCGTGCTGAGCGGCGGCGCCATCAATTCACCGCAGCTGCTGCTGCTGTCGGGTGTCGGACCCAGGCAGCAATTGACGGGCCTGGGCATCGACCTGGTCGCCGACCTGCAGGGCGTGGGCCAGAACCTGCAGGACCATCTCGACGTGACGGTGATGATCCGCGACCGCAGCAAGCAGGCGATTGGTGTCGCGCCTGGTTTCCTGCCGAAAGCACTTGCCGGGCTCTGGCAATACTGGCGCAAGCGCGAAGGCTTCCTGTCCAGCAACGTGGCCGAGACAGGGGGTTTCGCCAGGCTCTCGCCACAATCGGCGCTGCCAGAGGTGCAATTTCACTTCCTGCCGACCTACCTGCGAAACCATGGCCGTGACCTGGCCCCCGGCTACGGCGCCACCTTGCACATGTGCCAGTTGCGCCCCCAAAGCCGTGGTTTCATCGGCCTCAAAAGCGCCGATCCGCTGGCCGCACCGATGATTCAGCCCAACTACCTGAGCCATGCCGACGACTGGGACGAGATGCTGCGTGGCCTGAAACTTGCACGACGCATCTTTGAGGCCAAGGCCTTCCACGACATCAATGGCGGCGAAGTGGCGCCGGGTGCCGGCGTGCGCAGCGACAAGGATCTGCGGGCCTACATCCGGCGCAGTGCGGAAACCATTTACCACCCGGTCGGCAGTTGCAAGATGGGCAATGACGACATGGCCGTGGTCGATGCGCAGTTGCGGGTGCACGGGCTTTCGGGCCTGCGTGTCGCCGACGCATCGATCATGCCTACGGTTATCGGCGGCAACACCAATGCCCCTTGCATGGTGATCGGCGAGAAGTGTGCGCGGGCCATCCTGTCAAGCCACAAACTTCAGTAGATTCATTCGCATAAAAGTCACCACCCCGCAGAGGCGCTATGGCACCTCTCATCACGATACCCGGCCAGTGGCCGGATTTAGCCTTAACCAAAAAATCCAAGGAGACTTCATGAACGGTCAAATGATGAGCGCCCCCCTGCTCATTTCCTCACTCATCACCCATGCGGCACGCCATAGCGGCGATGTGCCCATCGTCTCGCGCCGCGTCGAAGGCGACATCCACCGCATCACCTATGCGCAATTGCACGACCGCGCGCGCCAGATGGCCCATGCGCTCGGCAATCTCGGTGTGAAAGCTTCGCAGCGCGTCGCCACGCTGGCCTGGAACGGCTACCGGCACCTGGAACTGTATTTCGCCGCCTCCGGCAGCGGTTCGGTGCTGCACACCCTCAACCCGCGCCTGCACCCGGACCAGTTGCTCTACATCCTCGACCATGCCGAGGATCAGGTGCTGTTCTTTGACCTGACCTTCCTGCCCCTGGTCGAGGCCGTGGCGGGGCGCTGCAAGACGGTACGTCACTTTGTCGCGATGATCGACAAGGACAAGATGCCGGCGAGCAAGTTGTCCAATCTGCTGTGCTACGAAGACCTGATCTCGGCGCACAAGCCCGACTTCGCATGGCCCACTTTCGACGAGAACACCGCCTCGTCGCTGTGCTACACCTCGGGTACCACCGGCAACCCCAAGGGCGTTCTCTACAGCCATCGCTCGACGATGCTGCACACCTATGCCTCGCTCATGCCGGACGCGATCTCCATCTCATCGCGCGACTGCGTGATGCCGGTGGTGCCGATGTTTCACGCCAATGCCTGGGGCCTGCCCTACAGTTGCGCGATGGTCGGCGCCAAGCTGGTGCTGCCGGGGGCCGCGCTGGACGGCAAGTCGCTGCACGAGCTGATTACCACCGAGCAGGTGTCGTTTGCGGCCGGCGTGCCCACGATCTGGCTCGGCATGCTCCAGCACGCCGAGCAGAACGCGCTCAGCCTCGCCCCCTTGAAGCGCACCATCATCGGTGGCTCGGCCGTGCCGCCAAGCATGATGCGAGCCTTTGAAGATAACCATGGCATTGAAGTCATCCACGCCTGGGGCATGACGGAGATGTCGCCCCTGGGCACGGTCAGCCGGCTGAAGCAGAAACACCTGTCCCTGCCACTGGACGAACAGCATGCGCTGCTCGCCAAGCAAGGCAAGGTCGTGTTCGGCGTGGACATGCGCATCGTCGATCCGCAGGGGGCCGACGTCCCCTGGGACGGCAAGACGCCGGGCGATCTGCTGGTGCGTGGCCCTTGGGTAGTCCAGAGCTACTTCGGCCCTGATGGCGCCAAACCCCTGGTGAGCGACACGACCGGCGCGCAGTGGTTCCCCACCGGCGACGTGGCCACGATCGACGCCGACGGCTACATGCAGATCACGGATCGCAGCAAGGACGTGATCAAGTCCGGCGGCGAGTGGATCGGCTCGATCGACCTGGAAAACGTCGCCATGGCGCACCCGGCGGTGGCGATGGCAGCGGCCATCGCCGTGCCGCACCCGAAATGGGATGAACGGCCCTTGCTGGTGGTAGTGCGCAAGCCGGGCGCGGAGGTCACCCGCGAAGCGCTGATTGAACACTACAAAGGCAAGGTCGCCTCCTGGTGGGTGCCTGACGACGTGGTGTTCGTCGAGGCCATCCCCATCGGCGCCACTGGCAAGATGCTGAAGAACCAGTTGCGTGAGCAGTTCAAGGACCACCGGCTGCCGGGGGTCTAAAAGATTTGCGGTAAACATATTCAATGAATGCCGCAAAAGCAAGCCCCATCAAACTAGCCAGGCCCGAGTGCGAGCTTCGCGCAAAGCACCCGTGCGATTTTTCACGCCCAGCTTCGCGTAGATGTTGTGAAGATGCCATTTCACCGTGCCCTCGGTCAACACAAGCCGACCCGCCACTTCGCCATTGGACAGGCCATCTGCCAGCAGGCGAAGGATCTGCAGTTCGCGCTCGGTTGGTCGCTCCTGGTCCGCGGGCGCCGCATCCTGACGTGCAGATGCAGCGCCCGCGGCAAGCAGCAGCGTTCGCGCGTATAAAAACGCCGGCGTGGGACTCTGCGGCTTGTCAGCCACGCGGCGCAAAAGGCTCTCCAACTCGGGGCCTTCGTCAAGGTACAGGCGCACGTAGCCGTTCGATGCCGCGATGCGAAGGCTTTCCATCACCGCGTCGTGCCCACCCTCGGCATCTCCTGTTCGCACCAACGCCAGTGAGCGCAGCATCAACAACTCGGCCAGCTTGTGCTGCTGGTGGCTGCGTCGCGCCCTGGCGATGCCGGAATCGACCCATTGCAGAGCGAGATCGGGCCGCCCCTGCGCGAGATCGAGGCGGGCCCAGAGGCGCTCGGCCTTGTCTCTGTGCAGATTGGTCTGCGGTCCTTGCGGCAGCAACCCATTATCGTTGGCCATTTGTCGCGCCGCCTCGACGTCGCCGGCGCGCAACAGCAGCAGCGCACGTTCGGCCACCATCGTGAGCTGCAGGCGCACGAAGCCGCGCGCCAGTCCCACGCGCTCGCCCTCCGCCGCCGCATCGAGCGCACCGGATATGTCGCCCCGCGCCGCCTGCAGACGTGACGCCGCCACGTAGCCCGCGACCATCGCATCGACAATGCCCTGGTGCGGCAGCAGTGGCAGTGCCGCTTCCACTTCCACCATCGCGTCAGTGCACTGGTTGCGTTCATACAGCAGCAACGCGCGGATCGCGCGCAGCATGGCCGCCAGGCCCGCGGCGCCGGGAGCGAAAGCTGGCTCTTCGGCCAGCGCCGAGGCGCTGTCTGCCAGGGCATCACGATGCCGCCCCGCCTTGAGCAGCGAGGCGGCCGAGATCACCCGCACCCACATGTGGCCGTAAGGTGAAGGAGCCTCCTCGAACTTCACTTGCGCCTCGCGCAAGGACTGGGCAGCCTCGGCGAAGCGTCCATTGCATTTGTGCGCATAGGCCAGCACCGTTTGTGCGGCTCCATAGTGGAATGGGTCCGGATCGGGTGGCCCTGCCAGCCACCGGCGCACAAAGACCTCGGCATCGGCCTCGTTATCACGCAGGCCGGCGATCACGCCGCGCTGAAGGACGGTCGTATGCAGGATCAAGCGAACGCCGGCTGATTGTCCCTTGCCACAAGCCCGCTCAATGCGCGTCAGCCACGCTGCCGCCTCGGCATAGCGGCGCAAAAACACCAGCGCCCACACCGCTTGCAACATCAGCGCGCAGTCTGGCTCCACGCCGCGTGATTCCAATTGCGCGAGCAGGTCCAGGAAGGTCTCGTGCCGGCCCTCGCCCTGCACCAGTTGACGCGCGTAGCCGGTCAGATAAGCCGACGCCAGCCTTGCGTCATCACCTTCCAGGGCCACGCGGATCGCACGGTAGACCTCGCCCCGGGCATGCCACCATTGCGCACAACGCGTTCGCAGTATGCGCACAAACACAGGCCTCAGCCCCATGTCGGCCAATCGCGTCAGTGCGCGCTCCGCCACCAGCGCATGCAAGGCGTAGAACGGCTCGCCAGCCACGCGTCCCCGACGCTGCACGATGCCCAGTTGCTCGCCTTCGGCGATCGCCTCCGCCCCCTCGGGCGCATCGAGCGCGACCAGCAGCGGCAGCGTGAAGTCGCCAATGGCGGCCATCACGAACAGCGCCTGCCGTCGGGCCGGCGCGAGGCCCTTGAAGAAGCTCTCGTAAACGAAGCTGTCCATTAGCAAGTTACTGCTGCCCCCGGCGGCCTCCTGTACGCCCTCGCCGCTGGCGAGGGCAAGCTGTACCAATGCCGGCCAACCCTCGGTGATCCCGACGATATGCTCAACCTCTTCGTCACCGGCCGACAGGCGGCGCCGCCGCACCAGTTCCCGCACATCCTGCGCGTCGAGCTTCAGCTCGTGCTGTGTCACCCAGCGTACCAGCCCGCGCGCGGTCAGCACGGCCAGATCGAAATCCATCCCTTCGCGGCCGCAAACGACGAACCTCAAGTAGTCGGGTGCCGCCACCAACAGACGGCTCAGGGTGTGAGCGCTCTCGCTGCCACGCAACACATGCACATCGTCGAAGAACAGCACCATGGGACGACGACGTTGGCCAAGGGCCTGCAACAACGCCAGCAAGCCGCTCTCGACCGCCGCCGTCGCGTCGATGGCACCCATCGCGACAGGCTCCGACGGACCTCCGACTGCATTCAACAAAGAGCGCACAAAGAACACCTGGTCGCGCCAGGAAGCGTCGAGCCCCACCCACACGGGGTCGGCGTCTTTGCAAGCGCGAAACCATCCTCCCATCAATGTCGTCTTGCCATAGCCGGCCGGCGCAACGATGGCCACGATCCGATCACGCATGGACAAGGGCGCAATCGCCCGCCGCGCAACCGTGGCCGTCGTCAGGTCAGGGGGGCCCCCCTCGACTACCGCCTGGGAGGACGACGCAGCGAAATGGGGCCAACGAAATCTCGCTTTGGGTTGGGTCATGCCTTCAGACACTCAGAAGGCGCACGAAGACGCTGTTTCACGCTTGAAGTCCGGCCGCCCGGAATCGCGGCAGCGACACACCGCCACCGACAGGCTCGCAAACCAGCTCGACCGCCATGTCGAAGGTGACCACCGCAGGGTCCGCGCCGACGAAGGAGCTGATCATCCGCGGGCCTTCTTCGAGCTCAACCAGCAGCACGGCATAAGGCGTGTCCTGCTTGAAGGCCGGGCCGGGCGCCCGATGCACCACGCTGAACGAATGCACCTTGGCGCGACCGCTGGCGGCGCGGTGCTCCAGCTGTTCGCTGCCGCACGCGCGGCAGATCGCCTGCTGGTAGAGCTGCACATGGCCGCAATCGAGGCAGTGCTGCAGCAGCAACTTGCCTTCCTGAATGCCGCGCCAATAAACTTCCGAATCCGCATCCGGCATGGGCTGCGGCTTGAGGTGAGCGTCTTTCGGGTTGATCACAGCGCGGCCTCCGTTCCCAGGATGGTGGTGGCGTTGGTCGCGAAGCCCGCACCCAGGCTGTGCACCAGGCCGAGTTCAGCGCCCGCAACCTGGCGTTCACCGCAGCTTCCGCGCAACTGGTTGACGACCTCGTAGAAATGAAACAGCGCCCCCGGCATGCCCGAGTGCGCGAACGACAGCAGGCCGCCATGGGTGTTGCAGGGAATGGCGCCGCCGTAGGTGATCTGGCCGTCCTGGACGAAGCGCCCGCCTTCCCCCTTGGGGCAAAAGCCCAGGTCCTCCAGCATCATGATCACCGTGCCGGTGAAGCAGTCATAGACCCCGGCCACATCGATGTCCTTCGGCCCGCAACCGGCCATGGCGTAGGCCTTGGCACTCGACTGCACCGCGCCGGTGGTGGTCAGCGAAGGCATCAGGAAGATGTGCTCGTGCGTGTAGCATTCGCCGCCGCCCAGGATGTAGATCGGCTTGGCAATGCCCAGTGCCCTGGCGCGCTCGGACGAGGTGACGATGAAGGCCGCGCCGCCGTCGGAGATGAGCGAGCAGTCGAGCTTGTGGTAAGGGGTTGTCACCAGGCCGGAGTTCAGCACGTCGTCGACCGTGAGTGGCGCGGTCATCTGCGCGCCCGGCGTGCGCCGCGCATGGTCGCGGTGGATCACCGCCACCTGGGCGAACTGCTCAGCCGTGGTGCCGAACTCTTTCATGTGCCGATGCGCGGTCATGGCGAAGGTGTTGGCCACCGGAATGCCGAAGGGCATTTCGTATTGCTGATCCCGGCTTTCGGTCATCGAGCGCAGGGCCAGGTCGGGCGACAGGCCGGTCAGCAGGCTGTCGCCGCCCACCACCAGAATGGTCTCGGCCAGGCCGCCGGCGATGGCCGCGGCGGCGATGTTGAACAGGGTCGCCGCGGTGGCGCCCGAGACCTGCAGCGTGTTGGAGAACGTGGGCTCGATGCCCAGGTACTCGCTGAAGGCCACGCTGAAGCGGTGGAACGGAGAGGCAAAGGCGGAGCTTGAGAGCACGCCATCGATCTGGTGCTTGCCGATGCCGGCGTCGGCCAGCGCCTTGCCTGCCGCGTCGGCGGCCAGTGCGAGCGCGCTCTTGCCCGGCACGCGGCCGACGGCCGAAATGCCTGCGCCGATGATCGCTGTTTTACCCCGAAGCGTATGTGTCGAGGGGGCGGATTTGATGTTTGCCATAACAGGGTTCAGGGGTTGGGGTTGGTTCAGGCGGCCGCTGAACGCACACGTTGTCGCAGCTGCGCCTTCAAAATCTTTCCCACCGGGTTGCGCGGGATGGTGTCAAGGTACTCGATGTGTTCGGGCAACTTGTAGGCCGCCACGCCGATCTGCTTCAGGTGGCCGACAATATCCTCCAGCGTCGGCGGCTGCGCCTTGTCCTTGGGCACGACGTAGATACAGGTCTTTTCGCCCATGATCTCGTCGGGCACCGCCACCGCCGCCACCTCCTGCACGCCGGGATGGGTCAGCACCAGGTTCTCGACCTCGGCGGCGCTGACGTTGTAGCCACCGCGAATGATGATGTCCTTCTTGCGGTCGAAAAACCCGATGTGGTGCGCGTCGCGCACGATGAAGAAGTCCCCGGTGCGGCAAAAACCGTCAGGCGTGAACGTGCTTTTCGCCAGGTCCGGCCGCCGGTAGTAGCCGGCAAACACGTTGGGCCCGCGGTAGACCAGCTCGCCCACCTGGCCCGGCTGCGTGCATTCGGCGTCGGCCTCGTCGAGCAGCTTCATCTCGACACCGCGTATGCCCGAGGGCCACGCAACGTCCGGAAGACCCCACCACGGAAAGTGATCGGCCCGCTTGGCGAAGTCGGGCACGTCCCGCGCGCCAGCAAACACCGCGGTGCCTTCGGTCTGCCCCCAGGCATGCAGGATTTCGATGTTCCAGCGCCGCTTGAACTCCTCCATGCTCCAGCGCGAGGGTTGCGCCGAACCCGAGGCGATGCAACGCACGCCGGAAAAGTCGAGCTGGTCGACGTTGGGCAGCTTGAGAATCATGTTCAGCAGGGCCGGCACCAGCAGGGTGAAGTGGACCTGGTCGTGCATCAACTGCTTGAGCAGCAGCGGCATGTTCAGCGGGTGATGCAGGAGCGTCGTGCCCCCGATGGCCAGCGAGGCCAGCCAGGTCGCCACGCCGGTCATGTTGACCACCGGCGCGGTCGCCAGCACCCGGTCCCCTTCGTGCAGCCCGGCGGTCTGCGGGATCAGGCTCATCTGGAAGAGCCAGTTATTGTGCGACATCGGGCAAGCCTTGGAAAGGGCTTCGGTGCCGGACGACCAGCACAGGCTGAAAATGTCGTTGGCGTCGACGTCGATGGCGTCGAGCCGGGCGATGTCAGCCGCACCGCGCGCCATCTCGGCGATGCGCTCGATCGGCAGCGCGACAAAGCCGGTTTTCTCGGCGATGGCCAGTTGGTCGGCGCCCTTGAAATCGCGCATCCCGAAAAAGAAGCGCGCCTCGGTGAGTTTCTTGACGTTCTGGAACTCATTGTCGCGCCATTGAATCGGCATCGGCGAAAGCACGCCCCCGGCACGGCTGACCGCGAGAAACATGGCCACCAGTTCCCAGACGTTGGGCAATTGCACGACGACGATCTCGTCCTTGCGCAAGCCCATGTCCAGCAGCCCGGTCGCGATGGCCTCGACCGCTGCCGACAACTCCCGATAACTCAGGCTCTGTGCCGCTGTGCCGGTGAGATCCGGCCGATCCGCCGGGTCGACCACGGCTGGCCGCTCCGGCGCCTTGGCCGCCGTCTCGCGCAGCAAATCGAGCAGGGTACGTCGTCCCCAGTGACCGCTTTCGGTGTAGCGCTTCAAAGCCTCTGTGCTGTGCAGAATCATGATCAGTCTCCTCTTTTTAATGTATTGCCGAGCAGAGGGAAGACGCATCCGCTGGCGCGCAATCCCGGCAAGCGGAATCAGAAACCGTGAAAGCTGGCGAATGCCTCCACCTCGGCACGCTCGGTGATGAAAGCGTTCTCCGGGGCCGACAGATCCTCGTGCCCGAGGGCGATGCCGCAGGCAAGAATTTCATGGTCGCTGATAGGCAGTTGAGCACGCGCCACATTGTGGTACCAGGCAAACGCCGCCTGCGCACAGGTGTGCAGGCCCTGCGCGCGGGCGGCCACCAGAATGTTCTGGATGAACATGCCCAGATCCATGAAGCTGCCGGTGTTCAGGCGGCGGTCGAGCGTGACGAGCAGGCCCACTGGCGCGTCGAAGAACGTGTAGTTGCGCAGCATCTGGTGCTCACGCGCCGCCGCATCATTGCGGGCTATGCCCAGGGTTGCATACAGACCGAAGCCGCAGCGACGCCGGCGCTCCAGATAGGGCTCGACCCAGGTCGTGGGGTAATACGCGTACTCGGGCTGATGCCGGTCAGGTTCGTGCGTAGCCGCCTCGATGAAGGCATCACACAGGCGCTGCCGGGCCTCACCCGCCACCGCATACACTTTCCACGGCTGCACATTGTTGCCACTCGGAGCCCGCGCCGCCACGCGCAGGATGTGCTGCACGACCGAAGTGGGTACTGACGTGGATAGAAACCGCCTGACCGATTTCCGGCTGCGGATCGCTTCATCGACATGCACGGATGGACCGCCTTTCTGTGCTTTCTGGCTGCGTAGCGTTACGGAGAAGAAACGATGCGCGGAGACTGGGCCGCTGGACTCCAACACGACGTTCGGATAGGATTCAGGCATGAATTCTACCAAACAACCGTTTGATTGGGTGCCTACCCCTGAACTGATTGCGCAATCAAACCTCACGGCATTCCTGCACACAGTAGGCGAATCCAGCTTCGAGAGCCTGAGCCCTCGTGCCGATGCCGATCCGGCCTGGCTGATGCGGGAAGTCTTCGAGTTCTGCGACTTCCGCTTTTACCAGCCCTACACGCAGATGCTCGACACCTCGCGCGGCATCGAGTGGGCGCGCTGGTGTGTCGGCGGCACCACCAACATCGTGCTGAACTGCCTGGACCGGCACCGCGGCACGCCGGTGTGGGAGCAGACATTTTTGGTCTGGGAAGGCGAAGACCCGAAAAACCGCAGGAGCCTGAGCTACCGCGAGTTCGATGCCGAGGTGTGTCGCCTGGCCGGGGCCTTGCAGTCGCTGGGTATCGGCCAGGGCGACCGGGTCGGCCTGTACCTGCCCAACCTGCCGGAGACCTTTGTCGCGTTTTTTGCCGTGTTGAAGATCGGCGCCGTGTTGATGCCGCTGTTTTCCGGCTTCGGGCCGCAGCCCATCGTGGCCCGCCTGAACGATGGCGAAGCCAAGGCGGTGCTGACGGTGGACGGCACCTGGCGGCGCGGCAGCCCCGGCGTCATGAAGTCGGTGCTGGACGAAGCATTGCGCGAGGTTCCCAGCGTGCAGCACGTGGTGGTGCTGCGCCACCTGGGCGACGCGGCCCCCTGCCCGATGACGCCGGGACGCGACCACGACTGGGCCAGCCTGGTCGCCGGCCAAGCCGACGACCTGCCCACCGCCGAGATGGCCGCCGACGCGCCCGCCGTGCTGCTCTACACCTCGGGCACCACCGGCAAGCCAAAGGGCTGTGTCTGGACCCATGTCAGCTTCCTGGGCTCGATGGTCACGCGCGACATGCACATCTGCGCCGACTTCAAACCGAGCGACCGCTTCTTTTTCATGAGCGACATGGGCTGGATGGTGGGCGCCATGTGCGCCTGCATTCCCAGCTATTTCGGCGGCAGCCTGCTGGTGGCCGAGGGCACGCCCGACTACCCCGACACGGGCCGCTTCTGGCGCCTGGTGCAGGACCACAAAGTCACCTACCTGGGTGTCGCGCCCACGCTGATCCGCAGCCTGATGCGCTACGGCGACGCAGAGGTCGAGCGCTACGACCTGTCCTCACTGCGCATCACCTGCTCCGGCGGCGAGGCCTGGACCGAGGCGCCCTGGCGCTGGTTCTTCAAGCACGTCTGCAAGGAACGTCTGCCCTTCCTCAACATTGTCGGCGGCACCGAGGTGGGCGGCTGCAATTTCACCGGCACCCTGCACCACCCCTTGCGGCCGGGCTCGTTCGGCGCGCGCGGGCTCGGTGTCGGGGTCGACATTGTCGATGACAGCGGCCAGCCGGTCGGTGCGGGCCAGGTCGGCGAGCTGGTGCTGCGCAACCCCAACATCGGCTTCACCAAAAGCCTGTGGCGCGACGACGAACGCTACCTCGACAGCTACTGGCGCACCATTCCCGGCGTCTGGGTGCATGGCGACTTCGCGATGCGCGACGAGGACGGCCTTTTCTACATCCTCGGGCGCAGCGACGACACGATCAAGGTCTCGGGCAAGCGCACCGGCCCGTCGGAGATCGAAACCCTGCTCACCGGCACCGGCAAGGTGTCGGAGGCCGCGGTGATCGGCGTGCCCGACGAGATCAAGGGTTCGGCCATCGTCTGCGTCTGCGTGCCGATGCCCGGCGTGGCGGCGGACGCGGCGCTGCAGGCCGAACTGTCGCAGGCGGTCGTCCATGGCATGGGCGCCTCCTACCGCCCCAGGCAGGTGCTGCTGGTCAGCGACCTGCCCAAGACCCGCAACATGAAAATCATGCGCCGCGTCGTGCGGGCCGTGTACCGGGGCGACAATCCGGGCGACCTGTCTTCGCTGGTCAACCCGGAGGCGGTGGCCGAGTTGCAGGGCAAGCTTGCAAAAGTTTGAGGCTGGTTGTGCGCCACCCCCTGCCCTGACGGGCAGGATCGGTCACCGGATTTTTCACGCCGTTGACGCCGCCGCAGCATGCGACGCCGTCAGCAAATCGCAAACCACCTGCAGCTCCTCGTCGTCACGCGGCCCATAGACCATCACGATGTTTCCGGGCAGGCCGTATTGACCCGCCAGCGGATGCAACTCCGCCCAGCCGTTTTCGATGGCCTGGGGAACCATGTCGGGGGGCAAGGTCATGTGCAGGCTGCCGTCACTGGGCGGGTGGATGTGGGCAAACTCCTTGCCGAACATGAAGGCCCCGAAGGACTGGCATCCGCATCGCGGCAAATAAAAGGCGCGCGCTCCGGGAACAGACACTTGGCTCGGGCCAATTTCCACGCCGCCCAGGGACTGCCCTTTCGCGAAAACAAGCTCTTGCAGTTCCACCGGCGCATTCTGGTCAAGCTGCGTGTGCGGGTTGGTTGGCGTCGTTTGTGGGCGAGCGCCACGGCGCTGATGGCTGAGATAACTTGTCATGCGGTTCTCCGTCTTCGCGCTTCATCGTTTGTCGCTGCACACCTGCCGCGTGGGTTACAGGAAACACCCCCCGGCGACAGGCGCCTACCGGCCCAGCAAGCCACCGACACTTAGACCACGCCTTCTTGGCCGAACCTGAAGCTGGAGACGGTCACGCCGCCAAAGAAGCCTTCCTCGTGGTACGCGCACACGGCTTCATCATGCCCGGCGGCACCCACCGCCACCATCAAGGGCAGCAGATGGTCTTCTTGCGGATGGGCCACGCGGGCGACCGGCGCGTCTTGCCAGTCGATCAGCCGCTGCGCACGCTGGTGCGAATCGGTGGTGATCAAGGTCTGCTGCAGCCAGTCGTCGAATTGCTTTGACGGCACCGCAGCGGACGGCCCCATGCGGCGCAGGTTGTGGTAGCTCAGGCCGCTGCCGACGATCAGCACGCCCAGCTCGCGCAGCGGCGCCAGGGCACGGCCGACGGCCAGATGAGCCGCCGGGTCGTAGCCCGCGCGCAGTGACAGTTGCACGACCGGCACATCGGCCTGCGGGTACATCACCACCAGCGGCGCGAAGGTGCCATGGTCAAAACCCCGCCGGGCATCGAGCCGCGCCGCGAACCCCGCGTCCTGGATCAGCTGCTGCACCTGCCCGGCCAGTGTGGGCAGGCCCGGCGCCGGGTACTGGACATGGTAGGTGTGTTCGGGGAAGCCAAAGTAGTCGTAGACCATGGGCGGCCGCGCGGCGGCCATCACGGTGAACTCGCGCTCCTCCCAATGTGCGGAGATCACGAGCACGGCCTTCGGTCGATCGCCGAGCTGGCGCGGCATATCCCGCAGGGACTGCTCCAGACGGTCATACATGCCCTTGGACTGCGCCATCATGTACGGCCAGGGCCCGCCGCCGTGCGAGATAAAGTAGGTCGGCAATCGTTCCGTTTTCACGGGTACGCCCCGCTTTTACGGCGATGCTGAATAAGTCCTGGCGATGGGCTGCGCCCCGCATCGGGATGGGATGCAAGGCGCAAACCACAGCCATAGCCCAAGCTATGGCGCGGATTTGCAACGCCGCAGACCGCCCGTTGCGGGGATGCAGAACGCGCTGAGAACTTGTTCAGCATTGCCTTACAGTCCTTTATGCGTGCCGTCGCAAAGCGCGCCGTTCTTGCTCTGCTTGCAGCCGCAAAAATACACGGTCTTGCTTTCGTCGGCGCTGTACTTGGTCGGCACGAACTCGCCACCCTTGTGGCTGCCGTCGCAGAACGGCTGCGACTTGCTGAGGCCGCAGGCACACCAGTAGTAATCCTTGTCTTTTTCCACATCAATTGCGAACGGGGTGCTGGCGGCGGTATGCGGCTTGCTCATGTTGCTCTCCTGAGGATGATTAAGAAGTGGTACTGCATTGGTTGAAGGTATCAACGAAAGCGCGGTTTATGGGCTGCCTCTTTGAGACTGGATGTCTACTGGACTGACCATGAGGAATAGCTTAATGTTTCATTTCGGTTAATCAATAGCTGTAAAATTAACACATCATTTCCTCACAAGAAACCATAAATGGATCGTCTGACCAGCCTTCGCGTCTTCAGGGAGGTCGTGGAAGCCGGCAGCTTTGCGCGAGCCGCAGCGCGCCTCACCTTGTCTGCACCGATGGCGAGCAAGCATGTCGCCCAGCTCGAACGAGACCTCGGTGCGAGGCTGCTGCACCGGACCAGCCGCAAGCTCAGCCTGACGGAGGCCGGCGCGGTGTACTACGCACAATGCTGCGAGGCGCTCGACACGCTGCAGGCCGCCGAAGCGGCGCTTCGGCAAAGCGCGCAGGCACCACGCGGACAGCTCAAGATCAGCGCCCCCGTCTGGTGTGCAAACCGGCGTTTCGCCGACGTACTGGTGGCCTACCGCAACACATATCCCGAGGTGCTGGTCGACATGCGACTGGAGAACCGCAAGATCGACCTGGTGGCCGATGGCTACGACCTCGCACTGCGTGCCACGCGCGAACTGTCGCCGGCGCTGATTGCACGGCCGATTTGTCCCGTGCAGTTCCACCTGGTCGCAAGCCCGGCCTACCTGAAGCGTGAAGGCTCTCCGCGCAGACCCGCCGATCTGGCCAGGTACAGCGCCGTGGTACCCAACTACGTGAACGTCGATGGCCTCGAAATGCAAGGGCCTGCCGGCAAGGCGCGGATCAAGCTGCATGCTGTGATGCGCTCGGACGACAGCACGCTCACCTATCACGCGGTGCACGCCGGCATGGGCATGGCGTTCCTCCCCGAATGGACGGTCGACGACGATCTGGCCGCGGGCCGCCTCGCGCGCGTGCTGCCGACCTACACGGTGCCCCCTTTCACGCTGTATGCGGTTTACACGAATCGGCAGTACATGACACCCAAGCTAAGGACCTTCATCGACTTCTTCAGTGAAGCGCTTGGTGGTGGCAAGTCTGTGGCGCAATAGCCGGATCAATGAACGGGGACTGTTGTGAGCCCCGGACGTCGATCACTTCACCGCTGATCGTGCGCACAAAAACTGCGCCTATACAGACCGCACAAAATCAACGATGGACACGTCGGCAGCCAACACGCTGTTGCCGATCAATACGTTCCAGTGCGCTTCCGAGCCGTGGGCGATGCGCCACTCGTGCAGGCGCCGGGTCAGCAATTGCAGATCATATTCTTCGGCAACACCGATCGCGCCGTGCAGTGCATGGGCGATGGAGGCAACCAGCACCGCCGCCTCGCTGGTGCGGGACTTGGCCATCGCGGCGGCGAGCAGGGACGGCGCCGCAGCGTCGGTGTAAAAGGCCGCTTCGGCGGCCATTGAGGCCGCGGCGACGTGTTCAGCCATGACGCTCAACTGGTGCTGCACCGCCTGGAACTTGCCCAGCGTTTTGCCAAACTGGATACGGTCATTACAGTATTGCAGTGTCATTTCGAAGACACGGGTCATTGCCCCGCTGAGCAGGGCGGCGTGCAAGGCCGCCGCGAACACCGGCAGCAACGGGCCCGCGCCGGGCACGTGCGTCACGGCGCTTTCATCGTCGGGCCAGCGCAGGGTGGCCGCAAGGCTCCCATGCACGCCGCTTGCCTCGCGCTGCGCCGCAGCCGCGGGCAGCAGCAGCAAGGCATCGCCATCCTGGGCCAGCACCAAATCGGCCACCTGACCGCAAGGTGTGAATGGGCAAACGATGGCGCCACCGGCCTCGCGCCGCAACGCAGCGGCCAGCGTGATCATGCCAGCGGGCATCGCACACGAAGGCCCAAGCAGCGCACGCGCCACTATCGTCTGGGCCACGGGCACCGGCACCGTGTAGCGGCCGAAGCTGCTCAGGATCGGGAACAGCTCAGCCAGCGCAAGGCCGGCGCCGCCTGCGGCCTCGGGGGCGATCAGTTCGAGGAAGCCGGCGCCTTGCAGCGCCTGCCACAGCTTGAGCGGCGAGCCGCCCGCTTCAATCGCGCGCACTACGGCGGGCGTGCATTGGTCCTGGAGAATGTCTTCAATCGCCTGAGCAAACATGGAATGCTTTCGTTTTCAACCTGGATTCAGCGCAGGCCCAGACCGCGCGCGATCATGCCGCGCAGTATCTCGCGCGTGCCGCCGCGCAGGGAATAAGTGGGCGCCACCTGGCTCACATAAGCCACGGCGCGGTACAGCTCGGCATCGACCGGGGCGTCCGGATCCATAGCGATGGCGGCTTCGATCACAGCGGGAATGCTCTGCTCGAATTCGGTGCCAATGTCCTTGACCAGGGCGGCTTCGACCAACGGACTTTCCCCGTTGACAAGCTTGGCCGTGACGGCGATCGACATGTTGCGCAGCGTGGCCAGGTGCGTGGCGAATCGACCGATGGTGGCGGCGTGGGCAGACGCATCCGGACTGCGGCGCAGGCAGGTGATCCAGTGCTCAAGCAGCACGATGCTGGAGTACACCCGCTCCGGGCCGCTGCGCTCGAAGGCCAGCTCGGCATTGACCTGGGCCCAGCCATTGCCCTCATCGCCGACCAGGGCATCGTCAGCCAGCAGCACGTTGTCGAAGAACACTTCGGAAAAATGCGCATCACCCGCCAGGTCACGGATCGGGCGCACCGTCACGCCGGGCAATGCCAGATCGACAATGAACTGCGACAAGCCCTTTTGCCGGTCCTGCGGCTCGCCCGACGAGCGCACCAGGGCGATCATGTAATGGCAGTGGTGCGCATTGGTGGTCCATATCTTGCGGCCGTTCAAACGCCAGCCGCTTGAGCTGTCAATTTGGCAGCGCGTGGCTCGCGTACCGACGCTGGCCAGATCCGAGCCGGCATTGGGCTCACTCATGCCGATGCAGAAAAACGCCTCGGCGGCGCAGATTTTCGGCAGGTAGAACTGGCGTTGCGCCTCCGTGCCGAACTTGAGGATCAAGGGCCCGCTCTGGCGGTCGGCAATCCAGTGCGCGGAAACCGGGGCGCCGGCGGCCAGCAGTTCTTCCACCAGCACGAAGCGCGAGAAGGCGTCCAGGCTGGCACCGCCGTAGCGCGCGGGCAAGGTCACGCCGACCCAGCCCCGTGCGGCCAGCTTCTTGCTGAAGGCGGCATTGAAGCCCATCCATGAACGGGCCCGGATGTCGGCGGGCATTGGCTCAAGGCTGGATTTGAGAAAGGCCTTTACCTCGGCGCGAAATGAATTCGTCTCGGCGGGAAGGGTTGCGAGCCGAAAAGCGGACAGCAGGTTGTTCAAGAAATTTTCCTCCGTAGAATGGGTTCGCCGATCAGATCGGGCTGCGCTCTACCAGTTGGCTGGCGAACAGCTTGACCATGCCAGGTTCCAGGCCGTGCGCGAAGGCGGCCAGTTGGGCAGCGATGCTGGCAACCGGGCGGGCTGTCGTGTCGGCTGACATGTGGAATAGCCTTTCTTGTGTTCTTCGTATCACTCAGAGTGTGCCAAGGGCGGCAAGCGATTGAGCGTATTGCTCCTGCCGGTCCTGCACGCCTTTGACGCTGCCCCCGACCGGCCGCAGCAAGCCGTCGCGCAGGCCGTAGACCAACCCGTGCACCTCAACTTGCTGCCCGCGCTCCCAGGCACGGCGCAGGGTGGTGGTGCGGCACACGTTGCTGACCTGCTCGATCACATTCATCTCGCAAAGCCGCGCGGCGCGCTCGTCAATGCCGGAAAGGCCGTCGAGCCGATCAGCGTGTTTGCGCGCCACATCCTCCAGATGGCGCAACCAGTTGTCGGCCAGACCGGTGCGGCGCTGTTCTATCACCGCCTGCACCCCGCCGCAGCCGTAATGCCCCACCACGAGAACATGCTCGACCTTCAACACCTCGACCGCATACTGCAGCACCGTCAGGCAGTTCAGGTCGGAGTGCACCACCAGGTTACCGACGTTGCGGTGCACGAACACCTCGCCAGGCCGCAGGCCCAAGATTTCGTTGGCCGGCACCCGGCTGTCGGAGCAGCCGATCCACAGGTAGCGCGGCATCTGCTGGTGCGCCAGCCGCTCGAAGTACTTCGGGTCTTCCGCAGCGCAGCGCGCCGACCAGGCACGGTTGTTCTCAAGCAGAGGGGCCAGGCTGGACATGGTACCTCCCCGATGCGATTTCAGCACCCCTTCCACACCGGTTTGCGCTTCTCGGCGAAGGCACGCGGACCCTCCTGCGCGTCCTCGCTGGCGTAGGCGGCGCGGTAAATGTTGTGCGCCAGCGCCATGCCGGCCTCGCAGCCAGCGCTCATCGCCGTCATGATCGATTCCTTGCCCGCCATCACCGACAGCGGCGCGTTGTCGCGGATGCGTTCGGCCAGCGCGGTGGCGCGGACGCGCACGGCGTCGGGCGTGTCTTCGAGGTAGTTGATGAAACCCAGCCCATGGAAGGTCTCGATCGGATACAGGTCGCCGGTCAGCACCATCTCCATCAGCATCGGCTGCGGCAGCATCCACAGCAGGGGAATGGCCCAGGGGCTGCCACGCCCGGCGATGCGCGTCTCGGTAATGCCGACTTGCGTGCCCTTCAGGCCCACGCGCAAATCCGAGTTCAGACTCAGCATCATGCCGCCGGCGATCAGGTGGCCGGTCATGGCGGCGATGATGGGTTTGGCCACGCGGCGCTGGCGGCCGTGAAATGGGTCCTTCATCTTGGTCAGGATGTCCACGCCCTCTTCCTTCTTGACACGCGCGGCCTCGCGCAGGTCGAGCCCGGCGCAGAAGGTGCCGCAGTCGGCCGAGGTCAGGATGGCCACGCGCACGTTTTTATCGGCATCGACCTCGCCCCACAGGTCATGCAGCCGGTTGGCGGCGGCCGGTGACAACGCATTGCGCATCTCGGGACGGTTGATCTTCACGGTGGCAATGCCATCGCGCACTTCGTACAGAACCGTTTCTGCTTCACTCATATCCTGATCTCCTGTTAAAAAATTGCTTGCTCTGCTCATACGGCCGCTGATTCGTCAGCGCCTTCGTCGCATGGTTCACGCCGTGACCGATTTCACGCGTTGTAGACCATGTCACCTTCTCTTCGTGCGACTGCTGAACGCACAAGCTCTTGCGTCAACTGTTCCATCCAGTGGTCGATGGGAACCGAAGGAACAAACCTCTGGTGAATGAGCTGAAAGTAGCTGGTGTTGGCGGCCCATCTGACAAAATCTGCAAAAGGCATTTGCTGCTGATCAAGCAGTTTGAATTTCAGCAAAACCTTGACGGCATGATGCGCATGTCGGTCAGGACTTTTGACAAAGGCGTTCAGGCGCTCACGCGCGTTAGCCAGAACTTCGGCACGGTAGCCAAATACCGAGCCGTGGCCGGGAATGACCCAGCGCGGATCAAGCCGCTCAATCAAGTCGAACGTAGCGGCCACGTCGTCGAACGCGGTTTCACCATCGAGCTCCGGAAACACCACGCCGAAGCCTTTTTCCCACAAGGCATCTGCCGAAATCAAGGTTTGGGACCGAGGCTCAAACAGAATGACTGAATGGGGATCATGGCCTGGTGCCGCATGGATTTGCCACGCCGTATCTGCCAGCTGAATTTCCGTGCCCGGTAAAAGAAGGCCATCGAACTTGAACCGGAGGCAGTGTTGCCCGGATGGCACATAGTTCAGGGCGACGGGGTCCCACGACGAGACAAGTGATGCATGGCCGGGAGGAATGAGGGTTTGAAGTTCTGGATAACTGCGCTGGAGGGCGGCATTGCCTCCGCAGTGGTCGCTGTGCAAATGCGTATTGAGCAGTAAATCCAGCGGCCGCCGCTGCAAAGCGGCGCCGACCAACTCGGTGGTTTGTTCCGCATGCGTGCTGTAGCCACTGTCAACGAGTGCGCTGGCCTGCGATCCGAGGAACAGAATGTTATTTGAGGACAGCCAGCCGCGTTCAAAAACTTGAACGCCTGTCGGAAGTTTCCGGTCAAAACTGGTTTTTTGCATCAAAACGGCCTTTAACTCCAGATTTACGGGCGCAAGCTACTATCAAATTAATAGCAACCATAAGCGCCGCATCCATTGACAGCAGCGCGCTGGGCATCTCGGGCCGGTTGATCTTCACGGTGGCAATGCCATCCCGCACTTCGCACGGAACAGTTGCTGTCTCGCTCACGTCGTTATCTCCTGGCAGGAAATCTGGTGACCCGCTCATTCCACCGCGTCTTCGGATTCGATCACCGCCACCACCAGGCCGCGCTCGACCATCTGTCCGGCCTGCACCGACAGCGAGCGCACCACCCCATCGTGGTCGGCATTGATGCGCAGCTCCATCTTCATCGACTCCATCGTCGCCACCACATCGCCGGCGCGCACCCGCTCGCCAACTGCCACATGGGTTTTCAGGATCATCCCCATCATCGGCGTGCGCAACTGGCCGCTGGCCTGCCGGCCGGTGACGGCCTGGCTGAGGTAGGAGGTCACGCCAATGGCGTGGGCGGTGCCGCCGCCCTGCACAAACACGGTATCGTCGCTGCGCACGATGGTCAGCACCTCATGGCGATCCCCCATGCGCAAACGCCAATCGCCCCCGGCCATGGCGGTCAGCGCCAGGCGAACCCGCTCGGCGCCGATTTGCACCGTCACTTCGGGCTCGGGCGAGACGGCGCCAAACCGGACCTCGTGCGTTGCGCCGCCTGAGTGCAGTAGCAGGGCCGGAATCGGCGTGAGCCGGTCGTCGCCGGCGTGCATCTGCCAGCCCGTCACATCCAGGGCCGACCAGGCCCCGAATTGTTTGCCGCTGCGCCGCGCATCAAGCAACCACCAGGCCGCCGCTGCGGCCAGCCGCTCCAGCGGCGCGCTGCTCACGCCCTGACTCCCCTCGGCCAGCACCTCGTCAATCAGACGGGTGTGGAAGCTGGCGTCGCGCGTGGCGGGCAGGGCCAGCAGGCGCTGCAGAAAAGCGCAGTTGGTCTCGACGCCGTGGACCTGGGTTTCGCCCAGCGCCAGGCTCAGGCGGTCCAGCGCCGCCTCGCGCGTGGGCGCATGCGCAATCAGCTTGGCCAGCATCGAGTCGTAGTACGGCGTGACCGCCATGCCGGCCCGCACACCCGATTCGACCCGCACGCCAGAAGTCGGGAACCGCACCGCGATCAGCTCGCCGGTGGAGGGCAGGAAATTTTTCGCGGCATCCTCGGCGCAGACCCGCGCCTCGACCGCGTGGCCCTGCACCCGCACCTCGCCCTGGCGCAAGGGCAGCCCCTCGCCGGCAGCGATGCGCAGCATGACCTCCACAATGTCGATGCCAGTCACCTCTTCAGTCACCGGATGCTCGACTTGCAGCCGCGGGTTGACTTCGAGAAAGTGGTGCTGTTCGCCCTGCACGATGAATTCCACCGTGCCGACGCCGCGGTAGCGCAGCCGCTGCCCCAGGCGCACCGCGTCACTGAGCATCGCCTCGCGCAGCGCCGGGGCGAGGTTCACCGCTGGCGCCTCTTCAATGACTTTTTGATGGCGCCGCTGCAGCGTACATTCGCGCTCGAACAGGTGAATCACTTCGCCATGGCCGTCGCCGACGATCTGCACCTCGATGTGACGCCCGCGCTCGACAAAGGCTTCGACGATCAACGCCGCGTCGCCAAAGGAACTTTTGGCTTCGCGCATGGCCGACTCGATGGCCTCCATCAGTCCGTCCAACTGCTGCACCACCCGCATGCCCTTGCCGCCGCCACCGGCGGCCGCTTTCAGAATCACCGGCAGTGGCAGGCCGCGTACGGTGGCCGCCACTTCGGCCGCGTCGCGGCTGGGCAGCTCGCTGCCGCCGAGCACGGCCACGCCAGCGGCGCGCGCCTCGCGCTTGGCCGAGGCCTTGTCGCCCAGGCGCTCAATGACCTCGGGCGTCGGGCCGATAAAGACCAGGCCGGCCGCCTCGACCGCGCGCGCGAACGCCGCGTTCTCGGCCAGAAAGCCAAAACCCGGATGAATGGCCTGCGACCCGGTGCGCCGGGCCGCATCGATCACCGCATTGATGCGCAGGTAGCTCTCGGCCGCCGCTGCCCCACCGATTTCGATAGACTCGCCGATCAGGTCGACATGCAGCGCATCGCGATCAGCGCTGGAATGCACGCCGGCCACCGCAATACCGAGGCGCTGGCAGGTGCGTGCGATGCGGCAGGCGATTTCGCCGCGGTTGGCGATCAGGATTTTTTTAAACACGGCGGCCTCCCGCAGCGATCAGGATTTTTTTGGACATGTCAGCCTCACATCCTAAACACGCCGAAGTGCGTGTCGCGCTGCGGCACACGGCCCGCCAGCTCCAGCAGCAAGGCCATGGTGTCGCGTGTTTCCAGAGGGTCGATGACCATGTCGCACCACAGGTTGGAGGCGTAGTTGTAGGGACTGGAAAAGCTCTCGAACTGCTCGCGTATCGGTTGCTTGAATTGCTCGCGTTCTTCGTCGCTCCAGCTTGTGCCCTCGCGCCGGTGGATGTTCTCGCGCACCATGGTCAGCGTGGTGGCCGCCTGCTCGGGGCCCATCAGCGCGGCACGGCCGGTGGGCCACATCATCATCACATTCGGCTTGAACGGGCGTCCGCACATGGCCAGGTAGGCCGCCGCGTACGAGCCGCCGGTGATCAGCGTGTAGCGCGGCACGTTGGCCGAGGCCATGGCCGTCATGAACTTGGCACCGTGCTTGGCAATGCCCTGCTGCTCGACCGCTTTACCGACCATGAAGCCCGACACATCGGCGATGAACAGCAGCGGAATGTCGCGCTGGCAGCACAACTCGATGAAGTGCGCGCCCTTGAGCGCGCTCTCGGAGAAGATCACGCCGTTGTTTGCCAGAATACCAATCTGGAAGCCCTTGATGCGGGCAAAGCCGCAGATCATGGTGTCGCCATACAGCGGCTTGAACTCCTGCAGGTCACTGTCGTCGATCAGCCGCAGCAGCACTTCACGGTTGTCGGTCGGATGCCGGTTGTCGGCGCTGACAATGCCGTAGATCTCGCGCGGGTCATGGCGCGGCGGCAGCGGCGCAGCCACATCCCAGCGCTGCCGGGCCACGGTGCCGAGGTTGGCCACGATGCCGCGCACGATGGCGATGGCATGGCCGTCGTTCTCGGCCAGATGGTCAGTGACGCCGCTGATGCGGCTGTGCATATCGCCGCCGCCCAGGGTTTCAATGTCAACCTCTTCCTTGGTGGCGGCATACACCAGTTCGGGCCCGGCAAGGAACATCGCGCCTTGATTGCGCACGATCACCGCCTCGTCGCACAACGCCGGCAGATAGGCGCCGCCGGCGGTGGACGGCCCGTGCACGGTCGCGATCTGGGTGATGCCCTCGGCCGACATGCGGATCTGGTTGTAAAAGATTGAGCCGAATTGCCCGTCGTCGGGGAAAATATGCGCCTGCTCCGGCAGGTTGGCGCCGCCCGACTGGACCATCGTGATGCACGGCAGCCGGTGCTGCCAGGCGAACATCTGGGCCCGCACATGCTTTTTGGCAGTGATGCCGTAGTAGGTGCCGCCCTTGACCGTGGCATCGTGGATCATCAGCATGCAGGCGCGCCCGCACACCAGCCCCACGCCGGTGATGATGCTGCCACCCGGTGGCACGCCCTCGTACAGGCCGTCGCCGGCAAGCTGCCCGAACTCGAGGAAGGGCGATCCGGGGTCGAGCACGGCGGCCAGACGCTCGCGCGGCAGCAACTGCTTGCGCTTCTTGTGCAGCAAGCGCGCCTTTTCGGGGCCGCCGATCAGGGCACGTGCGCGGCGTTCATGCAGATCGACAATGCGCGCCTCGTAGGCTTCACGGTTGCGCTGGAACTCGGGCGAGTTCGGCGCGGCGGTAGATGTCATCAAGCTCATCGAAGCTTGCGCTTTAGATCGAGATGCCGCCGCCGCAGATCAGCGTCTGGCCGCTGACGTAGTTCGATTCGGGAATGCACAGCAGGTAGACCGATCCGGCCGCCTCCTCGGGCGTGCCACCGCGACCCAGCGGAATGGTGCGCTCCATCATTTCCAGCAGATCGGGGTTGACGCCGACCTTGATCTTGCGGCCTTCGACATCAATCGATGCGTTGCCGCCGGCCGAAGCTTCGGTCAGCCGCGTCTTGATCATGCCAAAAGCGACGGCGTTGACGTTGACCTTGTAGCGCCCCCACTCCTTGGACAGCGCCTTGGTCAGGCCGATGATGCCGGCCTTGCCCGCCGAGTAATTGGCCTGGCCCGCGTTACCGCCGGTGCCGGCGATGGATGAGATGTTGACCACCTTGCGGAACACCTCCTGCCCGGCTTCGGCTTCCTTGCGCGAGGTGACGCGGATGAACTCCGCGGCGGCGCGCAAAATCTTGAACGGCGCGGTCAGATGCACATCAATAATGGCGTTCCACTGCTCGTCGGTCATCTTCTGAACCACGTTGTCCCAGGTGTAGCCGGCGTTGTTGATGATGATGTCCAGGCCGCCGAAGCTGTCAATCGCGGTCTTGACGAAGCGATCAGCGAAACCGTCGGCGGTGACGCTGCCCACGCAGGCCACGGCAATGCCGCCGGCCTTCTTGATGTCGGCCACGGTCTGCTCTGCCGGGGCTGCGTCGAGGTCGTTGACGACCACTTTGGCGCCTTCGCTGGCCAGCTTCATGGCGATCGCGCGGCCAATGCCGCGGCCCGAACCTGAAACGATGGCCACTTTGCCTTCGAGTTTTTTCATGATGTGTGTCCTTGCTTGTGATTAAAAGGAAAGAAATAAAAAGTCGGGCCGCCAGACGGCAGTCTCAGTTCAAGGCAACCAAAGCCTCGCCGGCCAGCGTGATTTCGCCTGTCGCCTTCGTCGCGCTGATTTGAACGCGCACGCAAGGTCGGCCTGCATGCTCGAGCTTTTCAACCACCTTGCCACTGCAGCGCACGCGGTCGCCGAGATGGGTCAGGGCCGCGAAGCGCACGCCATAGCTGAGGATCTGGCGCTGCGGCACCCATTCGGTGAGCGCGCGCCCGAGGTAGGCCATCGACAACATGCCGTGCGCGAACACATCCTTCATCCCCGCGCCGTGGGCGAAGTCGATGTCGATGTGGATCGGGTTGTGGTCGCCCGACGCACCGGCGAACAGGGCCAGGGTGGTGCGGCTGATCGGCGGCAGTTCCAGCACGGGCATGTCGTCACCGACATCAATGATTTTTACTTGAACGTTCATGAATATTCCTTCAGGCGTGGCGCACGACGATCACCGAGTGCAGGTCGGAGACATGCTCGCCGAGCTGATTGGTGACCTTCGTGTCGTTGACGACAAACTCGAGCGCGCCGCCCTTCTTGTCGTAAATGTCGGAGATCCGGGTCTGAAAGCGCAGCGTGTCGCCAGCGCACACCGGAGCGTGGTAGTCGAAACGCTGCTCGCCGTGCAAGACCTTGCGCAGGTCGATCTTGAGCGTGTCGAGCAACTTCATCAACACCCCCGAATCGCTCTCGGCGCCAAAGATGAAGGTCGGCGGCGCCACGACGTTGCGGTAGCCAGCGGCCTTGGCGGCGGTCGCGTCGAGGTGGATCGGATCGGTGGCACCGATCACCTCGGCGAAAAAGCGGATGCGCCCCTTCTCCACATCCCACAGCGTAGGCGGCACCTCGTAACCGATGAATTTCTTGTCAATCATGGGACTCCAGCTCCTGGTTTTCTGCGCCTGTGCTCATGCGGCCTGGTAAAGCGTGACGACGCAAGCGCCGCCCAGCCCGAGGTTGTGCTGCAAGGCCACACGGGCGCCCTTGACCTGGCGTTTGTCCGCCGTGCCGCGCAGTTGATGGGTCAGCTCGTAACATTGCGCCAGGCCGGTGGCACCCAGCGGATGGCCCTTAGACAGGAGGCCGCCAGACGGATTGGTCACGACCTTGCCGCCGTAGGTGTTGTCACCGTCCAGCACGAACTTCTCGGCACCGCCCTCCGGACACAGGCCCAGCGCCTCGTAGGTGATCAGTTCGTTCTGCGCGAAGCAATCGTGCAGCTCGACCACGTTCACGTCCTGCGGACCGATACCGGCCTGCTTGTACACCTGCTGCGCCGCCTCGCGCGCCATGTCGAAGCCGACCACGCGCATCATGTCTTTGGATTCGAAAGTGCTGGGGAAATCGGTCGTCATCGCCTGGGCAGCAATCGAAACGCGCGTATCGAGCCCGTGCTTTTTGGCGAAGGCTTCGGAGCAGATCACCGCA
The DNA here is from genome assembly GCF_029945895.1 of Polaromonas sp. GTDB lineage: Bacteria > Pseudomonadota > Gammaproteobacteria > Burkholderiales > Burkholderiaceae_C > Polaromonas. The sequence continues at coordinate 22,818 of NZ_JAQSDL010000029.1, read as the reverse complement.
GCAGCGGCGCCGCAGGTCGGCGGACAAGCCATCAGGCGGGTCATCACACCCTCCCACAGCACGGGTGCGTTCATCACGTCATCAACCGAGACCTCCTTGCGGAACAGCGCCAGCGGGTTGTTCACCGCATGGCGGCTGGCCTTGGCGCGAATGCTAGCAAAGGTCTCCAGTTTGGTGCCGTACTTGTCCATGTGCGCCTTGCCGGCACCGCCGAAGTAGCGGATGGCCAGCGGGATTTCCGGGTGACCGACGATGTCGGCGGCGGCCCGGTCGAATTCCTCGAAGGGCGTCGGCCTGTCCTCGAACTGGGCCTTGATGGCACCGGCGGCCATCTGCTCGAAGCCCAGGGCCAGCACGCACTCGGCGGCACCGCTTTCGACCGCCTGGCGCGCCAGAAACAGCGCCGTCGAACCGGTGGAGCAGTTGTTGTTGACGTTGACGATTGGTATGCCGCTCATGCCCACCGGGTAGAGCGCCCGCTGGCCGCAGGTGGAATCGCCATACACATAGCCAACATAGGCTTGCTGGATCATGGGGTACTCGAGGCGCGCATCGGCCAGGGCTTGGCGCACGGCCTTCTCTCCCATCACGTGATAGGGCTCACTGGCGCCCGGTTTGGTGAACGGAACCATGCCCACACCGGCAACGATGACTTTACGACTCATAACTCTAACTCCTCAGGTTGAAGCGTCGTCTGACGCTGATGAATGGTCGCGCCGCGAGCGGCATGACCTGATAGGTGTCACGGGTGAATGCGGCACAACTGTCCTGTTCCGATCATGTGGCTACCCATTGGCGCTCGATCTCATGACGCTGTATCTTGCCCGTGCTGCTGCGCGGGAACGCGGCGGCATCGACAAACCGAATGTCCTTGGGAACCTTGTAGCCGGCCAGCTGCGCGCGGCACCACTGCATCAGAGCCTGCGCGTCTGCGGCGGCTCCGGGCTTGAGCGCGACGAAGGCCAAGGGCACTTCTCCCCAGTGCGCGTCACTTCGTCGTACCACGGCGGCGTCGAGCACCGTCTCATGCGCGAGCAGTACGCGCTCGATCTCCGCAGGATAGATGTTCTCGCCCCCCGACTTGATCAGGTACTTCGCACGGTCGACGAAATTTAGCGAGCCGTCAGCCTGCCGAACGAACAGGTCGCCCATGTGGAACCAGCCGCCGCGAAAGTCGATCGCATTGACCTCGGGAGCATCCCAGTAGCCCGAGAACAGCGTCGGTCCACGGATCGCCAGTTCACCAGGCACGCCGACAGGCACGTCGCGGTCATCGGCATCGACGAGGCGGATGCGGCAAAAACCCGACTCGCGCTTAGCCAGACTTTCGGGCACGACGCCTTGCGCCAGCAGAACTCCGGAAGCCGGCGCCAAGCCCGTCTCCGTCGCGCCGAAGCTGTTAAGGTAGGGAGCGCCAATCAGGCGCGTGAGTTCGGCGATCTGCTGCAGCGGTACCAGATCGGCCATCGCACCGACCATGCGAACACTGCGGATGCGCGGCCGGTTGCGCTTCAGACCATCGATTAGCGGCTCTATCATGCCTGGCATCGCCACCAGCCAGCTGATCGGTTCGCGCTCAAGTACCGCGCACAGACCGTCAGCATCGAACCCGTCGTGAATCACCACCTTGCCACCCAACATCAGGGTAGCGAGGCTAAAGTCGGTGGCTGCCATGTGGAACAGCGGCGACCAAGCCAGAAAGTTGCGGTCGGCACCAATGCCGAATTCAGCGGAAAAACACATCGCGCGCGCAACCATCGCGCGGTGGCTGATCACCGCCCCCTTGGGAACGCCGGTGGTGCCGCTCGTGTAGAGAATAACCAGACCCTGTGCGGGATCGACATCGATCTGCGGGTCGCTCTCAGGCGCCGTAGCCAACAATTCCTCGTAGCGCGCGTCGATGTCGATCACTTGGGGCACGCCATGATCGATGCGCGCGAGCATCGGCGCATGGCGCGCCGACACAAGCACAACGCGCGGCGAAACCAGGCGCACGCAATGCGTCATTTCAGCATCGGCCAGGCGCCAGTTCAGGCAGGCCACGATGGCGCCCAGCTTGGCAGCTGCCAACTGGGTTTCGAGGTATTCGCGGCGATTCTCCGACAGCAGTGCCACACGGTCACCCATCGCAACGCCATGCTGAACCAGTACATGGGCCAATCGATTCACGCGCTGATCAAGCGCTTGGTAGCTCAGCGCACCCCGTTCATCCTCGACAGCCATCGATTCGGCACGGACGGCCACCTGCTTGCGTAACAGGTCGGCCACCGTCAATGAATATGCACCGATTCCGTCTCCCATGTACACCGCCTCCCGTTCTGGCACTCCGAGTGAGTGTCAGCGACGTATCCTACCAAACGCTTGACAGTTTTACAATACCCCATTAAATTCGCATCAACCCAAAGGAGGTCTCGTCCGCGCAGGCTCGCTCTGGTGCGCGCCGTGGCTCATTGACCCACAACCCAAACACTGATTGGCATCCCAACATGGCCGCCCCTCGCAGTTTTGCTCTCTCCGCCGACGACCGCGCCGTGCTCGAAGCCGCCGACAAGTTCGCGCGCAAGGAATTCGTGCCACTCGCGCGCCGCATGGACGACGAGGAATGGTGGCCGCCGGATATTTTCCAAAAAATCGGCACGGCCGGCTTCATGGGGGCCACCGTGCCTGCCGAGCATGGTGGCGCGGGCATGGACCTGTTCAGCTCGGGCCTGATCTGCCAGGCCTTTGCGCGCTGGAACCCCGCCATCGCCTTGTCCTGGGCGGCGCACGATAACCTGTGCGTCAACAACATCTTCCGCAACGCCAACGAGGCGCAGCGCCGCCAGTACCTGCCCGGCCTGTGCAACGGCACAAAAATCGGCGCGCTCGGCCTGACCGAACCCGGCGCCGGCTCCGACGCCCTGGGCGCCATGCGCACCAGCGCGCGCCGCGAGGGCGACCACTACATCCTCAACGGCACCAAGATCTACATCACCAACGGCCCGGTCGCCGACGTGCTGCTGGTTTACGCCAAGACCGCGCCGGAGTTGGGTGCCAAGGGCATCTCGGCCTTCATCGTCGAGAAGGATTTTCCCGGCTTCAAAGTGGCCCAAAAACTGATCAAGATGGGCTTTCGCGGCAGCCAGACCGGCGAGCTGGTGTTCGACGACTGCCGCGTGCCGGTGGCCAACCTGGTGGGCAAGGAAAACGAAGGCGTCAAGATCGTCATGAGCGGGCTTGATCTGGAACGCGCCCTGGTGGCCGGCTTGTGCGTGGGCATCTGCGAACGTGCGCTCGAATTGAGCGTCGAGTACGCCAGGACGCGCGTGCAGTTCGGCAAGCCGATTGGCAGCTTCCAGATGGTGCAGGCCATGCTGGCCGAGATGTACACCGAGATCGAGGCCATGAAGACCCTGGTCTGGCGCACGCTGGCCGAGGTCAATGACCTGGAAATAGGCGGCGGTGGCCGCGGCGATGCCCACAAGCTGACCGCCGCCTCCATCCTGTATGCGGGCGAGGCCTGCAACCGCGTGCTCAACAAGGCGGTGCAAGTGCACGGTGGCAGCGGCTACATCTGGGAGTCCGAGATCAACCGCCTGTTCCGCTGCATCAAGATCCTGGAGATCGGCGCGGGTACGTCGGAGGTGCGCAAGATGATCATCGCCGAAGAGTTGCTGCGCGGCTGATGCCCGGGATACATGACGATGCAGCCCTTCTCAGCCATTCACTTCGATCAGCGCGGCGCCGTGGCGTGGATCACGCTGAACCGGCCCGATGCGATGAATGCCCTGTCGGAGACGATGTGCGCCGAATTGCGCGATGCGACCGAGCGTTGCGAGCGTGACCCGGCCATCCGGGTCATCGTGCTGACCGGCGCTGGCCGCGCCTTCTGTGCCGGCGCCGACCTCAAGGGCGTGTTCGAGAGCAGCACTGGCGAACCCGGCCCAAGCGACCCGATGGGCGAGTTTCTCGATCTCGTCGGCGGCATGATGGATAGTCTGCGCGCGTGTCCCAAGCCCACCATTGCGGCGCTGAACGGACTGACGATGGCCGGCGGGCTGGAGCTGGCCATGGCCTGCGACCTGATCATCGCCGCCGACAGCGCCCGCATCGGCGACGCGCATGCCAATTTCGGCGTGTTTCCGGGCGCTGGCGGCGCGGCGATCCTGCCACGGCGCATCGGTGCCACCGCCGCCAAATACCTGCTGTTCACCGGCGACACCCTGCCCGCACGCGAACTGGTTCCGCTGGGCCTGGTGAACCGCGTGGTGCCCGATGCCGAGCTGGTGTCCGAGGTCGAAAAACTCGCCTTGCGCATCGCCAGCAAGAGCCCGCTGGTGCTGCGCCGCATGAAACAGGCCGTGGCGGACGGTCTTGAGCAGCCACAGGCTTCGGCACTGCGGCTGGAGCGGCTGGTGCTCGACGCGCACCGCCATTCGCACGACATACAAGAGGGCCTCGCGGCTTTCGTCGGCAAGCGTACGCCCGATTTCAAGGGCTACTGATTTCACCCCACTCCTTCTGAATGGACGCATTACCATGACCAGCCCGCAAGCCGCCGTTTACATTGCCGGCGTCGGCATGACGCCGACCGGCAAGTTTCTTGACCGCGATATCAAGCAACTGACCGCCGCTGCCGTGAACGCCGCCCTGGCCGATGCCGGACTGTCCGTCAGCGACATCCAGTCGGCGTATTTCTCCAACGCCACCCAGGGCGCGCTCGAAGGCCAGACCATGATCCGCGGCCAGATTGCGTTGCGCACGATGGGCTTCGAATTCATCCCGATCTTCAACATCGAAAACGCCTGCGCCAGTGCCAGCTCGGCCTTCAACTTGGCGGTGCAGTACGTGCGCTCGGGGGCAGGCGAGATCGCGCTGGCCATTGGTGCCGAGAAAATGTTTTGCGCCGACAAAGCCAAAATGTTCAGCGTCTTCGATGGTGCCTGGGACGTGGCCATGGTCGAGGAGAACAAGCGTAGACTGCTGCAAATGGGGCACGGTATCGAGCCGCCCGATGGCTCCACGTCGAAAGCGCCCTACAGCCTGTTCATGGACATCTACGCCGCCTTTGGTCGCTTTCACATGCGCGAGTTCGGCACCACGCAGCGACAAATTGCCGCCGTTTCGGCCAAGAACCACGGCCATTCGGTGCACAACCCGCTGGCGCAATACCGCAATGCCTACACCATCGAAGAGGTACTGGCCGCGCCACCGATCACCTATCCTCTGACGCTACCCATGTGCGCGCCCATCAGCGATGGCGCAGCCGCAGCCATTGTCTGCTCGGAGGCGGCGCTGGCCCGTCTGACCGACCGTCGGCGCGCCATCAAAGTGCTCGCCTCGGTGGTGACCACCGGCACCAACCGCCGACCGGAAGACGTGGCCCAGCACATCACCGTCAAGGCGTCCAGACGCGCCTACGAACTCGCCGGCATCGGCCCGCAGGACATCTCGCTGGCCGAGGTGCACGATGCCACCGCCATCGGCGAAATCGTGCAGAGCGAGAACCTTGGTTTCTGCAATTTCGGCGAAGGTGGGCGACTTGCAGAAAGTGGCGGTACGAGCATTGGCGGCCGTATTCCCATCAATACCTCGGGCGGACTGGAATCCAAAGGGCACCCGATCGGCGCCACCGGACTGGGCCAGTTGCACGAACTGGTCACGCAACTGCGTGGAGAAGCGGGAGCCCGCCAGGTTCAGCGCGCACGACTCGCCATCGCCGAGAACGGTGGCGGGCTGTTCGGCCTGGAGGAAGCAGTGGCCGCGATCACCATCCTCGGTCGTTGAAGGGAAAAAGATGAATTTGCATGACAAGGTGGCCATCGTCACAGGTGGTGCTTCAGGCTTGGGGCGCGCGGTGGCTGATGCGCTCGCCGCAGGCGGCGCACGGGTGTCATTGTTCGACCGCGACAGCGAGCGTGGTGTGCAGGCAATCACCGAGCTGGGTTCTGCCGCCATGTTCGAGCAGGTAGATGTCACCAGCGAGTCACAGGTGCAGGCGGGCATCGACGCAACCTTGGCCCGCTTTGGTGCCATTCACATTTGCATCAACTGCGCTGGCGTACCCGACGCAGCCAAGACCGTTTCCGACGGAAAACCCTTTCCCCTGGCACTGTGGGACAAGGTGATTGCCGTCAACCTGACCGGCACGTTCAACGTGCTGCGCCTGGCCGCCGTGGCGATGGCGCGCAATGAGCCTGAGGGCGATGAGCGCGGCGTCATCATCAACCTGTCGTCCGGTGCCGCACAGGACGGCCAGATGGGACAGGCGGCCTACGCCGCCAGCAAGGCCGGGGTGATCGGCCTCACGCTGCCGGTGGCACGCGACCTGGCCGATCTGGGCATCCGCTGCGTGGCGGTTGCACCGGGCTTGTTCGAAACGCCGATGGTCGCGGGCCTGCCAAAGAAAGTCGCGCAGGCCATCGTTGACAGGATGATTCTGTTCCCGCGCCGCATGGGTCAAGCCAGCGAGCTGGCCCACCTGGTGCGATCCATCGTCGAGAACCCCTATATCAACGCTACCTGTTTGCACATTGATGCCGGCGCACGCATGAGCGCGCGCTGAACGAGACCGACAACACACCGAGACCAACACCATGAATTTCCTCCCCACCGAAGAACAGCGCATGGCCGTGGAAGGCTTCACTCGCTTCCTAGAAACCGAACTGCGCCCGATTGTCGAACGCTACCAGCCCGACAAGCTGATTGAAAAAGAGTTGATGCTCGAGATCTTCCAGAAGATGCTGCCCTACGGCATGGGCGGCAACGGCATCATTGCCGAGGAACATGGCGGCCTGGGCATGCCCTGGCTCACCTATGCACTGATGTATGAGCAGCTCGCGCGCATCTCCGGCGACGTGGCAATCTCGCTGCTGATTCAGCAGCTCGGCGCCTATTCGCTGGAGGTCTGCCCGAACGTAGCCATGCGCGAGAAGTATTTGCCACGCATGGTACGCGCCGAAATTATTGCCTGCAGCGGCATCAGTGAGCCCGGCGTCGGCTCCAACGTGGCCGAGGTGACCTGCCGCGCCAAACGCGACGGCGACCACTACATCGTAACCGGTGAAAAAACCTGGATCTCCAACGGCCACTATTCCGACTTCTGCATGGTCATCGTTCGCACCTCGAGCGAAGGCTCGGGCGCCATCTCGATGATCCTGGTGGATCGCGCCGAACACGGCTACGAAAGCCGCAACATCGACAAGCTGGGGCTCAACAGCACTTCGACCGCACAACTGTTCTTCGACGGCGCGCGTGTACCGGCCGAAAACATGATGATTGAACCCGGCACCGGCCTGAAGAACACCATGGTGCTGTTCGAGAAGGCGCGTCCCATGGTCGGCATGACTTCGATCGGCATCGCCCAGGCCGCACTCGACAAGGCGGTGGCCTACTCGAAGGAACGCCGCCAGCATGGCAAGCCGATTGGCGGTCATCAATTGATCCAGGGCATGCTGGCCGAGGCGGCCACCGAACTCGACGCCGCGCGATTGCTGGTCTACCGCGCCTTCAACCTAATCGACCACGGCGTGCGCAGCGAGGTGCAAAGTGCCATGGCCAAGTGGTACGCGACCGAGATGGCGGTCAACGTGACGTCGAAAGCAGTGCAGATTCACGGCGGCAACGGTATCACCAAGGACTTCGGGGTTGAATTGTTATTCAGAAACGCCCGCATGATGCCGATCCCCGATGGCACCACCGAAATCCAGAAACTCATCATTGGCCGCGCCCTGACAGGCATAAACGCCTTCTCCTGAACCTATGAGCTCCAACTCCTCCATTAGCCAGGACAGCCAGGCTTCGGTACTGCAAGCGCGGGACATCACCTTGCGCTTTGGTGGTGTCACTGCTTTGGCCGATGTTGCCATCGAAGTGCATGACAACGAACTGCTGGCCATCATCGGCCCCAACGGTGCGGGCAAAAGCTCGTTGATGAACGTGCTGAGCGGCTTTTACCAGCCACAACAGGGCTGCGTGCACTACCGCGGTCAAGACATCAAAGGCCGCGCGGTGCACGAGATCGCGCGCGACGGCGTGGTGCGCACTTTTCAGGGCACCCATTTATTCTCCAACATGAGCGTGATCGACAACATCCTGGTGGGCCGCTACAGCCTGATGCGATCGAGCCTGGCGCAGGCATTTCTCTACTTTCCCTGGACCCAGCGTGAAGAGTCTGTGCACCGGGAAGCAGTCGAGGACATCATCGACTTCCTTGAAATTGAAAACATCCGCCACCAGCCGGTGGGCGCGCTCGGCTACGGCCTGCGCAAGCGCGTGGACCTGGGCCGGGCCTTGGCGATGGAACCCAAGGTGCTGCTAATGGATGAACCGATGGCCGGTATGAACACCGAAGAAAAAGAAGACCTGGCCCGCTTCATCATCGACGTGCGCGAGGCCAAGCGCATCCCGGTGGTGCTGGTGGAGCACGACATGGGGGTAGTAATGGATCTGGCTGACCGCGTGGCGGTGCTCGACTTCGGCCGCAAAATCGCCGACGGCACGCCGGCGCAGGTGCAAGCCGATCCGGCCGTGATCCAGGCCTACCTGGGAGCTGCGGCATGAACGCGACCCACCCCACCCCGGTATCCGTACCGACCCTGCCACAGAAGTTGCTCGCCCATGCCCAGGAACATCCGAAGCGGCTGGCGCAACGCGTCAAGCGCAAAGGCGTGTGGCGCTGCTATACATGGGCCGACGTGTTTGATCGCACGCGCAACATTGCGCTTGGCGCGGCGGCGCAGGGCCTGCAGCGCGGCGAAACCGCGATCGTGATCGGCGAGAACGAACCCGAGCATTACTGGGCGCTGTTCGCGGCCCAGTCACTGGGCGCCAAAACCGTGTCGGTCTACCCTGACGCCACCGTCGACGAACTGCATTACCTGTGCGAGGATTCAAAGGCCCGTTTCATCTTCGCGCAGGATCAGGAGCAGGTCGACAAGGCGCTCGCGCTGCTGGAGCGGCTGCCCGACATCCGGGGCATCGCCTACTGGGACAACTCGGGCATGTGGTCGTACCGGCATCCGCTGCTGCAATCTTTCGATGCCTTGACCGCTGAAGGGCGGCGCCAGCACGAGCGGCACCCGCAGCGCTTCGAACGCGAAGTCACCGCCGGCCAGGCGGACGATCTGGCGCTGCTGACCTACACCTCCGGCACCACCAGCAAGCCCAAGGGCGTGATGATCAGTCACCGCTGGTTGATGGACAACGCGTTGCGCATGAGGAGCTCGCTGCCGTTGCAAGCCGGCATGGAATACATGTCCTACACCCCGCTGGCCTGGATCACCGAGCAACTGCTGGGCGTGACCCTCGGACTGACCTTGCCGCTGGTCATCAACTTCCCCGAAGGTCCCGACCAGGTCTTGCCCAACCTGCGCGAACTCGCGCCACACATCGTGCTGTTCGGCCCGCGCCAGTGGGAGAACATCGCCGCCACCATCGAGGCGCGCATGCTCGCCGCGAGCTGGATGGCGCGCGGCATCTACCGCTGGGGCATACGCATCGGCCACGACGTACATGTGGCGCGGCTCGAAGGGCGGACGGCACCTTGGCTGTCGCGCCTGCTGCTGCCGCTGGCCGAAGCGCTGGCCCTGCACCCGGTGCGCGATCAGTTTGGCTTTATTCGCAGCGATGTCGTGGTTTCAGGCGGCACCGCCATGGCACCCGACGTGTTCCGCCTGTTCCACGCCATGGGCGTGCCCTTGCGCAACATCTATGGCTGCTCGGAATTCGGCCTGATTGCCGGCCACCGCGGCGAGCGCTACGACCTCGAAACCGTAGGCCCGCTGCTGGATGTGGACCCGGCCTTCGGCGCGCCGCTGGAATCGCGCATCGAGGACAACGGCGAGCTGCTGCTGCGCGGCGGCACCGGCTTTCTCGGCTACTGGGGCAAGCCCGACAAGACCGCCACCATCCAGCGCGACGGCTGGTACGTCAGCGGTGACGCCGTGCGCAAGACCGGGCGCGGCGAACTCGTGTACCTCGACCGCGTGGAACACCTGGTCAAACTCGCCAGCGGTCACCCGTATCCCCCGCAGTTCATCGAGACGCGGTTGCGCTTCTCGCCCTTCATCAAGGACGTGATGGTGCTGGGCGACGCCACCCGGCCCTGGGTTGGCGCGCTGATCAACATCGACATGGCGGTGACCAGCCGCTGGGCCGAGGAGCGGCGCATCGCGTTCTCCACCTTCACCGACCTGTCGCAGCGGCCCGAGGTGCGGCAACTGGTGCAGGGCGAAATCCGGCGCATCAACCAGTTGCTGCCCGAAAGCTCGCGGGTGGTGCGCTTCGCCAATTTCCCGAAGGAACTCGACCCCGACGAAGGCGAACTCACCCGCACACGCAAGCTGCGCCGGGAATTTCTTGAAGTGCGCTACCGGGCACTGATAGACGGCCTGTATGCGGGCGCCGCCGACATTGCCTGCGACATCGCCGTGACCTACCAGGATGGCCGCCAGGGCGTGTTGCACGCAAACGTGGTGGCCACCGACATTGAAGGAACACACACCCCATGATCATCGAATTCATCAACTACACCATCAACGGCGCGCTGCTCGGCCTGCTGTATTCGCTGGTGGCCATGGGCTTTGTCGTCATCTACCGCGCCAGCAAGGTCTTCAACATGGCGATCGGCGAGATGATCGTGCTGGGCGCCTTCCTGCTGTGGTGGGCGATCCAGTCGCGCGGCATGCATCCGGCGCTGGGCATCGCCGTTGCACTGGGCATTTCGGTGCTGATCGGGCTGGCGATTGAACGCCTGCTATTCAGGCGCCTGATCGGCGAATCGGTATTCTCGATGATCATGGTCACGATCGGGCTGCTGATCCTGATGCGCGGCCTGGTGCTGGTGATCTGGGGTCCGCAGGAGCGCCAGTTCCCCGCCATCTTTCCCCTCACGCCCATCATCCTGGGCGAGATGATCATCCCGCGCTCGCTCGCCTTCGGCGGTGTCATCGCGGTGCTGGCAGCGGTGGCGCTGCACTGGTTCTTCAACCGCAGCCGCACCGGGCTGGCGATGTCGGCGGTGGCCGAGGACCACCAGATCGCGCTGGCCATGGGCATCAGCGTGCGTCGCTCCATCGCCTTCGCCTGGGCGCTGGGCGGCGTGCTGTCGGTTATCACCTCGATGGTCTACCTGAGCGGCAAGTCGCTGACCTTCCTGTCCTCCGAAATCGGCTTCGCCGCCCTGCCGGTGGCGCTGCTGGCCGGGCTCGAATCCATCGGCGGCCTGCTGCTGGCGGGCATCATCGTCGGGGTCGTGCAGGGACTGACCGCCGCCTACATCGACCCGCTGATCGGCGGCAACGCCGCCGCCGTCGTCCCCTATATCTTCATGCTGGTGGTGCTGGTGGTCCGTCCGACCGGCATGTTCGGCTGGAAACGCATTGAAAGAGTCTGACCCATGGATCCCTCCGGCATTTTTTCCACCAGTTATGCGCGTGACCGCGCGCTGATCCGCACGCGCGCCCAGTGGGTCACACTGGCCTTGTTCATCGGCATTTTGTTGCTCTACCCCTGGTTCGCCTCGGCGCGTCTGGTCGCGGTAGCCAACCTGATGCTGGTCACGTCCATCGTGGTGGTCGGCCTGCAGATCACCACCGGCTACGCCGGGCAGATTAACCTGGGCCAAGCCGCCTTCATGGGGGTCGGCGCCTACGCCGCCAGTGTGGTCGAGGTCAAGGCCGGGCTGCCGTTCTGGGTGGCGGTGCCGGTGGCCGGCCTGGTGGCGGCGCTGGCCGGCTGGCTGTTCGGCCTGACAGCGAAACGCATCAAGGGTTTCTACCTCGCACTGACCACCATCGCGGCTCAGTTCATCTTCCACTTCGTTGTGCTGAATCTGCCCTCAGCCTGGCTCGGCGGCGTCAATGGCTTCAGCCTGGAGCCGGCCCGGCTGGGCACATTTTTGTTCAACACCGACCGCTCGCTGTACTACCTGTTTCTTGTCGTCACCATGGTGATGGTATTCGGCGCTTTCGGCATCCTGCGCAGTCGCCACGGGCGCGCCTTCGTCGCCGTGCGCGACGACGATGTGGCCGCCGGCATGATGGGCATCGACGTGGCCGGCGCCAAGTCGCGTGCCTTTGTGCTCGGCGCTTTTTACGCTGGCATCGGCGGTGCCCTGTGGGCCTACCAGGTCCGCTTCGTCTCGGTCGATCAGTTCACGCTGTTCAACTCGATCTGGTTCATTGCCATGATGATCGTCGGCGGGCTCGGCTCGATCGTCGGGGCACTGATAGGCACCGTGCTCATCCGTGGCGTGCAGGAGGTCATCACCAGTCTGGGCCCCGACCTGGTCGAGCGCATCCCCAGCCTGAGCAGCGACCTGATCTTCGCCAGCATGAATGTGTTTCTCGGCCTGATCATCACGCTGTTCCTGCTGCTTGAACCGAAAGGCCTGATGCACCGCTGGAACATCCTGAAAACCAACTACCGGCTCTGGCCGTTTCACCACTGAGCTCGCCCAGCACAGCGAGTCGCAATCCCCCTGTCCCTTTTCCCTTCATCACCACCACTACCCGGAGACAAGCATGCAACGCAATACCTTTCTCAAACTCACAGCCGCTCTGGCAACCGGCCTGCTGCTAAACGCGACAGCCTATGCACAGACGACGACGATCAACATCGCCGCCTTTGCCGACTACGCCGGTCCCTACGCCAACGTCATGCCCCAGATGCAGGGCGGGCGACTCGCCGTGATCGAGTGGTGGAACAAGGAAGTCGGCAGCAAGCTCAACGTGCAGATCGTCGTCAAAACCTTCGACACGCGCTACGACGTGGCGCAAACCGCCAGCCTGTGGCCCGGCATCAAGGCCGAAGTCAAACCCGCGCTCCTGCTCGGCCTCGGCGGCCCGGATGCCGCCGCGCTGCAGCAGCGCCTGCCGGAAGACAAAATCCCCATGCTCATGGCCACCGCCACCTACGGCTTCGGCTGGAAACCCAACCAATGGGCCCTGAACCTGCGCCCCACCTACGCCCATGAGGCGGCCGGATTCCTGGAATGGTTCCGCACCACCAAACTCCAGGGCAAGCGCCCGGTCAAGGTGGCGATCATCACCTCCGAAGCCACGCCCGCCTACGCCGACATGGCCAAGGGCCTGCAAAGCTACACCAAGGCCAACCCTGACAAGGCCACCTTCGTCGAGGCGATCTGGACCGAAGTGCAACCTGCCGACCTGACCCTGGCGGTGCGCCGCCTGGTCAACGCCGGCACCGACGTGATCGTGATCCAGACCAACACCGCCCAGGCTGTGGCCACTAAACGGGCCTTGCAGGCGCTGGGCAAAAACGTCCCGATCATGCTCTCGCTGCACAACGGGGTGGTGGGATCATCCAAGGCACTTGGCGACCCGAACGGCTTTGCCGGTGATTTCGAGGTGGGTGCCATCGCCGATGCCAGCGAAGACGACTCGACCGCACGCAAGTTCTACAGCATGTTGCAGGAAAAGCATGGCCTGAAATCGGGCTGGAATGCAATGACCATCATGGGCCTGGGCCAAAGCATCGTGGCCGTGCGCGCGATTGAGGCCACCATCAAGGCCAAGGGCCCCGGCAAAGTCACCGGCGAAGCCGTGCGCGAGACCTTGATGAACAGCCAGTTCACCAGCAACGACCTGATGGGCATACTGCCAGGCGTGGACTTCAGCAACGACGCCCCCTTCCCCACCGGCACCGCCAAGGTCAACATCGCGACCATGAAGGACGGCAAGGTGGTTCGGGCGGCGGGCGATGTGACCGTGCCAACGGTGCCTAAATGGTGAGTTCAGCCCTTGCTGCGGCACCGGATCAACGTACCGCGCCCCATGCGACCGCCAATCCGGCGGTGCTGACGCTGTCCAACGTCGAGGTGTTGTATGCCGAGGTGATCCTGGCGCTCAAGGGCGTGTCGATGCAGGTCCCCGAAGGCGGATGCGTGGCGCTGCTGGGCGCCAACGGCGCAGGCAAGAGCACCACCCTCAAGGCCATCTCCGGCGTCATTGACTCGGAAGACGGCCGCGTCTCGGGAGGGGCGATCACCTTCGACGGCCGGCCGATTCAGGGGCACGACCCGGCGACCGTGGTGCGCAGCGGTCTGGTCCATGTGATGGAAGGCCGGCGCGTGCTGCAGCACATGACGGTCGAGCAAAACCTCATCATCGGCGGCCACATGTTTCCATCGGCGCAGGCGATGCGCCGGGCGATGAACAGCGTGTACGAAGCGATTCCGCGCCTGGCCGAACTGCGAAAACGCACTGCCGGCTATCTGTCGGGCGGCGAGCAGCAGATGTTGGTGATCGGACGCGCGATCATGGCCGAGCCGAAACTCATGCTGATCGACGAGCCGTCACTCGGACTGGCGCCGCGCATGATTGAGGAAGTCTTCGCCGTGCTGCACCACTTGCGTGAGCAGGGACTGTCGCTGCTCATCGTCGAGCAGAACACGCGCGTAGCCCTGGAGATCGCCGACTATGGCTATGTTATGGAGAGCGGCCGCATCGTGCTGGAGGGGCAGGCCCAGGAACTGCGCGACAACGAGGATGTGCGCGAGTTCTATCTCGGCCTGGACCGCGAGGGGGTGCGCAAGAGCTTTCGCGAGGTCAAGCACTACAAGCGGCGCAAGCGCTGGCTGGGATAACAGACGGCTGGCTTGTGGTTTTAATTCGGTTTCAGGAGTAACGACAAATGAGTGGTCCCTTGCAAGGGTTGAAAGTGATCGAGTTCGGCGGCATCGGCCCCGGACCGTTCTGCGCGATGATGCTGTCCGACATGGGCGCCGACGTGATCCGCCTGGATCGCAAGGCCGACAAGGGCAAAGACCGCGGGGATGGTGCCTTCCTGGCCAGTGGCCGGCGCAGCGTGCTGCACCGCGGTCGGCGTTCGATGGCGGTCGACCTGAAGTCGCCCGAGGACGTGCAGCGAGTCCTGGCACTGGTCGACGGGGCCGACGCGATCATCGAGGGTTTCCGCCCGGGCGTGATGGAGCGGCTGGGTTTGGGCCCGGACGTGCTGCTGGCACGCCACCCACGACTCGTCTACGGGCGCATGACCGGCTGGGGCCAGGACGGCCCGCTCGCGCAGGCCGCCGGGCATGACATCAACTACATCGCGCTGTCGGGCGCGCTTAGCCTGATCGGCCGCTCGAAAGGCGGACCGGTAGCGCCGCCGGCGATGGTCGGCGACCTGGGTGGCGGCGGCATGATGCTCGCCTTCGGCATCGTTTGCGCTTTGCTCGAAGCGCGCACCTCCGGCCATGGCCAAGTGGTCGATGCCGCGATCACCGACGGCGCGGCGCTGCTGACCTCCATCGTCTGCGACCTCAAAGCGCTGGGAATGTGGAAGAACGAGCGGCAGGCCAACCTGTTGGACGGTGGATCGCATTTCTACGACACCTACGAGTGCGCTGACGGGAAATGGATCTCGATCGCATCACTGGAGCCCCAGTTCTATGTGCTGCTGCTGGAGAAGCTCGGCATCAGCGATCCCGAGTTTCAACGGCAACGCGATCCGGCAGTCTGGCCGACGCTCAAACGCCAGATCACCGACATCTTCCGCGCCCAGCCGAGCGCGCACTGGTGTGCGTTGCTGGAGGGGACCGACGTGTGCTTTGCACCGGTGCTGACACTGGAAGAGGCAGCACGCCACCCACACAACAGCGCGCGCGGCACTTTCTTTGAGCGGGACGGTGTGCTTCAACCTTCACCGGCACCGAGGTTCAGCCGGACGGTGACCGATCGCCCAAGCCCCGCACCGTTCATTGGCGAACACGACGACGAACTCTTGTAGCCGAAGAATGACGGGGGCTGAGAAAAATGGGCCACAGGGCTAACCAGGGGTCATCTCAGAAAACGGAAAATAAAGCACGTTAAGCCGGTGGTAGCGGTCGCAACGGCCTGAACTTGCCCGCGCCGATCTTGGCGCTGCTGCGCCAGAGGTAATCGCCGGTCAGATTGATGTGCTCCCACCCCAGCGGTGACAGGTATTGCAACAGCGTGTCGTTTACCGGTTTGCCATGCCGGGGTCGTCTCAGAAAACGGAATTTAAAGTACGCTAAGTACGCTAAGTGTTAGAAGCTGCGCCTTGCATCTGCGCCCACTCAGCAACCCCCTCCCGTAATTGCAAAGCGGTATAGCCCTGTTCTTGCAGCAGACGCACGGCATCTGCTGACATGAGGCAGTACGGCCCACGGCAATAGGCCACGATGGGCTTGTCCTTAGGCAGCTCGGCGACGCGGGCGCGTAGCTCTGCCAGTGGCATCGAGCGGGCGAAAGGCAGATGAGCTTGCTCGAACTCGTTAGGGGGTCGCACGTCAATCACGACGACCTCACCTTCTCGCGCTTTGCGCAGCAGCTCGGCCCGATCCTCACCGCGCCATTCCCCATTCGAAGAAGTGAGCTGACGCAAGGCGTCTTGCAGCTCGAATAAGCGATCTTCAGCCAAGGTACGCAGCAGCACCCAAAAACGCGGCACCTCAGGGCTGGCGATGCGGTAGATGATGTGCTTACCCTGCCGCTCGGTATCCACCAGTCGTGCCGAGCGCAGCTCCTTGAGGTGGGCGCTGGTTAGTTTTACGCTGATACCCACCTCGCGGGCGAGTAAGTCCACCGGCTTCGGAGCCTGACAAAGCAACTCAATCAGCTCCAAGCGCTTCGGGCTGGCTGCGGCCTTGGCGATGCGTGCGACCTGTTCGTACAGGGCATCCTTTAGTTCTCGATTTGTGCTCATGGCGACAGGGTGTCCGTAGGTGTGATTGGCGTCAATGAATTGACAAGGATTGGGTGTTATGTGCTACATTCTAACAATCTTTAGAATGTTAGATAAAAAGAATTTAACCATGAAAAACTTGTTCATCCTCAATGGTGCTCCCTATGGCGACGAGCGCACCTACAACGGCTTGCGCCTAGCCGGTGCCTTGGCCAAGCGCGAAGGCAATCAGGTGCGCGTTTTCCTGATGGGCGATGCTGCCATCGCGGCCAAGGGAGGGCAGAAGGTGCCGGAAGGCTTCTACAACGTGCAGGTGATGCTGGGCCGCGTAACCCGCGCTGCGGTCGATGCTGTGGGAGTGTGCGGCACTTGCATGGATGCGCGAGGTATGAAGGGTGATGAACTGATGGAGGGCGCGCACCGGGGCACCCTCGAAGAGCTGGCCGACTGGTCGGAGTGGGCAGACAAAGTGTTTGTGTTTTGAGGGGCCGGCGATGAATCCGACCTCCGCAGAAAAGCGCAATGTCCTGTTGCTCGCCAGCACGCAGGCCCTTTTTCAAACCGCATCGGTGATGGTGATGATGCTCTCGGGCTTGGCCGGGCTACAACTTGCCAGTGACAAGAGCCTTGCCACCTTACCGATTGCCATGATGATGGTGGCCGCAGCGGCCATTATGATTCCCGCCTCAATGCTGATGCAACGGTTCGGCCGCAAGGCTGGCTTTTTGCTGGGCACCACGCTTGGATGCTTGGCGGGCCTGACCGCAGCCTATGCAATTTGGCTGCACAGCTTTTGGCTGTTCGTGTTCGCCAACATGCTTGTTGGCGGCTACCAAGGCTTTGCACAGTATTACCGATTTGCCGCCGCTGACGTGGCCAGTGCCGACTTCAAGAGCCGGGCAATTGCATGGGTAATTGCAGGGGGCGTAGTTGCAGCGTTGGCCGGGCCGAACATCGCCCGCCTGACGCAGGACATCGGCCCATTGCCATTTATGGTGTCGTATTTCGCTCTATCCGCCTTGAGCGTAATTGCCTTGCTGGTGGTGACGCGCATTTGCATCCCATCGCCTGTGGTGGTTGCCGAGGTGCACAGCTCAGCTCGCCCGCTTTCGGAAATCATGCGGCAACCCGTGTTCATCACGGCGTTAATTGGCTCCTCGGTTGGCTATGCCGTGATGGTTATGGTGATGACTGCAACGCCTTTAGCGATGCAGATTTGTGGCCAGTCGCTGGGAGCCTCGGCCACCGTGATTCAGTGGCACGTCTTGGGGATGTTCTTGCCATCCTTCTTCACCGGCAACTTAATCCGCCGCTATGGGGTGCTGGCGATCATGGGTGCCGGGATCGCGCTGCTGGCTGGGCACGTCACCATAGCGCTGACTGGCATTGAATTCCTGCACTTCCTGTCTGGACTGATTCTGTTGGGCGTGGGTTGGAATTTCTTGTTCATCGGTGGCACGACCTTGCTGACCGAAGCCTACCGCCCGAGCGAGCGAGCCAAGACGCAGGCTGCCCATGACTTCCTGATGTTTGGCTCGGTCAGCCTTGCGTCGTTCTCGGCGGGTGGCTTGCTCAATGCGTGGGGGTGGCAGTCTGTCAACCTGACGGCGTTGCCGTTCCTCGGAGCTGCATTGATCGCTGTTGTCGGCCTTGGGGCGTTACGTTGGAGAACTCGGCTGACCTCGCCAGGAAATGTGTCGGCTTGAGCTATGCCCTAACCTGATGTCAGGATAGGCCACCTCGCAACGTCCGAATAAAGTTCATTTCGGCGTTTCTTGACACCTGCTGCGAACGGTCATAGATTTCTTCCTGACATTTTCACGTCGGGATGTATCGGTTACGCCCGAGTCAGCAGCTTTGACCAGAACCCGGAACGGCAACTGGAGCAGCTCGAAGTCGGCAGGGTGTTCACCGACAAGGCGTCAGGCAAAGACACCCTGCGGCCTGAACTCGATTCTCTGCTGGCCTTCGCGCGCGAGGGCGACACCGTGGTGGTTCACAGCATGGATCGCCTGGCGCGCAACCTCGACGACCTGCGCCGCCTGGTGCAGAAGCTCACCCAGCGCGGTGTGCGCATCGAGTTTGTCAAGGAGAACCTGATCTTCACCGGCGAGGACTCGCCGATGGCGAACCTGATGCTGTCGGTGATAGGTGCGTTTGCCGAGTTTGAGCGGGCCTTGATCCGCGAGCGGGAGTGCGAAGGTATCGCGCTCGCCAAGCAGCGTGGAGCCTACCGGGGCCGAAAGAAGTCTCTGGGCGGTGAACAGATCGCTGAGCTGAAACAGCGCGTCGCGGCGGGCGAGCAGAAAGCGAAGCTGGTCCGTGAATTCGATTTACCTTCATACGGATCAGGCCAAGCGGGCCCGGCAAATGAGGGATGCTTTTGGGTCACCAAACGCCTAAGGCATCAACGAGCCCAGAAATGGCATATTCCAACCCAATGAGCATTGAAAAGCTTATCAGTTCATGATAAGCTTTGGCATGGAATCACAACGTTCACCGGCCATTGGTTTGGAATATTTACTTGGCTTGGATGGCAATATTGAAGTTCAAAATGATGCAGGCTACTGGGTCAAGATGGAAGTTTCGAGTGTAGACGTGACGGCGGAACGACCGCACGGCATCAGGTACAGCTTGACACTGCATGCGCCGGACAACACTCGGCTAATTGGTTTCGATAATGCCCATAGCGTGAGACCAGCAGGCTCACGCTTCAAGCATGCAGGTAAAAGGTTCCCGTACGACCACCGCCATCGACACGCTCTGGATGAGGGTGTGTTGTACGAGTTTGACACCGCTTACCAGTTGGTCAGTGATTTTTATGCTGAAGTAGATCGCGTTTTAAAAGAGGTCAGTCCATGAACAAGGTATTGAAGTTCGGTATTGCGGCAGTGCCTATGCAGCGTGCCCGTTCGCTGGCTATTGCGGCTGGAACACGCCAACGCGCCAAAGATGAACCCAACGTTTGGTTCCCCTCGGTGACCGCCATGGCACGAGTCCTGTCAGATGAGAACATGGCCTTGCTCAAGGTCATTCGAGAGCGTCACCCAGACTCCATGGATGCCTTAGCCAAAGCTGTGGGAAAACATGTGCCCAACGTTTCGCGTTCGCTGCACACCATGGCGCAATATGGTTTGGTCACGCTAACCAAACATGGTCGAACGGTGACGCCCCAAGTTACCTCCGAACGAGTTACGGTGGATTTTTCCTGGGGTGGCTGACATTGCATTCAAATGAAATCAGCTACTCGTTCAAACCGATTGACAAACGTCACCGCGACTAAATTGGGTAGCTTTACTTTTTTTTTGGGTGGGCAAAAATAGTCAATTTTGGACATGCCACTCCAGCCTCGGAAGACGATCCCTCGCCAGCCTCAATTAGCCTGCGGTTCGTTTTTTCCATCAACGTAAAACGAGCCGCGCATGTCAAAGACAGAAGCTGAACTCATCCAGTTACGTGCTGAGAATGACGCGCTTAAGGCTCTGCTGGCACAGCACGGCATCGCGGTACCGCAACCATCAGATTCCGACGCTGGCGATGCTGCGCTGCAACCCAATGCCAACGAGTTTTCGCCCACGGCGAAGGTTAAGCTCTTCCGACGACTCTTTCGTGGGAGGGACGATATCTATCCAGTTCGCTGGATAAGCAACACGACGGGGAAGTCTGGGTATTCGCCCCACTGCGCCAACAAATGGAAACCCGGCATTTGCAAATTGCCGACCATAAAATGTAACGAGTGCAGTAATAGCCTATATGAGCCCGTCACCGACTACATCATTCGCCAGCATCTCAGAGGCGAGATCACCGCCGGAGTGTACCCACTACTGGTCGACAACCGATGCTATTTTCTTGCCATCGACTTTGATGAGGCGGACTGGCGCGAAGATGCCCGCGCGGTACTGCAAACCTGCCTCAATAATGATCTCCCTGCAGCGTTGGAAATCTCGCGCTCTGGCGAGGGAGCTCACCTTTGGCTATTCTTTGCGAACGCGACGCCGGCAAGGGATGTGCGACGTCTTGGCGCGGCGCTGATCAGTGCGACTTGCGCCCGCACTCGTCAATTGGCCCTTAAATCATACGACCGTCTGTTCCCAAATCAGGACACCATGCCGAAAGGCGGATTTGGCAACCTGATCGCATTACCGTTACAAAAGGAACCCCGTGACCTTGGACGCAGCGTCTTTGTTGACGCGAACTTGCAGCAGCTCCCAGATCAGTGGGCGTTCCTGGAAAACATCAAGCCCCTTCCGCAAAGCCGTATCGAAACGGCGTTGACCAAACTGGTCGGGGACCGCCATCCGCTCGACATCGCTTATGCCGAAGTGCCGGAAGAGAACGCTGACGCCCCATGGGTACGACCGGCCAAGCCTGATGTCAAACTCAACGGCATCATGCCGAAGGCGGTAAAGGCAACAATCGCCGCCCAATTGTTCATCGAGAAGGCCGGCCTGCCGCAACCCTTGATGAACCGGCTAGTCCGCGTTGCGGCGTTCCAAAATCCGGATTTCTACAAACTTCAGGCCACGCTCAGGTCCACATGGAATACCCCCCGGATCATCAGCCGCGCAGAAAACCACGAAAAATTTCTGTCGTTGCCGCGAGGTTGCCTGAGCGACGTCGAGGCATTGCTTGCCGCAAATAAAATTGAGCTCCGTCTGGGCGACGCGCGTTCGATGGGGCAACGAATGAACGCGACGTTCAAAGGCGTGCTGCGCCCGGATCAGCAGGAAGCGCTCGAAGCTGTCACAAAACATGATTTCGGCATGCTGATTGCGCCCACCGCATTTGGAAAGACGGTCACCGCAGCGGCCGTTATCGCCAAGAGAAAGGTCAGTACCTTGGTGATTGTCCACCGCGCCGACCTTATGCGGCAATGGCAGGAGCGGCTTGGCAGTTTCGTCGGACTGGACGAGCAAAAAATTGGCCTGATCGGCGCCGGGAAAAAGAAGCCCACAGGCATGCTCGATATTGCAGTCATCCAAAGCCTGGCGCGCCGCGACGATCTACCCGAACTGTTCAGCCAGTACGGGCAGGTGATCATTGACGAGGCACATCATTTAACCGCAGAAACATTCGAAGCGGTCTTGAAGCAAGCCAGCGCACGCTACGTCCTGGGGCTCAGCGCTACCCCCGTTCGCAGTAACGGGCACCATCCGATCATCTTCATGCAGTCGGGCCCCGTCAGGTATATCGCCAAGCGCCCGGCACATATCCCGGATAAGCTAATGGTTCGGATCCGGCATCTTCCGACTCCGTCCATTCCGCCGCACGCCAGTATTCAAGAGGTCATTCGGCGGCTGGCCGAGGACGACGATCGAAACGCACGCATCGTCGCCGACGCGACCAATGCCTTGAAAAACGGGCGCAAGGTGCTGTTGCTGACCAAAAGGACGGAACACCTTGACCTGTTGCACAAGCAATTGGCGAATGTCGAGTACCCATGCTTCATGCTGCACGGTCGCATGAAGGCAAAGGAACGCCAGGCGATCATCAAGGCCCTGGCGGAGTTGCCGGAGGACGCCCCGCACATACTGTTGGCCAGCGCCCAACTGGTCGGCGAGGGTTTCGATCATGCTCCGTTGGACACTCTGATCCTGACGCTGCCGATCTCATGGACAGGAACGCTGCAGCAATACGCCGGCCGTCTACATCGTGACCATGCAAACAAGAGCGACATCTTGATTTACGACTACGTCGAACAGGATCATCCGCAACTCTACAGGATGTGGGAAAAGCGACAGCGGGGTTACCGGGCGATGGGTTATCAAGTGGATTCCGATCAACAACAATTACGCCTTGGCTCCCTATGACGAAAGAATTGGCCAAAAATTTGTTGTCACCTAGATTCGGCGCTGTGAACAGCCCGACGGGAGTACGTCGGAATGTCAACTATCGCTGCGTGCCCAAGAGAGCCGGACAACCAAGGAAACCAAAATCTACATTTGAGAGACAGCCTCCTGGTTTTTGGCTCTGGCAGTGAGCGTCTTACCGCGAAATCGTATGGCAGCACTCCACTTTTCGCTGCGGCTCGGTCATTTTCAGCCAATGTCGGCAGCAACCTGTACTGGGTGTACCGAGGCCTTGACTCCCTCCCCTTTGGCGAAGAAATCCGCTCGTTTTACCTTTTCGAATATGAAGGGACTTCCGCGATTGCGCTACCGCAAC
>NZ_JAQSDL010000028.1 GCF_029945895.1 Polaromonas sp. | reverse complement strand
GTTGCAGCCGGATCATGCGAAAAATCATTTCAATTCCAAGAAGAACAAAAACCAGGGGCAGTGGCGCCAGTGCCCACCATTCGGGGGTGACCAGGGTCTTGATGTTGACGGCGCCCGAGGTGTAGCTCGACCAGGCGGCCTGCGTGCCATACCAGGCAATCACCACGCAGCAGGCAAAACCGATCAGGTCGCCGACCCATTCCAGGGTCCAGGCCAGCCGGGGTGGCAGGGCCTGCAGCATGATGTCCACCCGGATGTGCTGGCCCTGGCGCAGCAGCCAGGGCGCCACACACATGGTGATCAGGTAGAGCATGAGCTCGGAAATTTCGTTGCTCCAGGCCAGGCCTTGCGGCAACCCGGGAATGGGAACATTGCGCAGCGCCACGTCGGCCACGATGATCAGCATCATGGCCATCAGGATGGCGCAGCCGAGCATGGCCAGCGCGCTGAGCGCCCTGCCGTAGTGGGAAGAGAGGCGGTCAATCATGTGTCAAGCCGCCGCAACCAGGGCACGGGCGGAAAAGGGGCCGTGTGCCGGCTGCGGCTGGCCCTTCATTTGGAAAACAGTGGCTTGAAGCGGGCGGCGATGTCCGGGCTTTGTTTGGCCGCACCGGCCCAGCCGATGTCGTAAGCCTTGTCGCGGAAGGCCTTGGACGTGGCGGCATCAAACTTGATGGTCTGGATGCCGGCTGCCTGCTGGCGGGCGGTTTCGGTGGTGGTGTACTGGGCCCAGAAGGTGTTTTCGGCTTCGAGCGCGAGTAGCTGCTTTTGCAGGTAGTTGCGCTGCGTGTCGGTGAGCTTTTTGTACGCCGGCAGGTTCATGATCAGCGAGACTTCGGCGTCATAGAAGCCTGGGTCGATGCGGAACTTGGTTTTTTCATGCCAGTTCAAATCAAATATGCCGCCGATCGGCCAGCCATAGCCGTCAACCACGCCGCGCTCGAGTGCCGTGTAGACCTCGCCTGGTGGCGTGGTGATGACGTTGGCATTGAGCGCCTGGAAGAAGTCGCGGTACACCGGGGTGATGCGGATCTTCTGGCCGGTCAGGTCGGGCTTGTCGACCTTTTTGTTGGTGTAGATGTGAAAGGGCTGGTTCTCGACCATGCGGGCCAGGTACTGCATGTTGCCCTTCTCGTTCCAGACCTTGTTGATCGCGTCGAAGGCGCCGTTCTTGCGCTGTTCGGCCACCGGGATCTGGGTGAGCTTGAGGAAGTCGGCCTCGGGCATCACGTTGGTGTAGAAGGCGCCAGTGTTCAGTGCCATGTCGACGACGCCGGTTTTCACCGCATTGCCGGCCTCAAAGGTCGGGATGGCTTTCGGGCCGCCGAGGAAGTTGATCTGCAGCACGCCCTTGCCTTCGGCGTTGACCTTGTTGATCCAGGGCTGCAGGCGCTGCACGTAAATGCCGTTTTCGGCAAACGCACTGACAAGGCGCAGCGTGACTTCCTGGGCGGCGACGCCGCCCGAAAAGCTGGCGGCAACCAGCACGGCCGAAACCGTCCTGACGGTGTTTGAAAAGCTGAGTTTCATGGGGCTTGTCTCCTGTTCATGGTTTGTTATCGATGATCCGCTCTGCACAAAATCCCGTCAATGCGGGCAACTGCCACTCTTGCGCCGTTGACCTACACCGTCGCCAGCATCTGTTCCAGCGCCTTGCCGCTGTCGTCGGCCAGCGCGGCCTGGCTCAGGGCCTGCAAGGTTTGCGCCCCCTGCGGCTGGGTCTGGAGGTGCGGCAGCTTGGCCATCACACGCTGGTAGCTGCGCCAGCCGCGCTCATGGGTGTCGCCGTAGCCCTTGACCAGGCGCTGCGAGCGAGCCACTTCCAGCGCCAGCGCCGGGTGGATCGGCGCCAGGCTTTCTATGCTGGCCAGCCAGCCGCTGATGCGCTGCTGCTCGACCTGAAAACGCAGTGAGCGCGGGCGCAGCGGCCGCAGTGCGGCAATCGTGTAGAGCAGCAGGTAGCCGCGTATCGAGCTGGTCTGCACGATGCGGCCCTTGCGCGTGAAAGGCTCGACGCAGGCGCGTGCCCACGGCGTGGCCAGCAGCCAGCGTCCCAAACCTGCCGGCAAGGTGTCGGCAATTTCCTCGACACGCGGATGCAGGAACTCGTTGATGCCCAGGTGCTGGCTGCTGCTCAATTTGACTTCGCCGCCGACGCGCGCAAACCGCGAGCGCCTGGTTTTCAGGTCGGCCACACGCACGGTGTCTTCGTAGGACATCCAGAGTGCCAGATGGCGCGCGGTTTCGTCCAGCAGCTCGGCCGCCAGCGCAGGCTCGGCCGGCAGGCGGGCCAGCAGCGGCCGCAGGCGGTCCAGGTAGCTCGCGGCGTAGGCCACATCCTGGTAGTCGGCAGCGCGCACAATGCCGGCGGCCAGCGTCGCGTGGCTGCTGGCCGGAAAGTCCTGCTGAATACGCTGTGCCAGGGCTGCGAGCCGCGCGCCTACCGGGGGCATGGGTGTGGCGGCCGGCAGGGATGCAGCGGCGGCAGGCGGTGCCAGCGTTTGCTGCGCCACGGCAAAACCTGCCGCAAACGCCTTCAGGCTGGAGGTGACGCCGACGCCGCCGCGCGTGATGGTGGCTTCGAACTGTTCGCGGGTAAAAGGCAGGCGGGCGGTGGCGGCCAGCGCGCCATACAGGGTGGGGCTGATCAGGCTGCCGGTGGCTTCGGCCAGCTGGGCAAAGTCGGCGCTGACGAAATGCCGGGCCGCGGCGCGCCCGCCTTCGAGCAGCTTGTCCGAGCTGACGCGGCCGTCGCCCATGGCGGTGCGCTCGGTCATGGAATACACGCGGTGCGTCGAGGCCACAAAGGTGGTGCGGTTCGCCGTCACCAGGCCGCGCTGCAGCGCGCGGCCGGCTTCCATCAGTTCCGAGGCAATCACGATGTCGACCTCGCCAGGGACCGGGCTCAGCGCCATGACAGGCATGCGGCCCGCAGGCACCGCCGCTTCGGGGAACATCTCGAGGTAATACACGGTGGCGCCGGTGCGCTGCGCCACGCCGGGCACCGAGGTGGTCTGCGCGAAGTAACCGTTCTGCTCGGCCAGGTCCACCAGCCAGTCGGCCAGCACGCCACCGCCTTCACCGCCCATGGCGAGGATGGCAATGGTGATTGAACGAGCCCCCACATTTGTCACTCCGTGTACTGCACTGCCCCCCGAGGGGGCGCTCGCGACTTGGGGCGCCCCGGCGGCGCTCAGTGCGGGACTGCCCGATGTCAGTAGTGTTCCCGTCATGCGGCTATTCCCTCAAGCCGGCGCTCGATGCGGTTTTGCAACCAGCCGATGACTGCGGTGCGCAGCTTCAGCTTGAAGCTGTCCCAGGCGGTCGGGTTGTTGATGATCTCAGCGCGGTAAAACGAAGGGCAGAGCACCGCAGCGTGCGCCACTTCCCCGCACAGGCCGCAGCCTACACAACTGTCGATCACCGTGGCAATCGGGTCGCGCCGCAGTGGGTCGGGGTTGGGTTTGATGGTCAGCGAGGGGCAGCCCGAGAGCCGGATGCACGAGTGGTCGCCGGTGCAGGTGTCGGGGTCGATGCCGAAACGTTCGCGCACCACACGCTCGCCGCCGGCAATCCTCTTGCGGATCTGCGGCTTGACGCGGCGCTGGCGGTTCAGCATGCACTCGCTTTGCGCAATGATGACCTTGGGGCCTTTTTCTTTCGTGGTCAGTGCTTCGCGCAGGGTGTCGCGCATCTGCGTCAGGCTGTAGGTGTTGGTCACCGTTTTGGCCCATTTCACGCCGACGCCGCGCACCGCTTTCTCGATCGGGTTGTTGGTGCTGCGCAGCGGGTTGACCGCCTTGGACGACAGCACGTCCTGCCCGCCGGTGGCGGCCGAGTACCCGTTGTCCACCACCAGCAGCACGTTGTCGGTCTGGTTGAACACCGCATTGCCGACGCCGCTGGTCAGCCCGTTGTGCCAGAAGCCGCCGTCGCCCATCATGGCAATCGTGCGCTTGGAGGTTTCAGTCGTGTTGAAGGCCGAGGCGCCGGCCCAGCCCAGGCCGTAGCCCATGGTGGTGGCGCCGATGTTGAAGGGTGGCAGGATGGAAAACAGGTGGCAGCCGATGTCGCAGCTCACATGGTGCTGGCCGAGCTCGCGCTCAAGCAGCTTCATCGCAGTGAAGATGGGGCGCTCGGGGCAGCCGGTACAAAACGAAGGCGGGCGAGCCTGCACTTCGGCGGAGGCGGCCTGGATCGCAAAGGCCTTGGGGTTGCCGTCCAGCAGCGCCAGGCCGGTGGCCGCGGGGCGCGCCGCCAGCGGCAGTTCCCGGCCTTCCAGCAGCTCGGGTGCGTAGATGGCAATGAAGCGGGCCAGGCCCTTGAGCACCACGCCGCCGGTGTATTCGCCGGCCATGG
>NZ_JAQSDL010000027.1 GCF_029945895.1 Polaromonas sp. | reverse complement strand
CCCAGTCCGAAGCCCAGGTAAGGGATGAAAAACGCCAGGCCGGTGAACACACCGACCGGCACCGCCAGGTCGAACCCGAACAGGGCCAGCGCCACGCTGAAATAAACCGCCAGCGTGCCCATGACCAGAAACTGGCCGCGCAGGTACTGGCCCAGCACCAGGTCGGACTCGGCCATGAAACTGTCAAACGAAGCGCGCAGCTTGGGCGGCACCAGCTCGACCACGAGGCCGACGAAACGGTCCCAGTCCTTGAGCAGGAAAAACAGGGCCACCGGAATCAGCACGCCATTGCCCACGATGGCCAGTGCCACGCTGCCGCCCAGCTTGAGCGAGGACAGGACCGAGCCGAAGGCATCTTCAAAGTTGGCGTTGAGGTACTTCACGACAAAGGCCTTGATGCTGGCCACATCCAGCGACACCTTGATGCCGAACTGCGCCAGCCACGGCCCCAGCGCGGAGTTGACGCGATCGGCCAGCAAGGGCAGCTGCTCGCGCAGCAGCGGCAATTCCTTGGCAAAAATCGGCACCACCAGCAGCAGGATGGACAGCAGGACCAGGAGGAACAGGGTCTCCACGATCAGGACGGCCAGCACGCGCGGCATCCGGCCGCGGCCCAGGCCGTCGAGCCAGTTCACCACCGGCGTCAGCACATAGGCCAGCACGGCGCCCACCACAAAAGGCGTCAACACCGGCCCCAGCAGCCACAACGCCAGCATCACCAGGGCCGCGATCAGGCACCAGGCGGCGGTACGTTTTTGGGTGGAAGTAAATTGCATGCAGGCGGACGGGGTGAACCCTTAGAATCTTGGCTTGGATTCTATCGGGCTTGCATGTCCGTCCCGCCGGCCCCTTCCCACCACCCAAGCAGCATGACCACCTCCTCCCCTTCCCCCCTGAACTACAAAGACGCTGGCGTTGACATCGACGCGGGCGACGCGCTGGTTGAACGCATCAAGCCCCTGGCCAAAAAAACCATGCGCGAAGGCGTGCTGGCCGGAATTGGCGGCTTTGGCGCACTGTTCGAGGTGCCCAAGCGCTACAAGGAGCCGGTCCTGGTCAGCGGCACCGATGGTGTCGGCACCAAGCTCCGCCTGGCTTTTGAATGGAGCATGCA
This sequence comes from Polaromonas sp., assembly GCF_029945895.1. Taxonomy (GTDB): domain Bacteria; phylum Pseudomonadota; class Gammaproteobacteria; order Burkholderiales; family Burkholderiaceae_C; genus Polaromonas. Next base: position 3,318 of record NZ_JAQSDL010000027.1, on the reverse strand, counting down.
CGACACCGTGGGCATCGACCTGGTGGCCATGAGCGTCAACGACGTGCTGGTGCAGGGTGCCGAGCCGCTGTTCTTTCTGGACTACTTTGCCTGCGGCAAGCTCGATGTGGACACCGCGGCGGCCGTGGTGGGCGGCATTGCGAGAGGCTGCGAACTCAGCGGCTGCGCGCTGATAGGCGGCGAAACCGCCGAAATGCCCGGCATGTACCCCGAGGGTGAATACGACCTGGCCGGTTTTGCCGTGGGCGCCGTTGAAAAATCCAAAATCCTCACCGGCAAGGATGTCCAGCCCGGCGACGTGGTGCTGGGCCTGGCCAGCAGCGGCGTGCATTCCAACGGCTTCAGCCTGGTGCGCAGATGTATCGAGCGCGCCGGCGCCGACCTGCCGGCCACGCTGGACGGCCAACCTTTCAGGCAGGCCCTGATGGCGCCGACCCGCCTGTACGTGAAAAACGTGCTGGCCGCGCTGGCCGCCCACCCGATCAAGGCACTGGCCCACATCACCGGCGGCGGCCTGCTGGAAAACATTCCGCGCGTGTTACCAGAAGGCACGGCCGCCCACCTGAAAAAGGGCAGCTGGCCGCAGACAGAACTGTTTGCCTGGCTGCAGAAAACCGCCGCCATCTCCGACTTCGAGATGAACCGCACCTTCAACAACGGCATCGGCATGGTGGTGGTGGTGGATGCCGCCCACGCTGAAGCCACCGCGCAAACCTTGCGCGACGCCGGCGAACAGGTGTACGAGATCGGCGTGATTGCGCCGCAGGGCGACGGCGCCGCCGTCACCGTCAGCTAGGGCGACAGGGACCGGACACCGGGCTGGCGCCACCAACCGCACAAACCACGCCGCCATGCCCGGCCCCATCGTCCCGCCACAACGGCTTCCCGCCGCCATCTGGGCACTGGGTTTTGTCAGCCTGCTGATGGACATCTCCTCCGAGATGATCCACAGCCTGCTGCCCGTCTTCATGGTGACGGTGCTGGGCACCAGCATGTGGGCGGTCGGCCTGATCGAAGGGGTTGCCGAGGCCACGGCCCTGATCGTCAAGGTTTTCTCGGGCGTGCTCAGCGACTACTGGGGCCGGCGCAAACCACTGGCGGTGCTGGGTTATGGCCTGGGCGCAGCCTCCAAGCCCCTGTTTGCGCTGGCCACCAGCACCGGCATGGTGCTGGCTGCCCGATTGATCGACCGCACCGGAAAGGGCATACGCGGCGCGCCGCGGGATGCGCTGGTGGCCGATCTGGCCCCGCCCGGCATGCGCGGTGCGGCCTTCGGGCTGCGGCAGTCGCTCGATACCGTGGGCGCCTTTGTCGGGCCGCTGCTCGCCATGGGCCTGATGCTGCTCTGGGCCAACGACTTCCGGGCAATTTTCTGGGTCGCCATGGTCCCGGGTTTCATGGCGGTGGCCTTGCTGCTGTTCGGTGTACAGGAATCCGCACCGGCACCAGACAAGGTGGCGGCGCCGCGGCGCAACCCGATCAGCCGGGACGAGTTGCGGCGCCTGGGGGCGCCGTACTGGCGCGTGGTCGTGATCGGCGCTGTTTTCACCCTTGCGCGATTCAGCGAGGCCTTCTTGGTGCTGCGCGCGTTGCAGGGCGGCATGCCCATCGCCTGGACGCCACTGGTGCTGATTGGCATGAACATCGTTTACGCCCTGGGCGCCTACCCCTTCGGCAAACTGTCGGACAAGATGAGCCACACCACACTGCTGGCGGCGGGACTGCTGGTGCTGATCGCGGCCGATGTGGTGCTGGCCTCGGGCAACCACTGGACCTTTGTCTGGGCCGGCATCGCCCTGTGGGGACTGCACATGGCGATGACCCAGGGCCTGCTGGCCACCATGGTGACCGACACCGCACCGGCCGACCTGCGCGGTACCGCCTTCGGTTTTTTCAACCTGATGAGCGGCCTGGCCATGCTGCTGGCCAGCGCGGTGGCCGGGGTGTTGTGGGACCAGCTGGGCGCCCCGGTAACCTTTGCGGCTGGCGCGGTCTTCAGCCTGGCAGCACTGGCACTGCTGGGGTACTGGCGCGGGGCACGGATCCGTGATGAAGCTGCAGCATCCCCCAACTAAGACTTTTTTGCTACAAAAATACTAGCTGCTTGCGCCCGTGTGCATTGGGCGGACTGGACTTTTGAGACATTTTGTATCAAACTGTTCCATCTACCCCATCCAGTCCTGGAGCGCTCATGCCGGTCATCGCAGTCGTCAACCGCAAGGGAGGCAGTGGCAAAAGCACACTGGCCGCCCATATCGCGGCCTGGTGCGCCCGCAATGGCAGCTCCGTCATGTTGGGTGACGTGGACCGGCAGCAATCGGCGCGAGCCTGGCTGAAACGGCGCGACCCCTCTTTGCCGACCATCGCGCCCTGGGCGGTGGACCAGAAAAACATGTTGCGTGTGCCGACCGGCATCACCCACGTGGTGCTTGACACCCCCGGCGGCATGCACGGCTTTGAACTCGCGCGGGTCGTGATGTTTGCCGACGCCATCGTGATGCCGGTGTGCAACTCGATGTTCGACCGCGAATCGGCCGAGGCCTGCCATGCCGAACTGATGACCATGCCTCGCGTGGCCAGCGGCCGCTGCCGCCTGGCGGTGGTCGGCATGCGTATCGACGCGCGTACCAATGCCGCGCAAACCCTGGACGAATGGGCGGAATCGCTGGGCGTGCCTTTTCTGGGGGCCCTGCGCGAAACCCAGCTTTATGTGCGCAGCCTGGAGCGCGGTCTGACGATTTTTGACCTGCAGCCGCAGTTGGCCGCCGCCGATCTGGCCCAGTGGGCGCCCATATTGCAATGGCTCAAGCCCCAGCTCTACCCGCCACAGGCCGCCAACGATGGCACAGGGGTGGTTCGGCCCCAGGCACGAACCCTGGTACCCAGAGGCGCGGCTTCACCCCAAAGCGCGCCTGGCGAGGTGGTTTCGAAAGGTCTGGGCTCGCTGTCCAGCAGCCTGATGCCAGCGCAGGAATCCATGGTCCAGGGCGGCCGCATGTCCACGCTCAGCGCCGGCCGCACGGCCACTGCGCCGACCCAGCCTCCGGCCAAACCCACCCTGGCACGCACCGGCTCTTCAGGCGACGGCCGGCAGATTCCGTCTTTTCTCAAGCGCAGCGCCAATTAATAAAGCCCCCACGGTCGCTCACTTCGTGTAACTCCCTGCCCCCCGAGGGGGCCGCTGCGCCTGCGGACTGGCAAAGCCAGATCCGCGGCCCCCTGCTTGAAAAAAGAAGAGCCCCCCGGTCGTTCACTTCGTGTAGCTCCCTGCCCCCCGAGGGGGCCGCTGCGCCTGCGGACTGGCAAAGCCAGATCCGC
>NZ_JAQSDL010000026.1 GCF_029945895.1 Polaromonas sp. | reverse complement strand
GGGTCGATCTCGTAGATTTCCTTGCCCAGGTAAATCGCCTGGTTCGGGCATTCGGGTTCGCACACGTCGCAGTTGATGCACTCGTCGGTGATCAGCAAAGCCATGGTCAGCCCGCTTTCTGCGCCTGCTGCAGGGCGATGGCAACGTTGGCGCTGACCATCTGGCCCACATCGCCGCCGAGCTTGCTGATCTCGCGCACCAGCGTGCTGCTGATGCATTGCAGCGGCGCATCCGGCAACAAAAATACGGTTTCCACCTGGGGCCGCAGCTTGCGGTTCATCGCGGCCATCTGCGCTTCGTAGTCAAAGTCGGTGAGGTTGCGCACGCCGCGCACCACGGCCACCGCCTGCTGGGCCGCGCAGAAATCCATGATCAGGCCGTCAAAAGGCAGGACGCTGACATTGGCCATGCCCTGCGTTTCCTCGCGCACCTGCTGCAGGCGCGCGTCCAGGCTGAACAGCGTTTTCTTGTGGTGCGCCACGGCCACACCGATGATGAGGCGGTCAAACAGCCCGGCCGCACGGCGCACGATGTCCTGGTGCCCGAGCGTGAAGGGGTCAAAGGTGCCGGAATAAATCGCCACACGGGAACTCGGGGTGCTTGTCGCCATGCGGCAATTATGCCCGCCTGACCGTGGGCCCGCGTGTCCCTGCCACCTGCAGGGCTACGCGCTTTCCGGCGACAGGTTCTTGCGCACCAGCAAATGAAAGTGCACCGCGCCGGCCCTGCCGCTGCGATGCAGCTTCAGGCCGTAGTCGGCCAGGGCCTCATCGGTCCAGGCTTGCGGCGCCTCGAGGTAGACATAACCGGGCTCGGCCACGACCTGCGCCGCTGCCTTGAGTGCGGGTTCGAACAGCGGCGAGTCAAACGGCGGGTCCAGAAACACCAGCTGCATGCTGGCGGGTGTTGCCCGCCTCAGGGCGGCGACGCCGTCGCCGCGCTCCACCCGCACCATGTCGGCATGCAGTCTGGCCTGCAGGGCCTTGAGCTGGTCCACCAGACCGGCATCCTGCTCGCACAACAACACCTCGGCAGCGCCGCGCGATGCGGCTTCAAAACCCAGCACGCCGGTGCCGGCAAACACATCGATACAGCGCCAGCCGCTCAGGTCCTGGCCCAGCCAGTTGAACAGGGTCTCGCGCACACGGTCGGGCGTCGGACGCAGACCGGGCTTGTTGGCCACCGGCAGCTTGCTGCGTTTGTATTGCCCGCCGATGATGCGGATTTCGCCGGGCGGCACGGACTTGCGGCCCACCACCTTGCCCGATTTCGGGCGCGGCGCGGCAGGTTTGGCGGTTTTGTTGTCGGAGGCTGGCGTGTATTTCATGTGCGGCTCATGTGCGGCGCCTGGGATGGATCTCATCAAAGGACATGCCGTTTACTGGGGAGCAGCGCCTAGGATAACAGTCACCATTTTTTCGGGCTGCAGCTTGCGCGCAAACGCGGCTTTGACTTCCGCCACGCTGACTTTGGCGATGCGGTCGGTCCAGGTGTCCAGGTAGTCGAGCGGCAAATCGTTCCAGGCGATGTTGGCGAGGTTGCCGAGCAGCTTGCGGTTGCTGTCGATCAGCAGCGGGAAGCCGCCGATCAGGTTGTCCTTGGCGGCCTGCAGTTCGGCCTGCGTCGGGCCCTCGGCGACGAACTTTGCAAGCACCTCACGGGCAACGCGGGTGGCCTGGGCGGCCTGGTCCGGACGGGTCTGCAGGCCCACCGTGAACGCGCCGGCATGGCGGCCCGGCGAAAAATAACTGGAGACACTGTAGCTGAGGCCGCGTTTTTCGCGCACTTCTTCGGTCAGGCGCGAGACAAACCCGCCGCCGCCCAGCACATAGTTGCCCACGGTGAGGGCGTAAAAATCGGGGTCGTTGCGCTTGTAGCCGGGCTGACCCATCAGCACATGCGCCTGCGCCGAGTCAAACGGGATATTGAGCACCTGCGCACGCTCCAGCGGCGCCACCTCGGCCACCGCCGGCAGCGGCGGCGCTGCCGCACAGTCGGCCTGGGGCAGGCGTGCGAGCAGCCCCGTCACCAGCGTGTCAGCCTGCGCACGCGTCAACGCCCCCACAACGCTGACCCGGGCCTGGCAGGGCGTGATGTAGCGCGCATGAAAGGCCTGCATGTCGGCCACGCTGATGCGCCCCAGGCTGGCTTCGCTGGTTTCATGGCCGTAGGGATGGCTGCCGTACACGGCTTCCGAAAAAGCGCGGGCCACCCGGTAGCCGGGCCGGGTGTAGGCCTCCTTGAGCTGGGCCAGCATGCGCTGGCGGTCGCGCTGCCACACCGGGTCCGGAAACGAGGGCTCGGCGATCTGGCGTGCTGCCAGCCGCATGGCACGGTTCAGCAGGTCGGGCTCGGTCAGGCTGCGCAGTGAGAAGCTGAAGCGGTCGGCGCCTGCCGATGCGCCGAACTGCGCCCCGAGATCGGCCCAGGCTTCGCCCAGCGCATTTTCATCGAGCGCGGGATCACCGCCGCGTGCGGCCACACCCTTGGAGAGCAGCGACGCCGTGATGCCGGCCAGGCCAGCCTGGTCGGCCGCGACACGCCGGCTGCCGGCATCAAAGTCCAGCTGCACATCGACCATGGCGATGGCCGGGCTTTCGACCAGGTAGACCCGGGCGCCGCCGGGCTGCGTCCATTGCTGCACCGGAATCGCCGCCCATGAAAATGAAGGATAAAAAATGGCTGTAGCCCCTATCAACAGGGCGCCAACAGCTCTTTTTTTGATAGCACTTGTCACAAGAGTTCCCTTGGAAAACAGGGGAGAAGAAAAAGCCCGGCGCGGGCGGCGCGCGCTCAATGCCGCAGCCCCGTGGCCGGTACGCGTTTGGCGCGGGACGGATCGGGCGGCTGCGGCAGCAAGTTGGCCAGGGTCAGCTGGTCGTCGCTGAAATAACGCGCTGCCACGGCCTGCACTTCGGCGCTGCTGATGCTGCGCAACTGGCTGATCAGGCGCTCATCCGTGTCGAGCGGCAGGCCGTTGACCCAGTAGGCGCCCAGCCCGCGGGCCTGGCTGAACAGCGCATCAAGTTTGTAGGTTTCGCTGGCCACCCACTGCGTCTTGACACGCTGGAGTTCGGCCTCGCTGACGCCTTCGCGGGCAATCAGCGTCACCTGCTGGCGCAGGGCGTCAGCCACCTGGTCGGCGGTTTTTCCGGCGGCCGGCACCCCGTCGAGCACAAAAACCTGCGGGCCGCGGCCGATCAGGCCGTTGGACGCGCCGGCACTGTCGGCGAGCCGATGGTCACCCTGGGTCAGGGCGCGTTCCAGCCGCGCGCCGCTGTAACCGTCAAGCACGGCGGCCAGCACCGTCAGGGCCAGCGCATCGCGGTTGAAGGCATCACCCGCGCCCTGCACTGCGTCTGCTGGCGACTGCAGGCCCGGCACCTTGTACGACAGGCTCACATAAGCCTGGCTGGCCGGGGCCTTGAAGTCCATCCTGCGCAGGCCGGTCTGGGCCGGCTCGAGGCGCGGTTTGCGCGGCGGCACCGGGCGGGCCGTCGCGGCGCCATAGTATTTTTCCGCCAACCGCCGCACCTGCGCCACATCCACATCGCCGGCAATCACCACAGCCGCATTGGCCGGCACATACCAGCGCCGGTAAAACGCGCGGGCATCGTCGGGCGTCATGGCTTCGAGGTCGCTCATCCAACCCACAACGGGGCGCCGGTAAGGCGACGCCACGAAGGTGATGGCATTGGCGGCTTCATACATCAGCGCGCGCGGCGAATCGTCGGTGCGCAGGCGGCGCTCTTCCTTGACGACCTCGAGCTCCTTGATGAACTCTTCGTCGGCCCACTGGTTGCGGGCAAACCGGTCGGCCTCCAGGCGCATCACGTCTTCAAGCTTGTCCGAAGGAATCTGCTGGTAATAACCGGTGGCATCCCGGGTGGTGAACGCGTTTTCGCGGCCCCCGAGCGCCGCGACACGGCGTGAAAACTCCCCCGGCTTCAGGCTGGGCGTGCCCTTGAACATCATGTGCTCCAGCACATGGGCCACACCGGTGGTGCCGTCGACTTCGTCCATGGAGCCGACCCGCACCCACAGCATGTGGGCCGCGGTGGGCGCGCGCCGATCGGTCTTGACGATGACCGTGAGCCCATTGGCCAGCTGGAATTGCGTGACGGAAGCGCTGGGGGTTACCGGAGTGACAGGAGTGGAGGTCTGGGCCCCCGAAGGGCTGGTCAGCACCAGGCTGAAGAGCAGGGAAACAAGGGGGAGAAGGGTGTTGCGCGTGGGTGCCGAAAGCCGGATAAAACTGCCCATGAAATCCTGTGTGGTGTGTTTCATAGAATAGTGTGACTCCAAAGCACAACCAATGTTCAGTTTCTTCAAGAAAAAAAAGCCGCCTGCCCCCCCTGAGGCCGCGCCGGCAGCGGCATCACCCCCTGCGCTGCCCGGCGGCGCGGTACCCGCTGCGCCAGCCTTAACCACGCCGGCGCTGACCGGCGGCGGCCTGATTGGCAGTGCGCTGGTCACACCCATCGACATCCCCCTGCCCGGCGCGGTGCCAGCGAGCCGCGAGCACTGGGTCAGCAAGCTGCGCTCGGGCCTGCACAAGACCGGCGCCAGCATTTCCGGCGTGTTCACCGGCAACCGCAT
>NZ_JAQSDL010000025.1 GCF_029945895.1 Polaromonas sp. | reverse complement strand
CGATTGTCTGAGCCGAAGGCGAGTTCGAGCGAGACCCCGCTTTTACCGAGCACCGCAGGTTGCCCGCAGCGAAGCGGAGGGACCCAGACTGTCGGGTCGCCTTTTCTTTGGTGACTTTCTTTTGGCGACGCAAAAGAAAGTTACTTGCCGCCGGGCAACCCCCGGCTTGCCGGCGAACCACCGCCCGTGGAATCAAGAGACGGCTTCGACAGGCTCAGCCCGAACGGTTGAAGGGACACCTCCCGGCCAACCAGCTTGTGCATCGCCATTGAAACTGGCTCAATGCGCAACCGCCCCGCCGGCGACACGAGGAACCGGCAGGTGAACCTCTCCGAACCCTTCGTCCGCCGCCCGGTAGCCACGGTCCTGCTGACCATCGGCCTGGCACTGGCTGGCATAGGCGCGTTCTTCGTGTTGCCGGTCTCGCCGCTGCCGCAGGTCGACTTCCCGACGATTTCGGTCAGTGCCTCGCTGCCCGGCGCCAGCCCGTCCACCATGGCCAGCAGTGTGGCAACGCCGCTGGAGCGGCGTCTGGGCACGATCGCGGGCGTCAACGAAATGACGTCCAGCAGCGGCACCGGCTCGACCCGCATCAGCCTGCAGTTCGACCTGAACCGCAAGATCGACGCGGCGGCGCGTGAAGTGCAGGCCGCCATCAATGCCTCGCGCGCCGACCTGCCCGCCACCTTGCGCAGCAACCCGACCTACCGCAAGGCGAACCCGGCCGCGGCGCCGGTCATCATCCTGGCGCTGACATCCAAAACCCGCGCACCCGGCCAGATCTATGACGAAGTCTCCAACCTCGTGCAGCAGAAAATTGCGCAAGTGCCGGGCGTCGGCGACGTGGAGCTCGGCGGGGGTTCCCTGCCGGCCGTGCGGGTGGACCTGCTGCCGTTTGCGCTGAACCGCTATGGCGTCAGCATGGAAGACGTGCGAGCCGCCCTGCAGGCGTCCAACGCCAACCGGCCCAAGGGCGCGATCGAAGGCAACGGCCAGCGCCTGCAAATCTATTCCGGCGCCAGCACGGCCAGCGGCGGGCGCAAGGCGGCGGACTACCGTGACCTGGTCGTGGCCTGGCGCAACAACGCGGCGATCCGCCTGCGCGATGTGGCCGAGGTCGTCGATGGCGTGGAGAACATCAACACCCTGGGCCTGTTCAATGGCGAGCCGGCCGTGATCGTGCTGGTGACGCGCCAGCCCGATGCGAATGTGATCGCCACAGTGGACGGCGTGCGCGCCCTGCTGCCCGAGCTGCAGGCCCAGCTGCCGCAGGACGTGGTGCTGCACATCGCCTCGGACCGCACCAATTCCATACGCGCCTCGCTCAAGGAGATCGAGATCACGCTGCTGATCTCGATCGCACTGGTGGTGCTGGTGGTGAGCGCCTTTTTGCGCAGCGCACGCGCTACCGTGATTCCCGCCGTCGCCACCGTGGTCTCGCTGCTGGGCACCTTCGGCGTCATGTATTTCCTGGGCTTCAGCCTGAACAACCTGAGCCTGATGGCGCTCACCGTGGCCACCGGCTTCGTGGTGGATGACGCCATCGTGGTGCTGGAAAACACCAGCCGGCACATCGAGGCCGGCATGGACCGTTTCCAGGCCGCGCTGCTCGGCGCGCGCGAGGTAGGCTTTACCGTGCTGTCCATCAGCCTGTCGCTGGTGGCGGTGTTCATTCCGCTGCTGTTCATGGGTGGGCAGACCGGCCGGCTGTTCCGCGAGTTCGCGGTCACGCTGTCAGCGGCGGTGCTGATCTCGCTGCTGATCTCGCTGACCACCACCCCCATGATGTGCGCCTGGCTGCTCAAGCCTGACGCCCACACGAAGCCGCCGGGGCGGGTGGCGCGCTGGTTCGAAGCGGCCTTCAGGCAGCTGCACCGCGGCTACGAGATCAGCCTCGACTGGGCGCTGGCCAGCCGCGTGATCGTGATGCTGAGCCTGCTGGCGGTCATCGCGCTCAATATCTACCTGTTCGTCGCCGTTCCCAAGGGTTACTTTCCGCAGCAGGACAGCGGGCAGATCAGCGGCGGCATACGCGCCGACCGCAGCATTTCCTTCCAGGCCATGCAGAGCAAGCTCAAGGCGCTGGTGGACATCATCCGCGCCGACCCGGCGGTTGATACGGTGGTCGGTTTCACCGGCGGCTCGCGCGCCGGCGGCGGCTTCATGTTCATCAACCTCAAGCCGGTGAGCCAGCGCACGGACAAGGGACAAGCGGTGATCGCGAGGCTGCGTCCGCAACTGGCGCAGATCACCGGCATCACCCTGTTTCTGAACCCGGTGCAGGACCTGCGCGGCGGCGGACGGGCCAGCAACTCCACTTACCAGTACACCCTCAAAAGCGACAATGCCGCCGACCTGAAGGTCTGGGCAACACGCCTGGCCGAGCAGATGAAGCTGCAACCGGCGTTGACCGACGTGGACACCGACCAACAGGAAAACGGTGTGGAGACCATGGTCACCGTGGACAAGGACAGCGCCGCGCGACTGGGCATCAATTCGCGCGATGTGGACAACGCGCTGTACAACGGCTTCGGCCAGCGCCAGGTCGCCACCATTTATGCGGACCTGAACCAGTACAAGGTCATCATGGGCGTGGCGCCGCGTTACATCCAGAGCCCGGAATCGCTGAAGGACATCTATGTTCCCGCACGCGGCGGCAACGGCACGACCCTCGCCGCGGCAGCCCCGGCCACCAGCACCAGCGTCGTCAACCCGGCACTGCGCGATCCCTCCTCGGGCCAGGCGCTGAGCGCGGCAGTCACCACCATGGTGCCGCTCTCGGCGATTGCGAGCTTCAGCCAAAACCCGACGGCCGCGTCGATCAGCCACGAAGACGGCGAGCTTTCGACCACGGTGTCCTTCAACCTGGCCGAAGGCGTGCCGCTCAGCGAAGCACAGGATGCGGTGAAGCAGGCGGAGGCAGAGATCCGCCTGCCCAACAATGTGCGCGGCAGCTTTTCGGGAACGGCGCTCAGCGCCCAGCAATCGCAAAACGAGCAGCCGCTGCTGATCCTGGCCGCGCTGATCGTGATCTACATCGTGCTGGGCATCCTGTACGAGAGCCTGGTGCACCCGATCACGGTGTTGTCCACCCTGCCCTCGGCCGGCGTGGGCGCGGTGCTGGCGCTGATGTTGTTCAAGATGGAGTTTTCCATCATCGCGCTGATAGGCGTCTTTCTGCTGATCGGCATCGTCAAGAAAAATGCCATCCTGATCATCGACTTTGCGATCGAGGCCGAGCGCTCGCGCGGCCTGTCGGCTGTCGAAGCAGTGCGCGAAGCCTGCCTGCTGCGCTTCCGCCCCATCCTGATGACCACGCTGGCCGCCATCCTGGGCGCGCTGCCGCTGGCCATCGGTTTCGGCGAAGGTGCCGAGCTGCGACGGCCGCTGGGCATTTCCATCATCGGTGGCCTGATTGCCAGCCAGCTGCTCACGCTGCTCACCACGCCGGTGGTCTATATCCTGCTCGACAAGCTGCGCCGCCGCAGCCCGTCCGAGCGCCACCTGAGCCGTCACCCCGACGATGCCGGCGTGCCACCGCCCGGTGTGCCGCTGCAACTGCAATGAGGCCTGCCATGCGATCCAGATTCACGCTTTACCCTATTGCCGCTGCGCTTGCCGTTCTGATCAGCGGCTGCGCTGTCGGTCCTAGCTACCAGCGGCCGCTCACACCCGAGGTCGGCAGCTACAAGGAGGCCGAAGGCTGGGTGCCCGCGGCGCCGGCCGATGCCCTGGAACGCGGCCCCTGGTGGTCGCTGTTCGGCGACCCGGTGCTCGACCAGCTGGCCGCGCGGGTGGAGGTGTCCAACCAGAACGTCGCAGCCGCCGTGGCCGGCTACGCGCAGGCGCGGGCGCTGGTGCGCGAGCAACGCGCCTCCCTCTTTCCGGCGGTCACGCTGGGCAGCGGCGCCACCCGCTCCGGCAGCGATGGCAGCAGCAGTACCAGCACAAACACAACCGGCAGCACGGGCGGACGCACCGGCAACAATTACCAGCTGAGCATAGGCGGCAGCTGGGAACCCGACGTCTGGGGCCGTCTCGGTCGCGCGGTCGATGGTGCCACCGCGGGCGCCCAGGCCAGCGCCGCCGACCTGGCCTCGGCCAGGCTGTCGGCGCAAGGTGAGCTGGCCATCAACTACTTCTCGCTGCGCCAGCTGGACGCGCAGAAAAGCCTGCTCGAGGACACCCTGCAGGGCTACCAACGCGCGCTGGAAATTGCCCGTAACCGCTACGACGCGGGCATTGTCGGCAAGACCGATGTGCTGCAGGCGCAAACCCAGCTGGCCAACGCCCAGGCCGACGATGCCGGCCTTCAGCGGCAACGCGCGCAGCTTGAGCATGCCATCGCGGTGCTGGTCGGCGAGGCGCCAGGCAACTTCTCGCTCGCACGTGCGGCGTGGAAACCTTCCGTGCCCGAGGTGCCGGTGGGTGTGCCGTCGACGCTGCTGCAACGCCGGCCCGACATCGCTGCGGCCGAACGCCGCGTGGCGGCCGCCAACGAGCAGATCGGCATCGCCAAAAGCGCCTATTACCCCAAGCTGTCCCTGAGCGCCTCCTATGGCCTGGGCGCGAGCCGCGTGGCGGACCTGTTCAGCGCGTCCAGCATGGCCTGGTCGCTGGGCCTGTCAGCTGCGCAGGTGCTGTTCAATGCCGGGGCCACCGGCGCCCGCGTGGACGGCAGCGAGGCGGCCCATGCCCAGACCGTGGCGCGTTACCGCCAGACCGTGCTGGCCGCCTTCCAGGATGTCGAGGACCAGCTGGCCGCCACCCGTGTGCTCTTGAGGCAGCAGGAACTGCGCCGGCAGGCCTCCGCATCGGCCGACCAGGTCGAGCAGCAGGTGCTCAACCGCTACCGCAGCGGCCTGGTGGGCTATACCGAAGTCATTTCGGCACAGGCCACCGCCCTGAGCGCGCGCCGTGCACTGGTGCAAGCCATGGCCGACCGCCAGACGACCGCTGTGGCGCTGATCCAGTCGCTCGGTGGCGGCTGGCAGGCGGAGTCATCGCCATGAGCGATGCAGCTGCGCTTCGATTTCAATAGCACCCAGCGCACGTGGTCATTGGGCTGGCGCCCTGATTTCCTGAAAGTCGGCACAAATGCCTGGCCAAAGGCGGCTTCAGGCAGGCATTGTTGACCTGCGTCAGTATGTATTTCACACGGGCAGGTCATAGTGGCAGCAACACCAAGGAGCGACCACCATGAAACTGTTGACTGACCTGTTTTCCACCGATTACGGCCTCATGACCGTCATCGGCATTGCCTTCATGATTGGCATGGGCGTGTTTTTCTTCATGCTGTTCATGGGCAAGATGGACCAGGACGCCAAACGCGCCGGCAAATAGACCAGACCCTGGGTGCGCGATGCGGCCTTGAAGCCCAGGGCTACATCGCCATGTACCGGCCGGGCCGGTGGTTGATGGCCAGGGCGAGGTTCAGCACCACCGCGCCCAGCACCGACAGTGCCACCCGCTGCCAGTCAGTCACCCACAGCGCACCCAGCACGATCAGTCCGTCCATGGCCATCTGCACCTTGCCGGCGCGCCAGCCCAGGCGCTCCTGCAGGTAAAGCACCACGATGTTCAAACCGCCCAGGCTGGCGCCATGGCGAAACACGATCAGCATGCCCGCGCCGCAGAGCAGGCCACCCAGCACCGCTGCCAGCGCGGGTGACAGGTAACCGAAGGCCAAGCCCTGCGGAAGCACCCAGGTGAAGAGCGACAGCAGGCCCACGGCCGCAAAGGTCTTGAGGGTGAAGGCCAAGCCCATGCGCCGCCAGGCAAAGAAATAAAACGGCAGGTTCACCATAAAAAACGCGAGGCTGAAACTCAGTCCGGTGGCGTAGTGAATCAGGAAAGCGATGCCGGCCGTGCCGCCCGTCAGCAGGCCAGCGTGACCGAACATGACCACGCCCAGCGCCACAAACAGGGTGCCCGTGGTGAGGGCCTGCACATCCTCATGCAGGCGGTGGTGCGGCACGCCCATGGCACCGGTCGCAACGGCAGGCGCGGTGCTCATGCCGCCTGCGCGGTGGCTGCGGGCGCCTGGGTGTCGGTGCAGCTGGCGCCGCCGCAACCGTGAATGATGTCCCTGGGCAGGGCCGCCGGCATGGCAACCACGCCGGTGACCGGGTCGTAACCGATGCCGCGCAGGTGCAGGGCGAGCGCGGCATCCATGGTCTGGGCGTGCTGGGGAAACCAGAACGCAAGCTCACGCGCCATGTCGCGCAACATTTTCAGGTTGCCGGTTTCGCCGCCAGCCAGGCCTTCACGCATGACCTGCAGCACAACCTTGTGCTGCACGCTGTGGCAGTTGGACGATGAAAACCGCGTGTCCTGCATCCAGCGGTCTTCCCGGCTGAAATGCTCGTCGGTGTGGTCCAGCAGCACACGCCAGTGGGCCAGCAAGGCGTCGTCAGCCGCCGTTTCAACCTGCGCGAGCAGATCGACAAATTCCCGATGGGTGTCATCCATCGCGGGCAGGTCGAGCGCCAGCGCGTCAGACCATTCAAGATTCGGCATGTTCAAGGCTCCGGCAGGGGTGATGCGCAAGCTTACGCAATCCACCGCGGAAAAAACTTGATCCAGGTCATGAATCCATGCGTCGGAGATCCCGGCGTGAAGGGCTGTCATCCTGGTCAGGATGCTCTGCTTTTGATAGCTGTCCGCGCCCGGTCCTCTTGGGCCAGAGGCACTCTTTATTGCCGAAAGCCGGCGTCAGCGCCTGATGGTGTCGGCCACACGTTCGGCGCAGGCCAGCGCCTGCGCGGCGTCGCGCGCCTCCACCATGACGCGCAGCAGCGGCTCGGTGCCGCTGGCGCGGATCAGCAGCCGGCCACTGTCGCCGAGTTCGGCTTCGACGCTGCGGCTCATGTCGGCCAGGGCCGCACTGCTTTTCCAGTCCTGGCCGGGCTGCAGCCGCACATTGATCAGCGTCTGCGGAAACAGCGTCACATCGGACAGCAGCTGGGCCAGGGTCTTGCCGCTGCGCACACAGGCCTGCAGGACCTGCAGCGCGCTGATCAGGCCGTCGCCGGTGCTGTGTTTGTCCAGCGCCAGCAGGTGGCCGGAACCTTCGCCGCCGAGCAGCCAGCCGTGTTTTTCGAGTTCTTCCAGCACGTAGCGGTCGCCGACCTTGGCGCGTACAAACTCGACGCCTCGGGCTTTCAGGGCCACCTCGACCGCCATGTTGGTCATCAGGGTACCGACCGCGCCAGGCACTTTTTCGCCGCGCGCCAGGCGTTCGGCCACCATCAGGTACAGCACTTCATCGCCATTGAAGAGCCGGCCCTGGGCGTCCACCAGCTGGAGCCGGTCGGCGTCGCCGTCCAGGGCCACGCCATAGTCCGCCCCATAGGCCTTGACGGCCTTGATCAGCGCCTCGGGATGGGTCGCGCCGACCTCGTGGTTGATGTTCATGCCGTCGGGCGCGCAGCCGATGGCGATGACCTCGGCGCCCAGCTCATGAAAGACTTCCGGCGCAATGTGGTAGGCCGCACCGTGCGCCGCATCCACAACGATCTTCATGCCCTTGAGCGTCAGGTCATTGGCAAAAGTGCTTTTGCAGAACTCGATGTAGCGGCCGGCGGCATCGTCGAGCCGGCGCGTCTTGCCGAGGTTGGGCGAGTCCGCCCACACCGGCGCCTGCTCCAGCACCGCTTCGACTTCCTCTTCCCACGCGTCCGGCAGCTTGGCACCCTGGGCGCTGAAAAACTTGATGCCGTTGTCGGGAAAGGCGTTGTGGCTGGCACTGATCACCACGCCCAGGCTGGCACGCTGCGTACGCGTGAGGTAGGCCACGCCCGGTGTCGGCAAGGGCCCGAGCAGCACCACATCAACGCCGGCAGAGTTGAAACCCGACTCCAGCGCACTTTCGAGCATGTAGCCGGAAATGCGGGTGTCCTTGCCGATCAGCACGGTGGGCCGGGCCTCGGTCTTTTTCAGCACCCGGCCGACAGCATGCGCCAGGCGCAGCACAAAATCGGGCGTGATGGGCGCCTGGCCCACGGTACCGCGAATGCCGTCGGTGCCGAAATATTTTCTTGTCATTGCGGTGGGTCTCTGGTTGTGATGGCGTCGATCAACGCCGAGGGAAATTCTAAGGTGCGCCGACCAGCCCGCTTGTAGGCTGCGGCGCCGTGGCAGCCAGCCAGACCTTCAGGGCCTGCACGGTTTCCCGGACATCGTGCACACGCACGACCCGGGCACCGCGGTCCGCAGCCAGCACGGCGGCAGTCACGCTGGGCACCATGCGGTCGAGAATGTCGAGCTGCGCCACTTGGGCCAGCGAGTTGCTGCTGACAGCCGCCAGCGAGGACTTGCGCGACCAGCCGGCCAGCAGCGGGTAACCGGCCGCAAGCAGCTCGCGCTGACGCGCCAGCAACGCAAAATTCTGCGCCACGGTCTTGCCGAAACCAATGCCCGGGTCGAGCACGATGCGGCCGGCCGCCACGCCCAGCGCGCGCAGCTCGCCCGCCGCCTGGACCAGGAAATCCAGTACCTGCGGCAGCACGTCGCCCTCCATGGGCACGGCCTGCATGGTCTGCGGTTCACGGTGCATGTGCATCAGGCAGACGCCGCAGCCCGGGTGCGCGGCCACCACCCGGGCGGCACCCGGCTGGCGCAAAGCCCAGATGTCGTTGATGATGTCGGCCCCCAGGTCCAGCACGGCGGCCATGATCCCGGGCTTGTAGGTGTCCACCGATACCGGCACACCCAGGGTGACCGCATGGCGCACCACCGGCAACACGCGGGCCAGCTCTTCGTCCAGCGGCACCGGTGGTGCGCCGGGTCGGGTCGATTCGCCGCCGATGTCCAGCATGTCGGCGCCGTCCTTGACAAGCTGCTCACAATGCGCAAACGCAGCGCGCGGCGCACCGCCCGCCGGGAAGTAGTTGCCGCCGTCGGAGAACGAATCCGGCGTGACGTTGACGATGCCCATCACACGGGGCTGCTCAAGGTCGATTTGAAAGCGCGAGGTTTGCCAGATCAAGCGGTACTCCTGAAACAGGGTTGGCGGAAACTGAAGTGCCCATGAAAAAACCGGGGACGCGCCCCGGTTGTCATGTGAACGGAGGCGCTCAGGCCACCGTCGGTGCAGGATCGGTCGCGACCGCCGGCGTGCCGCCGCTCGGGCCGCCGCCACCGACGGACGAATTGCGCGGTGTCCAGTCTTTGGGTGGACGCGGCTCCCGGCCGGCCATGATGTCGTCGAGCTGCTCGACATCAATGGTTTCCCACTCCAGCAGGGCCTTGGCCATGGCGTGAATCTTGTCCTGGTTGTCTTCAATCAGCGTGCGCGCCTGGGCGTACTGCTGGTCGATGATGCGGCGTACCTCGTCGTCGACCTTTTTCAGGGTCGACTCGCTCATGTTGTTGGTCTTGGTCACCGAACGACCCAGGAACACTTCGCCTTCATTCTCGGCGTACACCATGGGGCCGAGCGCCTCGCTCATGCCGTAACGCGTGACCATGTCCCTGGCCAGCGCGGTGGCGCGTTCGAAGTCGTTGCTGGCACCGGTGGTCATCTGGTTCATGAAGACTTCTTCGGCGATGCGCCCGCCAAACAGCATGCTGATCTGGCTCAGCATGTACTCGCGGTCATAGCTGTAGCGGTCCTGGGCCGGCAGGCTCATGGTGACGCCCAGCGCACGGCCGCGAGGAATGATGGTGACCTTGTGCACCGGGTCACACTTGGGCAGCATCTTGCCGAGCAGGGCATGACCCGACTCGTGGTAGGCGGTGTTCCTGCGCTCGGACTCGGGCATGACCATGCTCTTGCGCTCGGGGCCCATGAGGATCTTGTCCTTGGCTTTTTCGAAGTCCTGCATTTCCACGGTGCGCGCACTGCGACGCGCGGCCATCAGGGCGGCTTCGTTGCAGAGGTTGGCCAGATCGGCGCCGGACATGCCGGGGGTGCCGCGGGCGATCACGCTGGCATTGACGTCCTGGCCGAGTGGCACCTTGCGCATGTGCACATTGAGGATCTGCTCGCGGCCACGGATATCGGGCAGGGTCACGTACACCTGGCGGTCAAAACGGCCGGGACGCAGCAAGGCCGAGTCCAGGATGTCGGGCCGGTTGGTGGCGGCCACCACAATCACGCCGACATTGGTTTCAAAGCCATCCATCTCCACCAGCATCTGGTTGAGCGTCTGCTCGCGCTCGTCGTTGCCGCCGCCCAGGCCTGCACCACGCTGGCGGCCGACAGCGTCGATCTCGTCAATGAAGATGATGCAGGGCGCGTTTTTCTTGGCGTTGTCGAACATGTCGCGCACCCGGGCTGCGCCCACGCCGACGAACATCTCGACAAAGTCGGAGCCGGAAATCGAGAAAAACGGAACCTTGGCTTCGCCGGCAATGCCTTTGGCGAGCAGGGTCTTGCCGGTGCCCGGAGGGCCGACCAGCAACAGGCCGCGCGGAATGCGTCCGCCCAGCTTTTGGAATTTCTGCGGGTCTTTCAGGAAATCGACCACTTCCTTGACCTCTTCCTTGGCCTCGTCGCAGCCTGCAACGTCGGCAAAGGTCACGGTATTGGTGGACTCGTCGAGCATGCGGGCCTTGGACTTGCCGAAGCTGAAGGCCCCGCCCTTGCCGCCGCCCTGCATTTGCCGCATGAAGTAGATCCAGACGCCGATCAGCAACAGCATCGGACCCCAGCTGACCAGCAGGGTCATCAGGAGCGAGCCTTCTTCGCGCGGCTTGACGTCGAACTTGACGTCATTGGCGATCAGGTCGCCGACCAGACCGCGGTCCAGGTAGGTGGCCGTGGTGCGGATGCGGCGGTCATCGGTCGTGACAGCCGAAATTTCCGTGCCGCCCTGGCCTTCCGCGATGGTCGCGGACTTGATGCGTTTGCCCTTGACCTCGTCAAGGAATTCGGAGTACCCAAGGTAATTCGTACCGGCGCCACCGCGTGTATCAAATTGCTTGAAAACGGTGAACAGCACCATGGCGATCACCAGCCAGATTGCAATTTTTGAAAACCACTGATTGTTCAAGGATGTCTCCGATAGAGGAACACAAGGCACATGCGCCTGATTTTAGGCGTTTCAAGGGCAAAAGCCTCATAACAAGCCCGGGACATCCCTTGGTTTGAAGCGGGATTGCGGCATTTATTGCGTTTGAGCAAGCTCAGACGGTGGGGGCCGGCCTGGTTTTGAGCCCCATGCCGACCAGAAAGGTTTCCGACGACTCCGAGCGCGAGGCCTTGGGCTTGATGGGCTTGACGACCTTGAAGGTCTCCTTGAACAGCTTGACCAGCGGGCTGTAGGCCCCGCCGTGAAACAGCTTGACGACCAGCGCGCCCTCGGGCTTGAGGTGCTGCACGGAAAAATCAACCGCCAGTTCCACCAGGTGGGCGATGCGGGCGGCGTCGGCCGATTCGATGCCCGACAGATTCGGCGCCATGTCGGAAATCACCACATCAACCTTGGTAAAGCCTTTGTCGGCGGCCAGAGTCTGCTCCAGAATCTGTAGCACCTCCGGCTCCCGGAAGTCCCCCTGGATGAACACCACGCCTTCGACCGGGTCCATCGGCAGGATGTCGAGCGCCACGATGCGACCGTTGAGTTCGCCGGCTGCCGCGCCCGATGGCGAGAGCTTGCGACGCGCGTATTGGCTCCAGGCGCCGGGTACGCTGCCCAGGTCCACCACACAGTGGCCGGGCCGGATCAGGCCCAGCGTTTCATCGATTTCCTTGAGTTTGTAGGCGGCACGGGCCCGGTAACCCTCTCTTTTGGCCAGCTTGACGTAGGTATCGTTGACGTGGTCATTCAGCCACGCTTTGTTGACCTTTTTGCTTTGGGTTTTTACTTTCATGCCCGTATTGTCCTCTTAGCGCCCTCCCGCGCTGCGGTTTCACCAACGATAAATCAACGGCAGCTGCAGCTTCCCGGATAATCGGGGCATGGCTCAAATACTACTTACCCCCGCCCAGCGCAAAGACCACCGCGCCGAGGCACACCACCTGGACCCCGTCGTGATGGTCGGCTCGGACGGCCTGACCGCCGCCGTCCGGAAGGAAATCGACCTGGCCCTGAAGGCGCACGGCCTGATCAAGGTCCGCGTGCAGTCGGACGACCGTCCCGGGCGCGAAGCCATCTTCCAGGCCCTGGCCGACGAACTCGGCGCCGCGCCCATCCAGCACATCGGCAAACTGCTGGTGCTGTGGCGCCCGGTGCCTGAGAAGGAAAAAAAGGTCAACGAGGACCGCATGCCTGGGCCGCGCGACGTCAAGGTGCTCAAAAACAGTGCGCGTTACGGCCAGCGCCCCGAGGTCAAGACCCTGCGCGTACTGGGCAACCAGCGCCTGACGCCGGGCGGCACCGTCAAACGCGCGAAACCGAAGAAGCAGCAAAGCGCCAAGAAACGCGCCCAGGGCTGAAAAGCTGAGCCAACACGCCGGCGTGATCCGCCCGGCCCCGGCCCCTTGGCCTGGCCAGCGCGGCACTTTCCTTCTTTTGTCCCGCGCGTCCCCCCCTTTAGATCGGGCGCCTGCGCCCACAACTGATGGACATGACCACCTTGACCACCCTGCCCCCTTCCAACCCGCTCCTCGATTTCTCCGGCCTTCCCCTGTTTGACCGCATCACGCCCGGGCATGTCGGCCCTGGGGTTGACGTGTTGCTGGCGCAGGCCGAAACCGCGCTGGAACGCGTCACCGCCCCGGATTTTCCGGCGCGCTGGGCGGACATTGCCGGCGTGCTGGACGTGGCCACCGAAAACCTGGGCCGGGCCTGGGGCGCGGTCAGCCACCTCAACAGCGTGGCGGACACCCCCGAATTACGCGCCGCCTATAACGCCGCCCTGCCGCGTGTCACCGAGTTCTGGACCCGCCTGGGCGCCGACGAACGGCTTTACGCAAAGTACAAGGCCATCGATGTGGCGTCGTTGAACCCCGAACAGCGCCAGGCACACAAAAACGCCGTGCGCAACTTCGTGCTGTCTGGCGCCGAACTGGTGGGTGCGGCCAAGGAGCGCTTTGCCGCCATCCAGGAGCGCCAGGCCGAGCTGAGCCAGAAATTCAGCGAAAACGCGCTCGACGCCACCGAAGCCTGGGCCTACTACGCCCGCGAAGATGAACTCGCCGGGGTGCCGGCCGACGTGGTCCAGACGGCGCGCGCGCAGGCCGAGGCCGAAGGCAAGGAGGGTTACAAACTCACGCTGAAGATGCCCTGCTACCTGCCCGTCATGCAGTTTGCCGACAGTTCCGCCCTGCGCGAAACCCTGTACAGGGCCTACAGCACGCGTGCCAGCGACCAGTCGCCGCCTGAGTTCAGCCGCTTTGACAACAGCGCCGTGATGCAGGAGATCCTTGCCTTGCGGCTGGAGGAATCGCAGTTGCTCGGTTACCGCAATTTTGGCGAGGTCTCGGTGGTCCCCAAGATGGCCGACTCGCCCGAGCAGGTGATCAGCTTCCTGCGCGATCTCGGCCAGCGCGCCAAACCCTACGGCCTCAAGGACGTGGCGGACCTGCGCACCTTTGCTGCGGAAAAGCTGGGTTTGAAAGACCCGCAAGCCTGGGACTTCACCTGGATAGCCGAAAAGCTCAAGGAAGCGCGTTACGCCTTCAGCGAGCAGGAAGTCAAGCAGTACTTCACCGCCCCCAAGGTGCTGGCCGGCCTGTTCAGGATTGTCGAGACCCTGTTCGAGGTGGCGATCCGGCCCGACACCGCGCCGGTGTGGCATCCCGGCGTCGAGTTCTACCGCATCGAGCGCGACGGGCAACTGGTGGGCCAGTTTTACCTGGACCGGCCAGCGCGCACCGGCAAACGCGGCGGCGCCTGGATGGACGACGTGCGTGCCCGCTGGCTGCGTCCCGACACCGGCCAACTGCAGACCCCGGTGGCCCACCTGGTCTGCAACTTTGCGGACGGCGTGGGCGGCAAGCCCGCCTTGCTGACACATGACGACGTGACCACGCTGTTCCACGAGTTCGGCCACGGCCTGCACCACATGCTGACCCAGGTCAACGAGCGCGATGTTTCCGGCATCAGCGGCGTCGAATGGGACGCGGTCGAGCTGCCCAGCCAGTTCATGGAAAACTTCTGCTGGGAATGGGATGTGCTCAAACACATGACGGCCCATGTGGACACTGGCGAGCCGCTGCCGCGCGCCCTGTTCGAGCGGATGCTGGCGGCCAAGAACTTCCAGAGCGGCATGCAGACCCTGCGCCAGATCGAGTTTTCGCTGTTCGACATGCTGCTGCACACCGATTGGCAGCCCGGCGACGACGTGATGGCGCTGCTGGCCGGGGTGCGCGAGGAATTCGCCGTGATCACCCCGCCGCCCTACAGCCGCACCGCGCACACATTCAGTCACATTTTTTCCGGCGGGTACGCGGCCGGGTATTACAGCTACAAATGGGCCGAAGTCCTCTCGGCAGACGCCTACGCGGCCTTCGAGGAAAGTGCACAGGGCGCCACACCTGCAGGTGTAAACACCGACGCCGAAGCCGGCTCCAGCCCCGTTAGTCTGGAAACTGGCAGAAAATACCGCCAGGCCATTCTGGAGGCCGGTGGCAGCCGCCCGGCGATGGAATCGTTCAAGGCCTTCCGTGGCCGCGAGCCTTCCATCGACGCGCTGCTGCGGCACCAGGGCATGGCGTGAGTGACCTCTAACGGAGTGATGTATGACCTCGAATGCTATTAAATTTGCAGCTGTTGGCGCCCTGCTGGCGCTGGCTGGCGGCACATTTTCTTCTCTTTCCCAGGCTCAGCCCGTCTACCGCATCGTCGGCCCGGACGGCAAGGTCACCTATTCCGACAAGCCGCCCCCTGCGGCCGGCAATGCCAAGGTGACGGCGGGCGGCGCCGACGGTGCCCGCGGCGTCGTCACGGCGTCGTTGCCCTTTGAGTTGCGCAAGGTGGTGGGCCAGTACCCGGTCACCCTTTATTCGGGCGAGAACTGCGGCCCCTGCGCCTCGGCGCGTTCGCTGCTGACCACGCGCGGTGTCCCGTTTGCAGAAAAAACCATCGCGACCAATGAAGACGCACAGGCTTTGCAACGCATCAGCGGCGACAACTCCCTGCCCTTTCTGACCATTGGCAGCCAGCAACTCAAGGGTTTCTCGGATGCGGAATGGACGCAGTTTCTCGATGCGGCGGGTTACCCCAAATCATCGGTGCTGCCCGCCAGCTACCGGCAGGCCCCGGCCTCCCCCCTGGTGACGGTCGCGCCCGCGCCGGCGGCCACCACCACGGCCGCGCGGCCCGCCACGCCGGCAGCCGCCCCGGCCCCGGTGACGCCGCCGCCGAGCAACCCCACCGGCATCCGTTTTTAAGCTTCAGCGGAAAACCGCGCCTTTGGCGCTCAGCGCGGCAGCCAGCCCAGGCCTGCCGACGTACCGCCCGGCTGGCCGCCTTTTTTCGGCCGGTATTCGCAGCCGGTCCAGCCGTCCCAGCCGCAGGCGGCAGACACTTCGTCGATCACAGCGAACAGATAGGGGTAGTTGAGCTCCCCGATGTCCGGCTCGTGCCGCTCCGGCACACCGGCAATCTGGAAATGGCCGACGGCCCCGGTCGGCAGGTACTGGCGGATCTTGGTGGCGACATCTCCCTCGACGATCTGGCAGTGGTAAAGGTCCATCTGCACCTTGAGGTTGGACGCGCCGACCTCGGCCAGGATCTCGTGCGCATGGTCCTGCCGGTTCAGGAAAAAACGCGGAACGTCACGCGTATTGATCGGCTCGATCAACACGTCGCGCCCACGCTTCGCCGCCTCGGCTGCCGCCCAGCGCAGATGGGTCACGTACAGCGGCCGCAGGTCCTCGCGCTCCTGCCCGGCGGCGACCAGGCCGGCCATCAGATGGATGCGCGGGCAGTCCAGCGCCTCGGCATAGTCAAGAGCCAGCAGCACACCAGCGCGGAACTCCGCCTCGCGGCCGGGCACGGCGGCCGTGCCCTTGTCCCCGGCTTTGTCCCAGGCCTGCGCAATGGATGCTGCGTCGGTGCCCCCCGGTGGCGCGTTGAACAACACCTGCTGCAAGCCGTTGCCCTTCAGGCGCGCGGCCAGTTCCTGCTTGCTGAAGGCGTAAGGGAAGAGGAACTCCACCGCCCTGAAACCGTCTTTCGCCGCCGCTTCAAAACGGTCCAGAAACGGCAGCTCGGCGTACATCATGGACAGGTTGGCGGCAAATTTAGGCATGTTTATTCTCTTGAAATGCTATTAAATAGATAGCTGCTTGCGCTTACAGGGAAAGGGCTGCAGGCCTATTTGACTGTAAAAAACTCACCAGCGGGCGCCGAACACCTGGCGCAGCTCGTCGATCTGCGCCGCGCTCAAGGGCCGCACCGGCTCAACGTCCAGGCACTGGAGTCGCGCGGTTTCCTCAAGTTCCTCCAGCACGGCCATGGCCGCCGCCGGGCTGTCGTGCCAGACATTGGGCCCCAGCCGTGCCAGCATCACCGCGCGTATCGGTGTGCCCTGCCGGCCGTAACGCGTGATGGTCTGGGCCACCAGCGCCGCCGCCGCCGGGTCGCCCGGGCGGTGGTAGTCGATGACCGGCACATGGCCCACCTTCATGACGAAATAAGGCGTAAGCGCCGGCAGCAACTCCTCATCCGCCGCACGCAGGCTCAGCGCAACGCAATGGGTGCTGTGGGTGTGGATGATGCAGCGCGTGGCCGGGTCGAACGCGGAGGCTGCCGCGTAAATGCCGGCATGCAGCGCGATCGTTTTGCTCGCGGTGTCGCCGCTGACCTGCTTCGCATCGGCATCGAGCCGGGCCAGCCGCGCCGGGTCCAGGAAGCCCAGGCAGGCATCGGTCGGGGTGATCAGGAAACCACCGCCTGCCGATTCATCGAGCCGCACACTGATGTTGCCGGCCGTGGCATGCACATAGCCGCGCTCGAACAGGCTTTTGCCAACGCGGCAGATTTCTTCGCGCGCCTGGTTCTCGGTAAGCATTGTCATTTCAGCATCGTAAAGGCTTTGGTGAAAAAATCGTCGCTGCCAAAGTTGCCGGATTTCAGCGCAAGATGCAGACCGCCATCGCCGGTCGTGGCCGACGACCGCCGGGCCGCCCCAAGGTCGGCGACGCCCCCCTGGGGGGCAGCGAGGACCCGCAGTGCCGGGCGTGGGGGCTCTATTGCTGCATGACACCAGGGCACACCGGGATCAATCTGCGGGCCGATCTGCATCTGCGTGATGCCCAGCGCCTGCACGCAGGCACCCGAGGTCTCACCACCGGCCACCACCAGTTGCCGCACGCCCAGTTGCACCAGGCCGCGCGCCACCGCAGCCAGTGTGCGTTCGACCATCGCGCCAGCTTCCTCCACACCGAGCCTGCCCTGCACCGACTTGACGTCGCTGCTGTCGGCCGTCGAATAGACCAGCACCGGCCCCTGTGTCAGCAGCGGCTTGGCCCAGGCCAGCACCTCGGCCGCCACATCGGCACCAGACGCGATGCGCAGCGGATCAATTGCCAGCGCGGGATGGCCCTGCTTCATGAAATCCAGCACCTGCCGATTCGTCGCCAGTGAGCAACTGCCCGACACCACCGCCTGCAGGCCGCTGGCGACGGGCAGACGGCTGGCCTGGTCCGAAGGCGTGATGCCGAAGTTGGCAGGCAGGGCGATGGCCACGCCGGAACCCGCCGTCACCAGTGGCATGCCCTTGAGTGCAGGGCCGAGGCGCAGCAGGTCATCGTTGGACACCGCGTCCACGATGGCTACGCCGACGCCTTCCGCCTGGAGTTGCGCCATGCGTTCGCGCACCGCTGGCGCGCCGCGCGCCACCACGGTATGGGCGATCAGCCCGACACGTCGCGTGGTCTGCGATTGCAGCACCCGCACCAGATTCGCGTCCGCCATCGGTGTCAACGGGTGGTTCTGCATGCCGCTTTCAGAAAGCAGCACATCGCCCACAAACAGATAGCCCTTGAACACCGTGCGCTGGTTGTCGGGAAAGGCCGGCGTGGCGATCGTGAAGTTTGTCTGCAGCGCGTCCATCAGCGCCTCGGTCACCGGGCCGATGTTGCCGCGAGCCGTGCTGTCGAAGGTCGAGCAGTACTTGAAATAGATCTGCTGCGCGCCCTGCGCCTGCAGCCAGGCCAGGGCGGCCAGCGATTCGGCGACGGCCTGGGCCGGCGGCACGGTGCGCGATTTGAGCGCCACCACCACGGCATCCACCTCGGCGCCCAGCGGTCCGGACGGCACACCAATCGTCTGCACCACCCGCATGCCCGCGCGAACCAGATTGTTGGCCAGATCTGTGGCACCGGTGAAATCGTCGGCAATACAGCCCAGAACAATTTTTTTCATGACTTCTTCGGCAAGTCGATGCCAGGGAAAATCTTGATCACCGCGCTGTCGTCCTCTTTCGCAAAACCGGCGGTGGAGGCCTGCATGAACATCTGGTGCGCCGTCGATGACAGCGGCAGCGGAAACTTGCTGGCGCGCGCCATGTCGAGCACGATGCCGAGGTCCTTCACGAAAATATCGACGGCCGAGAGTGGCGTGTAATCGGCGGCCAGCACATGCGCCATGCGGTTCTCGAACATCCAGCTGTTGCCCGCGCTGTGTGTGATGACCTCGTACAACGCGGCCGGGTCCACGCCTTCGCGCAGGCCCAGCGCCATGGCTTCGGCCGCGGCGGCGATGTGCACGCCGGCCAGCAGCTGGTTGATGATCTTGACCTTGCTGCCGGCGCCGGCCGCATCGCCGAGCTTGTAGACCCTGGCGGCCATCGCGTTCAGCAAGGCTTCGGCTTTTTCGTACGCTGCCGGCGCGCCCGAAGTCATCATGGTCATCTCGCCGCTGGCGGCCTTGGCTGCGCCGCCTGAAATCGGCGCGTCGATGTAGAGCAGGCCCAGGTCATTGAGCCGTTTTTCCAGCGCCATGGACCAGTTCGCATCGACCGTGGAACACATCACAAACACGCTGCCGGGCTTCATGGCCGCCGCACAGCCCCCGGGGCCGAACAGCACCGCTTCGGTCTGCGCCGCATTGACCACCACCGACACGATCACGTCGCAGGCCGCCGCCAGCTCGGCCAGCGAGGCACAGGCCACACCGCCGTTTTCGGCAAAAGCCTGCGCCGCCTCGGGCCGCACGTCAAACACAAACACCCGATGACCGGCGCGGCGCAGCGATTGCGCCATGCCGTTGCCCATCGCACCAAGACCAATCACGCCTGCAACCACACTCATCGCTGTTTCCTTCAACCGAGGGTAATTTTTGCGAAGTCTGCCACACGCTTCCATTTCGCCGCGTCGGCGGCCATGAACGCGCCCATGGGCGCTGCGGCCAGAAAGCCGACATCGGCCCCACGCGACTCCATGGCGCGGATCACCTCCGGCTCGCGCAGAATCTTCTGCAGCGCCTGCTCCAGCGCAGCAACCACGGCGGGCGGCGTGCCGGCAGGGGCCGCTACACCGTACCAGGCGCTGACATCAAAGGCCGGCATACCCGATTCAGCCAGCGTCGGCACGGCCGGCAGCGTCGTGCTGCGGCGGCTGGTCGTGACGGCCAGGGCTTTCACCGTGCCGCCCTGGATCTGGCCCAGCACCGAGGGCAGGTTCTCGAACATCATGTCCACCTCGCCGGTGATCAGGCCGGTGACTGCCGCGGCAGCACCGCGGTAGGGAATGTGTGTGACGAACACGCCGGCCGTGCTTTTGAACAGCTCGGCGCTCAGGTGCAGCGAAGTACCATTGCCATTGGAGGCGTAGTTCATCTTTCCAGGCTCGCGCCGGGCGCGCGCGACCAGCTCGGCCACCGAGTTGATGCCGCTTTTCGGATTCACCAGCAGCACATTGGGCACCCGGCCCAGCAGGCCGACGGGTGCGATCTGTGCAGGCCTGTAAGGCAGGCTCGCATACAGGGCCGGGCTGATGGTCAGCGGCGGTGAGGCCATCAACAGGGTGTAGCCATCGGCTTGCGCGCGGGCCACTTCGGCCGCACCGAGATTTCCGCCTGCGCCGGGCTTGTTGTCGATGACCACTGGCTGACCCAACTCCTGTGCCAGGCGCGGCCCGACCAGGCGAGCCATGTTGTCAATCAGACCGCCCGGCGGGAAGGGCACGATCAGGCGAAGCGGTCTGGCCGGCCAAGCCTGTGCCCGGGCCAGCGCAGGCAGTGCCAGGGCCGCCCCTACCAACAGGCAGTCGCGGCGCGTGAGGGTGGGAGGGATTGATGGCTTGGGGGGTCGCATGGCAGGTCTCCTTGGATAAAGCAGATCGATTTGGCCTTATTTATATGGTTATCATACAACTTACCCGCCATGAATCACCTCAGGTTTTCCCGAATTGGGACCAGGCCAACGACTCAGTGGCTGATGGCGCCGGAAAGAAGGGCGCTGGCCAGTTGCACGCCCTCCTGCTGCCAGAAAGCCGGATCCGCCTGCTCAATGCGCCGGATTGCGTTGTCCATGTGGCGGGAGGCGGCCTGGCGCGCCTGCAAGGGGTCGCCGGCCTCAATGGCCTGGGTGATGGCTTCGTGCTCCTCGCGCACCTGCCCGGCAAAGTCGGCGCGGCGTGCCTCGTTGGCGCGGGTGACCCGGGTGACACCGCGCAGGAACTGGCGCAGGTAGTCCAGCGTGCTGATCAAAAACGGGTTTTGCGCCGCGTCCGCAATCGCGCGGTGGTAGTTCACGTCTTCCTCGGCACCGTCGCCGCCGGCCTTGACCGCCTTGTCGAGCGCCGCCATTGCCTGGCGGATACGCTTGACATCGTCTCCCGTGCGGCGCTGCGCCGCCAGCGCGGCCACTTCGGCCTCCAGCGCGCGGCGCACCTCCACCATCTGGATGACCGCCTGCATGGACGCGGCTGAACGGGTGTCGAAGTTGAGCGGCGCAAAGGCAGCGCGCTTCACAAACACCCCGCTGCCCTGGCGGGATTCCACCAGGCCCAGGGACTTCAGACGCGACACGGCCTCGCGCACCACCGTGCGGCTGACCGCAAACTGCTCGACCAGCGCGGCCTCGGTCGGCAGCTTGTCGCCCGCCGCTGGCCGGCCGGCGCGGATCTCGGCGGAGAGGGCCTCGGCCACCTGCTCCGAGAGGTGAACGCCGGGCGTGATGGACTGGAAACGGTGGGTCATGGGCGCCTGAAATTTGTCGTACAACTCTACAACATCCGGCCCGCGGCCCTCTCGGGGTTCACCCAGGTTTCTTAAAACACCAGCGTCTTGACGCCGGTTTCCGTTCCCAGCAGGCAGACATGCGCCTTCTGGAAGGCGAACACCCCGACCGTCACCACCCCGGGCCACTGGTTGACCTCGGACTCGAAGGCCAGCGGCTCGCTGATCTTCAGTCCGGTCACGTCCAGGATGTGCTGGCCGTTGTCGGTGACCAGCGGCGCGCCGTTTCTCAGGCGCAGGGTGGCTGTGCCGCCCAGCGCCTCAAACTGGCGCCGGATGCGCTGCGCCGCCATCGGAATCACTTCCACCGGCAAGGGGAACTGGCCGAGCGTCTGAACCAGCTTGGACTCGTCGGCGATGCAGACAAACTTGCGCGACTGGGCAGCCACGATTTTTTCTCGCGTGAGCGCTGCGCCGCCGCCCTTGATCATGTAGCCCGCATGATCGATTTCGTCCGCGCCGTCGATGTAGACCGCCAGCTCCTCGACATCGGCCGCCTCGAAGACCTGGATGCCCAGTGCTTTCAGGCGTTCCGTGGAGGCCACCGAGCTGGACACCGCGCCGGTGATCGTGTCCTTGATGCCGGCCAGCGCGTCGATGAACTTGTTGACGGTGGAGCCGGTGCCAACGCCGACAATGCTGCCGGGTTCGACATAAGCCAGGGCGGCCTGGCCCACCAGGGTTTTGAGTTCGTCTTGGGTCATGTCGGTCCGGAATGTTGGGGGGTGGATGGGGTTTGCGACAATGGGGCCTGCCGCACAGAACAACACAAATTATCCAATGTCCCTGCTCCCCTACGCCCTCGCCCGCCCCTTTTTATTTGGCCTGGACCCGGAAACCGCCCACGAACTGACCATGGCCTCGCTGGCCGGCACGCAGCGCACGCCGCTGGCGCTGGCCTACTGTTCGGGCCGGGTGGACGATCCCGTCACACTGGCCGGCCTGCAATTTCCCAACCGTGTCGGGCTGGCGGCCGGACTCGACAAAAACGCGCGCTGCATTGACGGGCTGGCCGCCATGGGTTTCGGCTTTGTCGAAGTCGGCACCGTCACGCCGAAAGCCCAGCCGGGCAACCCCAAGCCGCGCATGTTCCGCCTGCCGCAGGCCAACGCGCTGATCAACCGGCTCGGCTTCAACAACGAGGGGCTGGACGCCTTCATCACCCACGTGCAGCAATCCACCTTTCGCAAACGTGGGGGCGCCAGCCCGCTGCTGCTGGGCCTGAACATCGGCAAGAACGCTGCCACGCCGATCGAAAACGCGGTGGACGACTACCTGATCTGCCTCGATGGCGTCTACCCGCATGCCGACTACGTGACCGTCAACATCTCCAGCCCGAACACCAAAAACCTGCGCGCACTGCAAAGCGACGAGGCGCTGGACGCGCTGCTGGGCCGCATCGCCGAACGCCGCGAAATACTGGCGAAGCAGCATGGCAAACGCGTGCCGATTTTTGTGAAGATTGCGCCCGACCTCGACGAGGCGCAGGTCGGGGTGATTGCCGCCACCCTGAAGCGCCACGGCATGGACGGCGTGGTGGCGACCAACACCACGCTCAGCCGTGAGGCTGTCAAGGGCATGCCGCACGCCGAAGAAGCCGGCGGCCTCAGCGGCGCGCCGGTGTTGGCCGCGAGCAATCGCGTGATCCGCCAGCTGCGCGCGGCACTGGGCAAAGGTTTTCCCATCATCGGCGTGGGCGGCATCATGAGCGGTGCGGACGCCGTCTCCAAAATCGAGGCTGGCGCCGACGTGGTGCAGATCTACACCGGGCTGATCTACAAGGGGCCGGGCCTGGTGACCGAGGCTGCACTGGCCCTCAAAAAGAGTCGATAGCCCGGGAGAGATGGGCGTACACGCCCATGCAGGAATGGCTCCTACTCCGGCAAACCATCCAGGATTTTCGCCGCTTCGAGCTTGCCCATTTTCCGCAGCTTCGCAATCGCCGGCAGCTGGCTGGCGCGGGGTCGGGTTTTGCCGTCCTCCCACTTGTAGACAGACTGCACCGAGACGTTGAGGAGTCTTGCCGTCGCGGCGGCGGTCAGCCCAAGCCGGCGCCTCTGGGCAGCCAGTCCCTTGGCGCTGAAACGCAATCCGCTGCCGGCGCCCTCTCTGGTTTCCTCGGTCGCAGAAGCCTTCCTGCCAGACTTGAGCACGCGGCCCAGTTGCTTTTCCAGCGCCAGCACACGCCTTTTCAGGGCGGCGATATCGCTGCGGTACTGCGACGAGGCCTTTTTCAGCGGCTGGGTTTCCGCGCGGGCGTCCTTGCGGGCAACCCGGGAAATTTCGGCTTTGAGAACAGAAGCGATATTGGGCACATCGGAAATCTCCTTGCTGGATGAACGATGAGTTTTCTGAAAATGTTCTCCTCCAATTGTAGGAGGCCCGAATGACAAGCCGCAGGGTGGGCTATCCCCCGGGCTTGCGCTGACGCCCGTCCGGCCAGCGCCAGCGGACGCTGGCAGCTCCCGGCGCGCACGCCATGCGAGGGACCCGCAGCCGCAGGCATGCTATTTATTTAATAGCTGACTGCGCAAGCCCATCAAAGGCTGGAACTCGATTTGAGCATGAATGGCGGGACCACAGCGACCCAGGAGCGGGGGCCGGTGAACCATCTTCGGCAACGCTGCGGCGGGCAGATACATATTCCATCCAGCCCCCCCTGGAGCAAGCCAGCGCCCTGCCTCAGTCCGGCACAAACTGCTGCTTGAAGCGCGTCTCGTCCTCGGGCAACTCCAGCGTGACGAGCTGGCCCATCTTGCCGTCGGCGGTCCGGCAGGCCGCGAACAGGCTGGCCTTGCCCTTGAAGCTGTAGCTGTCCATGTCGATCAGCATGTAGGGATAAGGCACAAACACCTGGTGCAGAAAGATGCTCCTGTGCCGGTTGCGCGGCGACGGAAAAAGCTTGTAGTCGTCGGTGGTGATGCTTTTTGCAGTGGCCATCTGCTGCGCCTCAGTAGTGCGGCGGCAGGTCGTCGCCGGCGCGGGTCAGGGTCGCGGCGCCGGACTCGGGCAGCTGCTGGCGCAGCTGGCTGAGCTCGCGCATCAGCAGGTCGATCTGCTGCTGCTGGCGGACGATGACCTGGTTGAGCTCGTCGAGCAGGTCTTCGCCGAAGCTGGCCTTGATCTCCAGATCAGTCAGGCGTTTTTCAATTTCAGTGGCGGTTTCCATAAGCGCTATTGGACACGAGTTCGCGAACCGCCCCCACCAGCCGCTTTTCCTACATGCAAATACGCCGGCGTCCTCTGTCAGCCGCTGGACGCCCGCGCCACCATGAATGCTTTACTCCTTCGACTGGAACCCCCATGAGCATTCTCAGCAAGATCTTCAGCAAAATTTTTCCGTCGGCCCAGGCCGCACCGGTGCCAGCCCCGGCGTCGCCCAGCAGCGATGACGTTTCTGCCGCCGCCGCGGCAGCCGGCGCAGCCAGA
The DNA here is from genome assembly GCF_029945895.1 of Polaromonas sp. Taxonomy (GTDB): domain Bacteria; phylum Pseudomonadota; class Gammaproteobacteria; order Burkholderiales; family Burkholderiaceae_C; genus Polaromonas. The sequence continues at coordinate 40,093 of NZ_JAQSDL010000025.1, read as the reverse complement.
GCAGGTGCCGCCACCGCCGCACCGGCGCCGATGACGCAGGTCGATGTGGAAGCAGTGCTCGACGGCATGGCGCAGAAAAACCCGCAAAAGCTCAACTGGAAAACCTCCATTGTTGATCTGATGAAACTGCTCGACCTCGACAGCAGCCTGGGCGAACGCAAGGAACTGGCGAAAGAGCTGGGCTACACCGGCGACACCGGCGACAGCGCTGCCATGAACATCTGGCTGCACCGCCAGGTCATGAACAAGCTGGCCGCCAACGGCGGCACCGTGCCGGCCGACCTGCGCGACTGAGCAAGGCTGCTGCGTGCCACGGCATGCAGGCCTGATTCCTTTCCCCTCTTTTTGAAAGTATTTCCATGGGCATTCTCTGGACCATTCTCATTGGCTTTATCGTTGGCGTGGTCGCCAAGTTCCTGATGCCCGGGCGTGACCCGTCCGGCTTCATCATCACGGTGCTGATTGGTATCGTTGGTTCGGTGCTTGCCAGCTACCTGGGCGGTGCGCTGGGCCTGTACCAGGTCGGCGAGTCTGCCGGGTTCATCGCGGCGGTGCTGGGCGCGATGCTGCTGCTGTTCATCTACCGCATGGTGAGCGGCAAGCGCGGCTGATCCCTAGCTACACATAAAACAGCTGCAGCGCCCGTGTGTCGGGCGCTTGCAGCTATTTTTTTGAGAGCAGTTCGCCGACATGGCGGCCGATCGCCAGCGAACTGGTCAAGCCCGGTGACTCGATACCGAACAGGTTGACCAGGCCCGCCACGCCATGTTCGCTGGGGCCCTGGATCAGGAAGTCACGGGCCGGCTGGTCGGGCGCCTGGATCTTGGGCCGTATGCCGGCATAACCGGCCTGCAGCGCGCCATCGGGCAGGCCCGGCCAGTACTTGCGCACCTCGGCGTAAAACGCGTCGCCGCGGCGCGGGTCCACCACCAGGTCATCGGGTGAATCCACCCACTGCACGTCGGGGCCGAACTTGGCCTGGCCGCCCAGATCCAGGGTCAGGTGCACACCGAGCCCGGCCGCTTCGGGCACCGGGTAGATCAGGCGACTGAAGGGCGAGCGGCCCGCCAGCGTGAAGTAGTTGCCCTTGGCGTAATGGCTGGGCGGCACATACTGCGCGTCCAGCCCCTCAAAACGGCAGGCCAGCACCTGCGCGTGCAGGCCGGCGGCATTGACCACACTCTGCGCGGCCAGCTCGGTGCCGTCTTCTGCTATCAGAACGATAGCTGTCGGCGTACAGTGCGCTTTGGCCAGCGGCGAATTGAGTACCACCATGCCGCCGGCGTTCTCAAGATCACCCTGCAGCGCCAGCATGAGCGCGTGGCTGTCCACAATGCCGGTGCTGGGCGACAACACCGCCGCCACACCCTCCAGCTCGGGCTCCAGCGCCTGCGCCTGCTCGCGCGTGAGCAGCGTCAGGTCGTGCACCCCGTTGGCGGCGGCCTTGGCGATGATGGCCTGCAACTGGGGAATCTGCGATTCTTGGGTGGCGACGATCAGCTTGCCGCAGCGGCTGTGGCCGATGCCGCGCTGCGCGCAATAGCCGTACAGCAACGCTTTGCCCTCCACGCACAGTTGCGCCTTGAGCGAGCCCTGCGGGTAATAAATGCCGGCGTGGATCACCTCGCTGTTGCGCGAACTCGTGCCGGTGCCGATGGCGTCCGCCGCTTCCAGCACCATCACCTCGCGCCCCTGCAGGGCCAGCGCACGGGCCACCGCCAGCCCGACCACACCTGCACCAATCACCACCGCATCCACGCTGTCCATCTACGCTCCCTGTTCAAAACCGTCGAGGACCTGGACCGCGTTGGTGCCCAGCGCTTCGGCCGCATAACCACCTTCCAGCACAAACACCGTCGGCAGGCCGAGGTCCGCCAGGCGCCGGCCCAGCCGGCCGAAGTCGGCCGCCCGCAGCGCAAAGGTGGAGATCGGGTCGCCTTCGAAGGTGTCCAGCCCCAGCGACACCACCAGCGCCTGCGCGCCGTGTTGCGTGATGCGCCGGCAAGCCTGTTCCAGCGCCTCGAACCAGATGTTGACCGGCGCGCCCGCCGGCAGCGGCAAGTTCAGGTTGAAGCCCAGGCCGGCGCCCTCGCCCGTCTCGTCGGCGTGGCCGAGGTAAAACGGGTACTCGGTCAGCGGGTCGCCATGCAGGCTGACAAACAACACATCGGCGCGATCGTAAAAAATGCTTTGCGTGCCGTTGCCGTGGTGGTAGTCCACATCGAGCACGGCCACACGGTCTGCGCCGCCCTGGCGCAAGGCCTGCGCCCCAACGGCGGCGTTGTTCAGAAAGCAGTAGCCCCCCATGAAGTCGGCGCCCGCGTGGTGGCCGGGCGGGCGGCTGCAGCAAAACACCGCGCGCGCGCCGCCACCGATCAAGGCCGCGGCGCTGGCCGCGCCGTCGGCCCCGGCCTTGGCCGCCGCCCAGGTGCCGGCCGACAGCGGCGAGCCGTTGTCCATCGAATACAGGCCCAGTCGCGCGGTGAAGTTGGCCGGTTCGATGTCGCTGCGCAAGGTGCGCACCGGCCAGACCGAGGGAAAAGGCTGGCGTGCCGCGTTGGCGGCGTCCTGTGCCAGCCAGTCGTCCCAGGCGTGTTCCAGAAAGGCCAGGTAACGCGCGCTGTGCACCTGGCCCAGCACCAAGCGGCTGTCCACATGCGGCTCGCGCAGTACGTGGCCGCCCTGCAACAGGCGCTGCTGGACAAAGACGGCACGCGCCGGGGTTTCAAAACAGGGCACACGTTCGCCCCGGAAAAACTCGAAGGCGGGCGCATGCAGGGCGTGCTGGTCGCTGAACAGGGTGATCATTGCAGACGATTATCCGCGAGCCCCGCCCGCCGACGCGGCTCTACAGGGTGCGCGGGTCGGTGGCCAGCAGCAGTTGCACCAGGGATTGCAGGCTGGCCTTGAGCGGCACAGCCCCTTCATGCATGGCCAGCGTCTGCTCGTCCATGTACAGCTTGCGGTTGACCTCCAGCTGGAGGCTGTGGCGCTGCTGCAGCGGCTCGCCATAACGGCGCACCAGTTCCACACCCTTGTAGGGGTGGTTGTAGGAAACGCTGTAACCCAGGCCCTCGAGGTGTTCACACACCAGACGGGCCAGCGGCTCGCTGCACGTCGAGCCATCGCGGTTGCCAACCACGAAATCGGCATGCGCCTCACCCGGAAATTCGGTGGCGTGGCTGGAGGCGATGGCCGGCATCGAATGGCAGTTGAGGTGGATGCTGTAGCCATGGCGCTGGTGCGCGCTGTCGATGGCCTGGGCCACCGCCGCATGGTAGGGCTCCCAGCAGCGCGCAATACGCGCCTGCACTTCGGCCACGCTGAGCTTGCGTGTGTAAATGGCCTCACCGTCGTCGGTGGTGCGCCAGATCAGGCCCTTGCCCAGGCGCACCTTGCTCATCACCCGGGTGTCGGTGGACACGGCATCGGGCCAGGGCTCGTCGAACAGGCTGACATCAATCTCGGTGGTGTCGCGGTTGGCGTCGAGGTAGCTGCGCGGGAAAAAGGCCTCGACCCAGCCGGCGCCCAGGCCGTGGGCGAAGTCATAGAGTTTTTCCACATGGGTGTCTTCGGCGCGGCGCAGGACAGGCAGCGCGCAGGCGTAGGCAAAGTCGTCGGGGTAGTCGGTTCCGCTGTGGGGTGAATCGAGCACCAGAGCGGTGCTGCCGGGCAGAGAGCGGAGAAATGGGGTCATGGTCTTGATTGTGGTCCTGTCGGCACCCCTGCGGTGGCCAGCTCGGCCAAGGCCACGTTGCGGCCGGGGGTGCATGGAGGCCGGCCCCAGCGCACAGGCGCTGCGGGCCGGCTCACTCCGGTTTACTTGATGCTGATTTACTCGATGCTGATTTTCGCGAACTGGGCAATGCGCTGCATCTTCGCGATCTCGCGCTTGATCTGGGCATCAAACTCGGCCGGCGTGGTACCGGAGGCAAACAGCCCCTGCGCCGCCAGCTTGGTGCGCACGGCCGGCTCCTGCAGGGCCTTGACCACGGCCTGCTGGATGCGATTCACCGCGGCCGCCGGCGTACCTGCCGGTGCGACCAGGCCAAACCAGGACGGGTCGTTGCTGTTGGGCAGGCCGAGCTCGCCATAGGTCGGCGTGTTCGGCAGGACCTCCAGGCGTTTGTCCCAGGACACGGCGATCGCGCGCAGCTTGCCCGACTGGATGAAAGGCAGCGAAGCAGCCACCTGGTCGAAGTACACCATCACCTGCCCGCCAACCACGTCGTTCAGGGCCGGGCCCGCACCGCGGTAGGGAATGTGCACCATGAAGGTGTTGGTCGTGCTTTTGAACAGCTCGCCCCACATGTGGCCAATGGTGCCGTTGCCCGGGGACGCATAACTGAGCTTGCCCGGGTTGGCCTTGAGGTAGGCGACCAGTTCGGCAAAGTTTTTCACCGGCAGCGCCGCGTTGACCACCACCACACCGGGCGCCTTGACGAGCTCGGTGACGGCCACAAAGTCCTTGAGGGGGTCGTAAGGCAGCTTTTTGTAGACGGCCGGGTTGACGCCGTGCGTGGACAGGGTCGCCACGCCGAGCGTCAACCCGTCAGGCGCGGACTTGGCCACCTCGCTCATGCCGATGGAGCCGCCGGCGCCACCGCGGTTCTCAACGATCACCGGCTGGCCCAGAACGCGCGCCAGCGCCTCGGACACCACACGCGCGGTGATGTCGGTGGCGCCGCCCGGAGGAAAGGGCACGACCAGGCGCAGCGGTTTGTTCGACTGCGCCCAACCCATTCCTGGGAGTACTGAAGTGGCTGCGAGTGCGATGAGATGGCGTCTTTGCATGTGTGTTCCGATCAAAGTGAATTTGTGAATCCATTGTGAAGCAGGAGGGGTGCCAGTCCGCGGAACTCACCCGTGAAGTCTTCGACTGGGTTCAGTCCATTCTGGAATGAACCTCACGTAAAATCGGGCCATGAAACGCCTCCAGCCGCCGATTCACCTGCTCCGTGCCTTCACCACCACCGCGCGTTTCGGCAGCGTTTCGCGCGCCTGCGAGGCCTTGCACCTGTCGCAAAGCGCCGTCAGCAAACAGATCAGCGAGCTCGAGCAGCTCACCGGCGTGTTGCTGTTCGAGCGCATCCGCCAGCGCCTGACCCTGACGCCCGCCGGTGTGCGTTACGAGGCCGCTGTGCGGCCGGTGCTGGCGCAACTCGAAGCCGCCACGCTGGAGCTGATCACCAGCGGCGACGGCGGCGGCGCCCTGCACCTGTCCACCCTGCCCACCTTCGGCGCCAAATGGTTGATACCGCGGCTGCCGGCCTTCCAGCGCCAGCATCCACAGATTGAACTGCACTATGTGCCTTATGCCCAGGGTTATGACTTCCAGCGCGAAGACCTGGACTGCGCGATTCTGTTCGGCAACGGCAGCTGGCCGGGTGCCCGGGCCGACTACCTGACCGGCCGGGAAGTGGTGCTGATCGCCCCGCCGGGGCTGCCGGCGCAGCCGCCGCTGCGCCAGGCCCAGGACATCACCGGTTTCACCCTGCTGCAGCATGTGAGTGTGCCGCACGCCTGGACCCACTGGTGCGCGGCGCACGGCGTCGGCGGCGTCAACACCTTGATGGGCCCGCAGCTGGACCAGTACCACAGCCTGATACGCGCGGTGCGGGCCGGCATGGGTCTGGCGCTGGTGCCGCACTGCCTGGTGCAGGACGACATTGCCGCCGGTCTGGTGGCCACGCCGCTGGACGACGGCTACAGGGACGAGATGGGTTACTACCTGTGTTACCCGGAATCGCGCAGCCACCTCAAGCCGCTGGGCGTCTTCCGGCAGTGGCTGCTGGGCGAGGTCGGCAAGGCCGCGCCCGCCAGCGCGACGCCGCCAACGTTGCTATCAAATAAAGAGCTGCCCGCGCCCGCCCCATAAGGACTGGAGGCTCATTTTTCTTATAAAAGGGACGGCACCGCCGGCGCCAGCATTTCCTGCAGCAGCCAGGTGCCGGCACGGCCCAGCGGCCGCTGGCGCGACCAGACGGCGTCCACCGGCACGCGTTGCGGCCAGCCGCGCGCAGTCAACTCGGTGAGCTTGCCGACGGCAAAACGCGTGACCATCCAGCGCGGAATCGCGGCCCAGCCAAAACCCAGCACCGCCATCTCCAGCAGCATCAGGTAGCTGGGCGCCGACCAGGAGCGACGCGCCGCCGGCTTGACCTGGTCGGCCCGGCCCAGGTAGGTGTCCAGCCTCAGCTCACGGTGCCGCGCCAGCAGCTCGGGCGTGATGTCCTGCATGCCGGCCAGCGCGTGGCCGGTGGCGACAAACAGCGCGATCTCCGACTGCTCGGCAATCGTGGCCGAGCCGATGTCGGGCGGATAAGCTCCCTGGGCGCCGACCACGCCGATGTGGGCGCGGCCGGTCTGCACCAGGGACACCAGGTCGCCGTGTTCGGCGATCAGGCATTCGAATTCCAGGTCGGGAAAACGCTGCTCAAAGGCAGTCAGCATCTCCTCAAAGCGGTCCGACTGGTAGGTGTCGGACCAGACCACGCTGAGCCTGGCCTCCAGCCCGCCGCCAAGTTGGCTGGCCGACAGGTCAAGCCGGTCGCTGGCGGCCAGAATCTCCTGCACCTTGCCCAGCATCACCCGGCCATGTTCGGTGAGCGCAGGTTTGCGGCTGCTGCGGTCGAACAGGGTGAGGCCCAGGTCGATCTCGAGGTTGGCAATCGCGCTGCTCACGGTGGACTGGCTCTTGCCGAGTTTGCGCGCGGCGGCCGAAAACGAGCCCAGGGTGGCGGCTTCGGCAAAGGCGGTCAGGGCTTCGGGAGAATGGCGCATGGGGGCTTATTCATCTATTTTTTCGATGATTATCAACTTTAATGTATTGGAAATAACGATAAAAATACAGCCATTCCCTTTTCAAAGCCCCCAAAGTCACCCATGAGCCTGCAGAAGTCTGTCAAGGAACGTTTTTTCCACGCCCTCGGTTTCGAGGTGCTGGCGATTGCCCTCTGCGCGCCGCTGGGCGCCTGGCTGCTCGGTTATTCGCTGGCCCACATGGGGCTGCTGACGCTGATGATTTCGCTGATCGCGATGGCCTGGAACATGGTGTTCAACGCCGTGTTCGACGGCGCGCAGCGTCGCCTGGGTTTCCGGCGCACGCTGGGCGCGCGGGCGGTGCATTCGGTGCTGTTCGAGGTCGGCCTGATCCTGGCTGTGGTGCCACTGGCCGCCTGGTGGCTGGACATCGGGCTGTGGGAAGCCTTTGTGCTGGACATCGGCATCGTGCTGTTTTTTCTGCCTTACACCTTTGCCTTCAACTGGACCTACGACCACCTGCGGGAGATCATCGTGGCCCGGCGACTGCGCAAGAAAGCGCTGTCCGCCGCCTGAACGGTCCGCAGATTCAGCGGACCCCTGCGCGGTCCGGCATCAGCTCGCTGGTGTGCGCCACTTCAAAACGGCCCGCTGCGCCCGCGCTGCGGAAATCCCAGCGTTCGAGCCGGCCCTGCAGCGGCTGGTCGGCCGGGTCGCACAGCAGCAAATTCACCGAGTTCGGCGCCTCACGCCGGATGCGTGAGGACAGCGCGGTACCGGCCTGCACGCACCACAGGCGCCGCGGCAGGTCGCTCACGCAGGACGACAGCTCGCAGACATAAGGCAGGTGAATGTGCCCCCCCATGACGATGTCCGCGCCTGCAGCCGCCCATGCGCGCACGGCAGCCTCCCAGCCGCGCAGGCGGTCATGTTCATCTTCGGCACGCAGCACCATCACGGGCTGGTGCACCACCACCACGCGCAACTGGGCGGGCGCGGCCCGGCGCAGGCGGGCGACCACGCGTTCGATCTGCCGGGCCGACACCTCGCCGTTTTTGTGCCTCCAGCGGCGCGTGGTCTTCACGGTGCTCAGCTGCAACCAGGCAGTGTCCAGCACCGGTTCCAGTTCGGGTCCGAAAGCCTGCAGGTAACGCGCATAAGGCGTCACCAGGCGCTGCCAGGGATGGAACAGCGGAATGTCGTGGTTGCCGGGCAAAGCCAGCATCTGCGGAATCTGCAGACGCTCGCAAAATGCCCTCGCCTCGCGGAACTGCGTCGCCGTCGCACGTTGCGTGATGTCTCCCGACAGCACCAGCACGTCGGGGCGCTGCTGCCGCGCCAGTTCCACCAGCGCCTCCATCACCGCCGGCTGCGCCGTGCCGAAATGGGGGTCGGAAATCTGCAGCAGCTTTTTCATCAGGCGACATCCGCCCGGTCGGCCGGCGCGGGAACCATCAGGAGCAGGGCCTGGTCGGCGACCTCGAACACCAGCGGCGCCTCCATCCAGCAGACCTCCCCGTCGGTGGCCACCTTGACGCGCCGGCGTCCGCGTGGCGTGACCGTCAGGCGGCGAAACGAAAAACTGCGGATGTTGTCCGCGTCGCCGAGCCGTCCCAGCAGGCCGCGCAGCATCAGGCCAAACAGCGCCAGCGAGCCGATGGGGCGGACCACCACCCCGGCCAGCTGGCCGTTGATCACCGCGTTGGCGTCTTTTTCGGCAATGCCCACACGCGTGAGTTGCAGGTGGTTGTTGCCGACAAACAGCGTTGGGGTGCGCAGGGCGGCCACCTGCCCCGCCGATTCGATCTGCAGGTGCAGCTGGCGGCGCGTCTGCAGCAGCGAGGCCAGCCCCGAGACAAACGCCACCAGGCGGCTGCGACCGAACTGCTGCTTCCAGGCTTCCCTGTCCTCCAGCAATTGCGGATACAGGCCCAGACTGGCATTGACCAGAAACAGCCTGCCGTTAACCTGTCCGGCCTGGACCGGCGACACGCTCGCGCCGACCAGGGCGTTGGCGGCGGCCTCGGTGTCCTGCGGGATGGCATGGACACGGCCGAAATAATTGAAGGTGCCCTGCGGCAGGACGCCAAAGGGGCAGCCGCTGCCCAGCACGGCGCGGGCCACGGCGTTGATGGTGCCATCCCCGCCGGCAGCCACCACCACGCCACCCCGGGCCTGGGCCTGGCGGACAGCGCGGCGCGCCACCTCGTCGATCTGGGCGGGCTCGTCGATCGGAAAAAACTCGAATTCGCGGCCGGCCTGCGTGAACACGCGGGCCATGACCGCCTGTTCGTCGTCGGTGTTGTGGCGGCCAGAGCCGCCATTGATGACAATCAGCAGGGGGCCCCGGCGCGCGGCGTCCTGCGCCAGGAAATGAACATTCATGCCCACGAGCTTACGGAACGGCGCTGCTTGCGTCTGTCAGGCAAACGCCCTTCCGGGAGTGTCCGGTACGGCCGGATCACCAGCCCGGGGGCACGTCGTCACTTCATCTGCACGGAGCCCGACACGTTAACCATGACAGTGCTCTTGCCGGCTTCGACCGGTATCGCCGAATCCGACATCGCGGACTTTGCTTCCATGGCCATCATGCGCGGACGGATCGGGCCCTGGTCATTGGCGTTGATGGCAACTTCACGCAGCGTGTAGCCGGAAAAACCGAAACCCCGTGCGATCTCGCTGGCCTTGGCCTTGAACCCCTCGATCGCCTGCGCCTGCGCATCCCCCTCGACACGGGCCCGTGCCTCGCGGCTCAGTGCAAAACCGACATTGCCCAGGCTCAGGGTCTGGACCTTGCCGGCGGCCGCCGTGATACGCGCAAAATCCCGGCCCTCCAGCACCATCTCGGTGCTGCCCTGCCAGCCGTTGATCTTGCCGTCCTTGCCATACCGCGGGTACAGGCTGAAGTTGCCGGTGCGCACATCCATCTGGCCGGGCTGGGCGGTTTTTCTGGCCTCGGCCAATGCCGCCTCCAGCGCCGCCTTGAGCTGGTTTTGCACGGTGGCGGCATCGCTGCCGTCGCGGGTGGTGGTCATCGCGATGGACAGCAGGTCCTGCTGCACTTCAACGGCTGCGCTGGCCGATAGCTGCGCGACGTTTTGCAGCGGCGCAACCGGGGGCTGGTTCTGGGCAAAAACGCCGGTGCTTGCGGCCAGCAGCGCGCAGACGGCGAAGAGTTGGTGGGCTTTTTTCAAGGGATCTCTTTCGGTTGAATAAAAAAACGACCGGCACACATGGATGTGAATGTGCGTCGCCAGCGAAACGATAGACGATTTGCGGCGACCGGCTTGTCAGCATCGGCCGGCAATGGTTGCCATCGAATGGCCCAAGCCTGCCATTGGTTTGCATCTGCACCTTATCGCGCTTGCCCACAGCTGCAACTTCTGTAACAGTCTGTCAAAGTGCACGAAAAATACGGAATCCGCGTTTTTAGCCCGCAGAATTGGCTCTGTTACAAATTACGATCGCCTTATGACACAAGCTAGCAATTCCACCCGTGCTGACAAGATCCTGATTCTTGACGACGACGCCCGCATCCGTGACCTGCTGCGGCGCTACCTGACGCAGGAAGGCTTCGAGGTCATCCTGGCGGAGGACAGCAAGGCCCTGAACCGCATCATGATGCGCGATGCCGTGGACCTGATCGTGCTCGACCTGATGATGCCCGGCGAAGACGGCCTGTCCATCTGCCGCCGCCTGCGCGCCGCCAACGACCGCACCCCCATCATCATGCTGACCGCCAAGGGCGAGGACGTGGACCGTATCGTCGGCCTCGAAGTCGGCGCCGACGACTACCTGGCCAAGCCTTTCAATCCGCGCGAGCTGCTCGCCCGCATTCATGCGGTGCTGCGCCGTCGCCCCGCGGTCGAAGTGCCCGGCGCGCCGTCGAGCGAGCAGGAAGTGGTCAATTTCGGACCTTTCAGTTTCGACATGGGCTTGCGCACCCTGCAGAAAAATGGCGAGGAGCTGCCACTGACCACCGGCGAATTCGCCATGCTCAAGACGCTGGTACGGCATCCGCGCCAGCCGCTGTCGCGCGAAAAGCTGGCGCAACTGGCCCGCGGCCGGGAGTTCGAGCCCTTTGACCGCAGCCTGGACGTGCAGGTCTCGCGCCTGCGCAAGCTGATCGAGGTGGACGCCGCAGCGCCCCGCTACATCCAGACCGTCTGGGGTATAGGCTACGTTTTCGTGCCGGACGGAACCAGCTAAAGCGCCACATGCTGCCGCACGCCCGACTGCTGTCTGGCTGACCGGGCCGATCAACCTCTCCGCCTTCCGAGTCCTCGAATGCAAGGCACACGCGCCGAACACCTGGAAACCGCCCCCGCGGCGCTTGAAACCGCACCTGCGCCCCTGGAGATGCGGCCGCGCGTCGGCCTGAGCCTGTTCTGGCGCACCTTTTTGTTCCTGTCGCTGCTGCTGATTGGCTGCATCGTCGCCTGGCTGCAGACCTTCCGGGCGCTGGAATTCGAGCCGCGCGCCGTGCAAAGCGCCAGGCAACTTGCCTCGCTGGTCAACCTGAGCCGCGCCGCGCTGAAATACTCGGACTCCATCACCCGGGTCTGGCTGATCAAGACCCTGGCCGAGGAAGAAGGCGTACGCATCTCGCCGCGCGAGCCGCGCGACAAGTTCGAGCGCTTTGTCAACGATCCCTTCAGTGAGCGCATCGGTGAAGAGCTCACCGCGCGCATGGGCGAAGGCACGGTGGTGGCCCGATCCGTCAACGGTGTCAAGGGCCTGTGGGTGGGGTTCAACATTGACGGCGACGCCTACTGGCTGCTGACCGACCCCTCGCGGCTGGGGCCCCTGCAGGGCGGCACCTGGCTGATCTGGCTGATCACCGCAGCCATCCTGTCGCTGCTCGGCGCCGCGCTGATTGCGCGCCTCATCAACCGGCCGCTCAAGCAGCTGTCGTTTGCGGCCAGCCGCATGCGCGACGGTGACTTTGACGCCAGCCTGCTCGACGAACAGGTGGCGACCAGCGAGATCCGCGAAGTCAACATCGGCTTCAACCGCATGGCCGAGCAGCTCTCCAAAATCGAGGAAGACCGCGTCATCATGCTGGCCGGCATTTCGCACGACCTGCGCACGCCGCTGGCGCGGCTGCGGCTGGAAACCGAGATGAGCGTGGCCGATCCGGAGGCCAGGGCCCACATGGCCGCCGACATCACCCAGCTCGACGCCATCATCGACAAGTTCCTCGACTACGCCCGTCCCGACCCGCCGCAGCTGGGGTCGGTGTCGCTCAATGCCATCATCGAGGCGGCCGTCTATTCCGTGGCCGAATACACCGACATGCGCGTCAATGTGACGCTACCGGGCCAGATTGCGGTGCTGGCCGACGAGGTCGAATTGTCCCGCGTGATCGCCAACCTGCTGGAAAACGCGCGGCGTTATGGCAAGACACCGGACACCGGCATTGCCGTGGTGGACATTGCGGCCAAGGAACGCGACCAGTGGGTGCTGATCAAGGTGCGCGACCACGGCACCGGCGTTGCGCCCCAGGCCCTGAACAACCTGACCAAACCCTTTTTCCGCGGCGACGCAGCACGCACTGCAGCGACCGGCGCCGGTCTTGGCCTGGCGATTGTCGAAAAAACCCTGCACCGCATGGGCGGCGTGTTTGCACTGGCCAACACCGGCTCGGGCGGGCTGGCGGCGCATATCAAACTAAGGCGGGGTTGAATAGCGCCCCCACGGTCGCTCACTGCGTGTAGCTCCCTGCCCCCCGAGGGGGCGCTGCGCCTGCGGACCGGCAAAGCCGGATCCGCGGCCCCCGCTTGACTTGAGAGCATCCGCTATCCCGTTCGCCCTGAGCTTGTCGAAGGATGCTCCCGCAGGAGGCGCTGCGTGAAATTCATGCAAAAAATTGGCCCCAGCCCTTACCCAGCGGGCGCAAGCAGCTACTGAAACAATAGCACGACGGCGCGTGCTTCCATGCTCAGGCCCTGCCCCACCGGACCGAGTTTTTCGGCGGTTTTGGCTTTCACGTTGACACGCGACACCTCCAGGCCCAACGCATCGGCCAGGCACTGGCGCATGGCCGGGATGTAGGCGGCCAGCTTGGGCGCCTGCGCGATCACGGTGCTGTCGATGTTGCCGATGTGCAGGCCGCGTTCGGCCAGCAGGCGGCCGGTTTCACGCAGCAGCACCACCGAGTCTGCACCCTTGAAACGCAGGTCGGTGTCGGGGAAATGGCTGCCGATGTCGCCCAGGCCGGCCGCGCCCAGCAGAGCGTCGATGACCGCATGGATCAGCACGTCGGCGTCCGAGTGGCCCAGCAGGCCGGCGCTGTGCGGCACCGTTACACCGCCAATGATCAGTGACCGGCCCGGCACCAGCGCATGGGTATCCCAGCCTTCCCCGATGCGGAATGGGGCCCCCGCGCTCCCCGAGGGGGCGCTGCGCCTGCGGACCGGCAAGGCCGGATCCGCGGCCCCGGCTGGTAAAGAGTCAGCTGGGTTCGGTGCTGGAGTCATCAGATAAAACTTTCTGTGCAGCTTTCGGTGCGGCGGGTTTGCGCACCCGCGGCTTGGCTGGCGTCCGGCTTTTGATCAGGGCTTCGGCCAGCAGGAAATCTTCCGGCCAGGTGACCTTGAAGTTGTGGGCGCTGCCGCGCACCAGTTGCGGCGCCACACCGGCCGCTTCCATGGCGCTGGCTTCGTCGGTCACCGGCTCGCCCAGGGTCTGCGCCATCTTCAGCGCCTGCGTCAGGGCGCCCAGGCGAAACATCTGCGGTGTTTGTGCCAGCCATTTGTCCGAGCGATCCAGGGTGGCCGCCACGCGGTCGTCGCGCCCCTGCTTGAGCGTGTCGGGCACCGGCTGGGCCAGCAGGCCGCCGACCGGGTCGCAATGGCAGGCATCGATCAGCCGGTCGATCAGCGCGGGGGTGACCAGGCAACGTGCGGCGTCGTGGACCAGCACCCAATCGTCCGGTTCGGCGCCGCTGGCCGAGAGCTGCTCCAGGCCACCCAGCACGCTGGCGGCACGTGTGGCGCCGCCGCAGGCCGCCACCTCGTAGCCGGTGGCGGTCTGTCCATTGAAGAAATCATCACCGGGGGCGACCACCACGAGGCAGGAATCGATTCGCGCCACCCCGGCAAACGCCTGCAGCGTGTGCTGCACCATGGGCACGCCCGCGATCGGCTGGTACTGCTTGGGCAAGGCCGCGCCTGCGCTCTGCGCCGCGTTGTCACCGATGGCGCGCATGCCCTGACCCGCGCAAGGAATCAGCGCAAAAAAGCGGGGAACCAGGGATTTTGGCGGGATCGGCGTCATGGCCTGATCATAGATTCTAAAATCAGGGACTTAAAGGCCAGCCAGGGCCGTTCACACCCCACTCTGCACCGTTTGGGGTGTTTTCCTTTTTTCCGCCGCTTTCCTGTTACCCCATTCCGACTGCTTCATGGATTTACCCAAACTTCTCCCTGGCAAACGCTACACCCTGCCGCAACCCGCCGGCTCTGCCGACGCCCTGTTGCTGGCGCAGCTGGGCCTGCGGGAAAAAGCGGCCGGCCGCCTCACCGCCATCGTCACCGCAGACGCTGCCACAGCGCAACGCCTGCTGGACGAGCTGGCCTTTTTTGCGCCTGACCTGCGCTGCGCCCTGTTTCCCGACTGGGAAACCCTGCCCTACGACACTTTCTCGCCGCACCAGGACCTGATCAGCGAACGGCTGGCCACCTTGTGGCGCATCAGCCAGCACGACAAGGAAACCGGCGCCGACGTGGTCATCGTGCCGGCCACCACGGCGCTGTACCGCCTGGCGCCGCCGTCCTTCCTGGCCGGCTACACCTTTCACTTCAAGGTCAAGCAGAAACTCGACGAAGCCAGACTCAAGAGCCAGCTCACCCTGGCCGGCTATACCCACGTCTCGCAGGTGGTCAGCCCCGGCGAATATGCGGTGCGCGGCGGCCTGATCGACCTGTTTCCCATGGGCTCGGCGGTGCCTTACCGGGTGGACCTGTTCGACGACGAGATCGACTCGATCCGCACCTTTGACCCCGACAGCCAGCGCAGCCTGTACCCGGTGCCCGAAGTGAGGCTGCTGCCCGGCCGCGAGTTCCCGATGGATGACGACGCGCGTGCCAAATTCAGGAACCGCTGGCGCGAACTGCTGGACGGCGATCCGACCAAGAGCCGCATCTACAAGGACATCGGCAACGGCGTGGCAACGGCCGGGATCGAGTACTACCTGCCGCTGTTTTTCGACGACACGGCGACCGTGTTCGACTACCTCGGTACCGACGCCACCGTGGTCCTGCACGGCGATCTGGAGCCGGCCTTCCAGCGTTTCTGGCAGGACACCAAGGACCGCTACCGCCTGGTGCAAGGTGCACCGGACCGCCCCGCCCTGCCGCCGGAAGCGCTGTTCCTGGGCACCGAGCAGTTTTATGCCCGCGCCAACGACTACGCGCAGCTGGCCATCCGCCCCGCGGTCGAGGACGTGGCCGACAACGCGAACTTCCAGAAACTCGGTGAGATGTCGGTGGTGCGCGGCGCGGAAGACCCGCTGGCGCGCCTGAAGGCACACATCCGCAACACACCGCAGCGGGTGCTGCTGCTGGCCGAAAGCGACGGCCGGCGCGAAAGCCTGCTCGATTTCCTGCGCGCCAGCAGCGTCAGTCCGCCGGCCTTCGATTCGCTGGAAGACTTTCAGCACAGCAGCGAGAAACTCGGCATCGCGACGGCGGCCCTGAACACGGGCTTCAGCTGGCTGGCCGGCGACATTGACTTCGTCACCGAAACCGAGCTGTTCGCCGCGGGTGTCGTGACCCGGCGGCGCAACAAGAAACAGGAGCAGGTCAGCGACGTCGAGGCGCTGATCAAGGACCTGTCCGAGCTCAACGTCGGCGACCCGGTGGTTCACAGCGCGCACGGCATCGGCCGCTACAAGGGCCTGGTCAACATGGACCTGGGCCAGGGCAACACCGAGTTCCTGCACCTGCAGTACGCCGACGATGCAACGCTCTACGTACCGGTCAGCCAGCTGCAGCAGATCAGCCGCTACACCGGCGTCAGCGCCGACGAGGCGCCGCTGCATCGCCTGGGCAGCGGCCAGTGGGAAAAGGCCAAGCGCAAGGCCGCCGAACAGGTGCGCGACTCGGCCGCCGAACTGCTCAACATCTACGCGCGCCGCGCGGCACGTGAAGGCCATGCCTTTCGCTATTCGCCAGACGACTACGAAAGTTTTGCCAACGACTTCGGCTTCGAGGAAACCGCCGACCAGCGCGCCGCCATCCATGCGGTGATCCAGGACATGATCAGCCCGCGGCCCATGGACCGGCTGGTCTGCGGCGATGTCGGCTTCGGCAAGACCGAAGTCGCCCTGCGCGCCGCCTTCATCGCCATCACTGGCGGCAAGCAGGTGGCGTTGCTGGCGCCCACCACCTTGCTGGCCGAGCAGCACTACCAGACCTTGGTGGACCGTTTTGCCAAATGGCCGGTCAAGGTCGCCGAGATGAGCCGCTTCCGATCGGGCAAAGAGATCACCGCCGCCATCAAGGGCATCGCCGACGGCAGCATCGACATCGTGGTCGGCACGCACAAGCTGCTGAGCCAGGACGTGAAGTTCCAGCGCCTGGGCCTCTTGATCATCGACGAGGAACACCGCTTTGGCGTGCGCCACAAGGAAGCCATGAAAGCCATGCGCGCCGAGGTGGATGTGCTGACGCTGACCGCCACGCCGATTCCTCGCACCCTGGGCATGGCGCTCGAGGGCCTGCGTGACCTCAGCGTGATTGCGACTGCGCCGCAGCGGCGGCTGGCGATCAAGACCTTTGTGCGCAGCGAAAGCAACGGCGTGATCCGCGAGGCGGTGCTGCGCGAACTCAAACGCGGCGGCCAGGTCTACTTCTTGCACAACGAGGTCGAGACCATCCAGAACCGCCGCGAAAAGCTCGAGGCGCTGCTGCCCGAGGCGCGCATTGCCGTGGCGCACGGTCAGATGCCGGAGCGCGAACTCGAGAAAGTCATGAAGGACTTCGTGGCGCAGCGCTACAACCTGCTGCTGTGCTCGACCATCATCGAGACCGGCATCGACGTGCCCAGCGCCAACACCATCGTCATGAGCCGTGCCGACAAGTTCGGCCTGGCGCAGCTGCATCAGCTGCGCGGCCGAGTCGGCCGCAGCCACCACCAGGCCTATGCCTATCTGATGGTGCCCGACATCGAGGGCCTCACCAAACAGGCCAGCCAGCGGCTGGAAGCCATCCAGCAGATGGAAGAGCTCGGCTCGGGCTTTTACCTGGCCATGCACGACCTGGAAATCCGCGGCACCGGCGAGGTGCTGGGCGAAAACCAGAGCGGCAACATGATGGAGATCGGCTTCCAGCTTTACAACGAGATGCTCAATGAGGCCGTGGCTTCGCTCAAAGCCGGCCGCGAGCCGGACCTGCTGGCGCCGCTCAATGTCAGCACCGAGATCAACCTGCACGCGCCGGCCCTGCTGCCGAGCGACTACTGCGGCGACGTGCATCTGCGCCTGAGTTTCTACAAAAAGCTGGCAACCGCCAAAAATACCGATCAGATCGACGCGCTGCTGGAGGAGATCGTGGACCGTTTCGGAAAACTGCCGGCGCAGGCGCAGACCCTGATCGACGTGCACCGCCTTCGCGTGATCGCCAAGCCCTACGGCGTGGTCAAGGTCGATGCTGCGCCCACCGTGATCAACATCACCTTCCGGAAGGACCCGCCCATCGACCCGATGGCGATCATGCACCTGATCCAGAAGAACAAACACATCAAGCTGGCCGGCAACGACAAGCTCCGTATTGAACGCGAACTCAAGGAACCCAAGGACCGCGCGCAGATGGTTCGCGATGTATTGAAATCCCTCGGACAACCCAAAACCACCACGGAAGCCACGCCCGCATGACCCCCGCTGAAACCCTCCCCGGCCTTGTCGTCAAGCTCACCACACCCGATCTCAAACTCGGCGACTTCAAGCTGATCGCTTTCGACATGGACTCAACCCTGATCAACATCGAGTGTGTCGACGAAATCGCTGACGCCGCCGGCCGCAAGGCCGAGGTATCGGCCATCACCGAAGCGGCCATGCGCGGCGAGATCACCGACTACAAGGAAAGCCTGCGCCGGCGTGTGGCGCTGCTCAAGGGCGTCAGCGTCACCAGCATGGACGAGGTCTACCACCAGCGGCTCAAGCTCAACCCCGGCGCCGCCGAACTGGTGCATGCCTGCAAGACGGCCGGCCTGAAGGTGCTGCTGGTCAGCGGGGGCTTCACCTTTTTCACCGATCGCGTGCGCGACGAGCTCGGCATCGACTACACGCGCTCGAACGTGCTGGAAGTCGAGAACGGCCTGCTGACCGGCCGCATGGTGGACCAGCCCTGGGGCGACATCTGTGACGGCGAGGAAAAGAGAAAAATGCTGCTGCAGACCTGCGCCATGCTCGACATCACCCCCGACCAGGCCATTGCCATGGGCGACGGCGCCAACGACCTGCCGATGATGGGCGAAGCCGGCCTGTCGGTGGCCTACCACGCCAAACCGAAGGTGCGCGAACAGGCCATGGTTGCCATCAACGAAGGCGGACTCGACCGCCTGCTTGAAGTGTTCAGCCAGCCAGCCGGCACAGCGGTTCCGCAACAGGCCTGAACGCCCCCCCCGGGGGCCTGTCGGGCTACAGCAAGGCGGGTTGCACCAGCACGTCCTGCGTCTGGACCTGCAGCGGCAGCCGCACCGTGAAACAGGTGCCCGAACCCGCCGGGACCACCAGGCTGCTGACCTCGATCGTGCCGCCGTACAGGTCCACCGCGTTCTTGACAATCGCCAGTCCCAGGCCGGTGCCGGGAATCGCGCCGACATTGCTGGCGCGGTGAAAGGACTCGAACAGGTGGTTGACTTCATCGGCAGGAATGCCGATGCCGTTGTCCGACACTTCCAGCACCAGGTGCTGGTCGGCCAGAAAGACACGGCACAGCACAACACCGCCCAGTGGCGAGTACTTGACGGCGTTGGACAGCAGGTTGCCCAGGATGTGCCTGAGAAGTTTTTCGTCATGCAGCCCGGTCTCGCCCGTGGCCGTAAACACCAGGCGCAGTTCGCACAGGCTGTCAGGCTGCAGGGTGCGCGCTTCCTGGATCAGCTGCTGGCAGAGTTTTTCAAGATCCAGAGGCCGGGGTTCGAACTCCAGCATCTGGGCGTCGGATTTGCCGATCAGCAGCACGCGATCGAGCATGCGCGTCATGCGTTGAACGCTGGCCGCGATGGTGTCGAGCACTTCCGCCTTCTCGGGCGCGGGCAGGCGCTCGCCGTAATGCTTGAGGATTTCCCCGGATGAAAGGATGCTTGCCAGTGGCGTGCGGAACTCGTGGCTGGTCATGGCCACAAAACGGCTGCGCAGCTCGTTGAGTTCCCGCTGGCGCTGCAGCGCCTCGCGGGTATCCTGCTCCGATTTCTTGCGTTCGGTGATGTCAAGAAAAGTCCAGATCACACCTGCCTCCGGGTCCAGCGGCTGCAGGCAGCTGCCGCCCGCCTGCACCCAGAACAACTCGCCGCTGCGCCGCCGAAACTGCTGCTCGCAGGTATAGGTGCCGGCGGTTCTCAGGGCTTCGTGCGCGCGATGCCCGAAGTTTTCCCACGCTGCGGCGTCCGTGTGCAGCTGCAGGGCCGAATGGCCGATCAGGTCCTCGCGCGTGTAGCCCATCATCTCGGCGAACTTGGCGTTGACCCACTCCAGCCGGCGCGCCACCGACAACACGATGCCGACCAGCGCGCTGTTCAGGATGGCTTCCCGCTCCGACGAGGTCCGTATCAGCTCGGCTTCCAGCTCCTTGCGCCGGGTGATATCCGTCATCACCCACACCGTGCCCTGCGTCAGGTCGCGCGGGCTGACGGCCTTGCCGGACAGGGAAATCCAGATATGCGTACCGGTGCGCTGGCGGACCTGGATCTCGGTCGCATAAGCCTGCCCCGCCCGGATGCAGGCCGCCACCTCTCCCCCGACGCGCAGGTAGTCCTCGCGCGACAGGTAGAACGGCTCCATCGAGGTCAGCGGCTGGTCGCCGGCGGCAAAAATCTCGAGCATGGCCTGGTTGGCCCAGCGAAAGCGCCCTTCCGGCGTCAGGAACGCGATGCCGACGATGGAGTTTGCAAGAATGGTTTCGCGCTCCTGCAGCACGGCGCGGTAACGCTCCTGCGACTGGCGCAGGGCTTCAACCATGGCATGGTCGGCCTGGCTGGCGGCCTGGGCCTTTTCCTTTTCAGCCAGCGCGACATTGATGCGGTCTGCCAGCGCAAAGGAAAGCAGCACCATCTCCAGCGCCGAACCGATCAGGAGGGCATTGGAGGTCAGCAGGTTGGAAGGCAGGATGCCCGTGTTGTGGAGCACAAAAGTCGCCACCCCCAGCAGCAGCACCGTCCAGGCGGTCAGGAAATAAGGCGCGCCGGGAAATTTCTGCAGCACACTGAGCACGCCGGCCAGCACAACCACCGGGACACTGACGATGGCCAGCACGGTCACCATCCACGATGAAACCGTGTAGGGCAGCAGCAGCCCGGCCAGCAGCGTCAGCAGCCACGCGCCGGTCAGGACCTGCATCACGCGGTTGATGCGCGGCATGCGCAGGGCAGTGTCGAGAAACCTGCGGGCGAACAAAAGCCCGAACGCGGCCGCGGTGGCCATGCCCACCGGCGGCGACACGCTGTTCCACCAGGTTTGTCCAGGCCAAAGAAACTGCCCGCCCAGTCCCGTCAACGCGGCCTGCGACACGGCCATGCCACCGACAAAACCGACATAAATCAGGTACGCCCGGTCGCGCACGGAAAAATACAGCAGCAGGTTGTACAGCAGCAGGCCGACCAGCAGGCCGAAGTAGAGGCTGAGAAGCGCGTACTCCTGCTGGTCATGCTGCCACAGTGCCCCGGGCTGCCACAGGGAGGTCGGGGCCGACACGGTTCCCTCCGACTGGACACGGAGATAAAGCAGGGTATCCGCACCGGGCTGCAGCGTCACCGGCAACACATGATTGCGGTGGGGCACGGCCCGGCTGGCAAAAGGCAGCAGATCCCCACCCCTTTGGTGGTCAAACCCGCCACGGGGGTTCTGTGTGTAGAGGTCCAGCCGGTCGATCGCCGGATAGCCGAGCTCCAGCAGCCAGGGCGCCGGTGTATCGGTCCGCGCCTGCAGCGTGACGCGCAGCCAGAAGGCCGACGAGGTCAAGCCGAAATTGGTGGCCGACCCGCTCTGGGCCACGGGCCTGAAGCGCGCCTGCTGGCCCGGCTGCAGCACCTCGTCCAGGGTCAGCTGGCCACCACGGTCTTCCAGCACCATGAAGGCGCGCGACAAGGGGTAGCGGCCGTCCTGGCCGATCACCAGCGTGCCGCCCTGCGCATGCAGCACGGGAAACATCAGCAGCGCCAGCACCAGCAGCAACCCGCGCAGCGCCAGACGCGGGCGGACAAGGTGTCGGAAACACAGGAGTTCAGGCATGTGGGTGGCGCAAAGCCCCTTTTTGGCGCCCATTATCCTACGCCGGACCTGGCGTGGAAGCTGGCGAACCCTGCCTATGGACAAACGCGTCGGGGCTGGTTAGTGTGACAGGCAACCCCGAAGGAAAACACCATGGCCCTGGACCACGCGCAGCCGCTTGATGTCATCAACGTGCAGCCCCTTGCCGGCAAGCTGCCGGATGTGAAAACCCACAGCCTGCTCAAGACAGGAAAACTTCAGCTGATGCGTCTGGTGCTGGCAGCCGGCCAGAACGTGCCCGAACACCAGGTCTCCGGGGAAATCACCATCCATTGCCTTGAGGGGCAGGCCGTCGTCAGCACACCCGGACTTTCGCGCACGCTCGGCCCCGGCGAGCTGATGGCCCTGCCCGGCGGCGAGCCGCATGCGCTGCAGGCCACCACGGACGCTTCGCTGCTGGTCACCATCTTGCTGAATCCCTGAACCGCGCGCCCCGGCACGGCCAGGTCGTCAAGGCCGGATGCTACTTTTTTGATAGCTGCCTGCGCTCTCCAGGCAAGGGCTGCAAGCTGTTTTTAGCAAAAAACCACTGGCTGCGGCGGCAAGCCCGGGCCTGAGATCTCAGGTCTCCGGCAGCGGCAGGTCCCGGGCGGTTTCGGCAATGCAATAGGCAAAAAACTCGTCGAGTTCGTTGGACTTGTCGAACACCGCATCGGCGCCCAGCGCCAGACTGCGCTGCCGAATATCGATCGTGGCGAAATTGGTCAGCACCACCACCTTCTGGTGGGGCTCGCGCTTGCGGCAGCCGGCCAGCACCCCCAGGCCGCTGCCCTCGCGCAGGAACATGTCGACGATGGCCAGTTGCCACTGCCCGTCATGCAGCGAGAGCCAGCGCGTGGCTTCGACTTCGGTGGCGGCATGACCGACCACGGTGACCGACGCGATCTCTTCCAGCGTGTCGATCAGGTTGGCGAGGATGGTCTGGTTGTCCTCAACGAGATAGGTAATGAGCGCCAAGGGTTTTCCTGCTTTCACGGGTCAGAAGGGACGGGGCCACCATGGGCCGGAACGGGCTGTCGGCAAAATGCGGACGCGGTGGCCATGGAAATCCTAGTTCAACAGGCCAAACACCCGCTGCAAGTGGGCTGCCTTCAGGCGCGCGTGGGCCGCGTCCAGCGCGGCGAAGGCCGCGTCGATGGCACGCTGGTCGGGCACGGGTGCGCGCAGCAGCATGTCGTAAGTGGCGCGAAGAAAATCGTAGTCGGCCAAGGCCACGGTGGGGCGAATGTGAGAGCTGGTGAGGTGTGCCTGCATGTCATCTCCGGCTTGGTGGGTACACAGTGCAGGGTCGGCCGATCCGGGCCCCACATGGAACTCACTATGGGCGGGCCGGCCCGACTTTGGCATAGGTCAACTCAATCTCCGGATGTCGGAGGCCACCTACCCGGCCGCCGCCGGGGGGCTACTGCATCAGTCCAGGTGATCGAGCAGCAGCGGCGCAACCATTTCCAGAAAGCGGTACTCGCCTTCAGGCAGGTGCCGGGCTTCGGGGTCCATCTGGCAAAGGGTGCCGTAGAGATGACGCGGACCGCGAGACAGCGGCAAGCCCACGTAGGCATTGATCCGCCCACGCTGGAAGTGGGCGGCCAGGCGCGGGTCGGTCAGGACATCCTCGCTGACAAAGGCCTGGCTGGCTTCCACAAAACTGCAAAGCGAGTGGTCACGGGGCGTGGGGGGCAAGGGAGAGGCCACCTGGCCCAGCCGGTCGTAAATACCGACGTTCAGCATCACATCGCCGTCGAGCTTGTAGATGGCCGTGTAGCGGTGCGGCGAGCGGCGGTTCAGGAAGGCCAGCGCGCCAGGAACCCCATGGTCCGCCAGCACTGCCTTGAATTTGGCAATGTCGTCAAAGCAGTCTTGCACTGGGGGGCTTTCAGTAGGTGGCCGGGCGGCCGTGGCGTGAAGCAACGATTGTATGCACCGGGACGAAGCTGGGGTCTCGGCTGGTGATGGGCGACGAAAGCCCAAGGCGGCTACAGCGGACGGAGATGGGTAGGCGGGTCCGAGTCGCCCATCGCCACCTTGAAGCGGATGTGGGCTTCGTCCATGGCCACCATGGCGTCGTTGACCGCTTTGTAGTCAGGCGGGTCCATGCTCAGAAAACGCATGTAGTCCGCCCGCGCCTCGTCGTAGTCGGCCAGGGCTTCCTGCGCTTTGGTGAGGGGAGCAGTCATGGGCCGGACCTTAAATCGGGGGTTGAACCGTTCCGGGTTCTTCCGGGTGCGCCGGCGGGGGCACGGGCCCGAGGTCGGGCTCCACCGGAAACTCGGCAGGCGCCGGCACGGTCTTCCCGCCAGGCGAGAGCGGCTCGCCATTTTCGGAAGGGTGGGAACGGTGGGTGGCCGACATGGTCGTCAAAAAGCAGTGATCCAGGATGACACCGGAGCACCTGCGGTCGCCAGCGCGGCTACCGCGGCGGTGCCCGCTGATACCGATGAGACATGGGCCACCCGAACCCCACACACACCGCCGCGGTGTAGCGGACAGCCCGGAAGACTTCGGTGGGATGGCATCTGTAACGATTGGCATGCCTCTATTTTTGATGAAATGCCACGCTTTTTCCATAGGCGGAATCTGAAAGGCCCTGTCAGTGACGGCCGACACAGCGACCGGTAGCGCGCCATCGCTCACTTTTTGATAGCTACTTGCGCAATCCACACAAGGGCCGAAGACCGATTTTGCTTCATGACAAGGACCACCGACGCGGGACTCAGAATTTGGGGATACGCAGCGTCTTGCTCAGCATCAGCGTGCCGGACAACACGAACAGCAGGGACAGAGGGTGCAACGCCCAGGGACCGAGCATCCAGACGCCGCCGTAGAGCTGGTCACCCAGGCGATCCTGCCAGGCAGCCACGGCCAGCAAGGCGGTCAGCAGCACACTGGTAGGAATCGGTGTGCCCTCGAAATAGGCCACCTTGTCGGCACCTGCCGACAGCGTTTCGGCCGTGACGTTGTACCGTGCCAGCCGGCTCACGCCGCAACAGACAAAGTAGATCAGCGCGATCCAGTCCCAGCCGCCACGCAGACCCGCCGCAAACGCCAGCGCGGCAGGAGCCACACCAAATGAAATGATGTCAGCCAGCGAATCAAGCTCACGCCCCAGCGCCGAATGCTGGCTGCGCCAGCGTGCCACGCGGCCGTCCAGCACGTCGAAGATGAAGGCCGCCGGGGCCATCGCCGCGGCCGCATAAAACCAGGCCTTGGCACCCTCCACCGCGTACAGCATCGCCAGAAAAACACCCGCCACTCCGCAGGCCGCATTACACAGCGTGAGAAAGTCTGCGAGGTGAAACTCGCGCAACATGGAAAAATGTCTGGGCTTGTCAGTCAAGGGCGCCTGCTTTCATCGGTGATCGTGTCGGTCCGGCCAGCCTGGTGGCCTGCCATGCCGTACTTTACTTATTTTTGCGGCACAGGAACCGGTACCAGCAGCACCGGCGCATTGGTCTGCGGCTCGATACGCACCGATGTGGCGCCCGCCGGCACAACCACGGTTTCGACCTCGCGAATCACCCCGCCGCCGGCGACACTGCCGCTGGCATTGCCGTAACCAATGACGCGGGCTTCGCAGGCCACGCGGTCTTCGCCCGTGAGCGCTTCACAGCGCAGGCGGGCATTGGCTTCAAACTGGGCGCCGCTGTTGTCCATCTTGCCGCTGCGTTTTTCAGCCCCGGCATTGTTGACTTCCCTCAGGCAGGTGGCCTGGTCCTGCTGGGACCGGCCCTCCATGCAGGCAGCGCGCTCCTTCTGAGCGTTGCCCGAGGCATCAATGCCGGTGGTGCCGGTCGCCGTGATGGGCGCCTGCGCCAGGGCCGCGCCCATGAGCAGGGACAGCCCCAGGCCGGCCCAGGCGTGGCGTGCGCGGAAAATGAGGTTGGTGGTGATCATGTGGTGTTCCTGAACGGTGAAAGATGCCTCAGTCTAGGCAGACGGGCGCGGCCGGCCTGAGGGAGATCACCCCCGCTGGTTAGCGCCACGTACGCGACTGTCTGTAGGACGGGTCTTTCAGCGGCCACAAAAAAGGCGGCCGTGGCCGCCTGGAAAGGGTCGGGGCGCTGCCCCTGCCTGCGTCCGGACTACCTGCCTCGCGAGCCGTCTGCCGGCAGGGTGAAGGAGTCTTCCCAGGGAGTCGCAAAACGGCCCGGCTTGTCACCTGTCATGAAGGACCCGGTGCCTTCGGGGTTGAAGCCGACGTTGCGGCTTTTCTCCCGCGGGTCGGTGTCGGCGGCCTGTTTGTCCTTGAGCTCCTTGAGCGCAGCAGCCTTGGCGGCGCGCACCTTTTCGCTGGTGAACTCGTCGAGCGCCGCATGAAAGCTGCTGTCGCCGCCCCGGGTCTCGTCGGCTTCGGCCTCCGACATCGGAACTTCGCCCAGAAATGCCGCCCGCATGGCGCCGCCGGTGGGCATACTCCCGCTGCGCACCGTGGTGTAGCCAATGCCGCATTCCAGCAACAGGCTTTCCTTCATGTCCTTCTGCGCCTTGGTCAGGCCCCGCTTGCCCGGCACATCGACACAGCCGACCACCTTGCCGTCCAGCGTGCAGACGGTGAAGCTGCAGTAAACCCCCTCCAGCAGTTCGTGCCAGTTCTGGTCCTTGTTCTCGGGCCGGTTTTTGGTGCTTGGAATCGTGAAACGCATGACGGGCACCTTGATCATCACCGCATGGTCCGCAAACGCCGTGCGCAGCCACTTCCACACCTCCTGCTCCTCGCTGGTCATCAGGCCACGGGCATTGAGCAGCCAGCGTGCCGGCAGGCGCAGCTTGCGTTCGACGCGCCGGCGTGACCAGCCCCAATGCGCCAGAACCCCCAGCCCGACGCCCAGCAAGAGGCCCAGCGCAGTCATCAGCCATGTGGACAGGTTCACGGTATCTCCTTCTTGTGTGGACAGGCTGGCGGATCAAGCCCGCCTCTGGCAGCCAGCATAAGTCACAAACACCCCGCCGGTCAAAGCAGGGCCGCGGGAACGGTTACCAAATGAAGCTCGGAAGCAGCGGCGCAGCGCGGGCGGCACTGTCGCAGCGGCTGCCTGGCGGCGCTCAGGAATTGATGACTCCTGCCGGGGGGAAAACACGTGGCCGGCGCTGCTGCTCCAGGCTGGCGTGCAGATGATCGTGCGCCGGCTTGATTGGCGAAGCATCCATCGGGTCGAAGGCCGTCAGCTCCAGCGATCCGCTGCCGGCCAGTGCTTCCGGGGCCAGGGGGTCGGTCGAGGCCGTCCCGCTCAACTCGATCTGCCCGATGAAAGCCGTGCGAAGGCTCTCACCCGCCGGCAGCTTGCCGCAGCTGACCATCACATAGGGGATGCCGCATTGCCCAGAACCGATTCCTTGACGTACCAGTGCGCCCTGTCACTGTCGCCTGCGCCCACGACGTCCACGCAGCCGATCACGGTTCCATCCGCGCCACAGACGGTGAACGTGCAGTAGACGCCGCTCAGGCGCTTGTGCCAGACCTTGCTTTCTGCGGGGGTGGTGGGCGCGGTGTAGCGCACCAGCGGAATTTTCAGCATGACGTGGTAGTCCGCAAAAACTCCGCGCAACCACTGCCAGACTTCATGTTCATCCGGCGTTACCAGCTCACGCGCCGTGATCGGCCACTGGCTGGGGGCACTCAGGCTGCGCAGGGCATCGCGCCGCCGATGGCCTCTGTCAAGCAGTCCGCAGGCGCCGGCCACAGATACCAGCAGCAAGAGCCCCAGAACGACCAGCTCCGCCAAATCATCGAACACACGTACCCCTTTTCGGGGGAGTCTAACCAAATCTGGGGGAAAAGATGATTTTTCTATCTAAAAGGAAACTTATTTTTCCCGATGCGTCCAACCGGCAATTGCTTCATGACGAAGCCCGGCGCGCTGGTCAGCGGCCTGCACCAGCCCGCATGGCTAACGGAATTTCTTGGTGAATTCGCGCACCACGCCGATGATCTCTGCATTCCCCAGGGGACGGATGGGGTAGCGCACGTTGAGCGGTTTGAGGAAAAGCTCGCCACCATCCCTGATGAGCTGCTTGAAGGTCGTCTCATTTTCGCCGTTCAGTGCAATCACATAATCGCCCGGAATAGCCTGCATTTCAGGCTCCACAATCAGCAGGGAGCCCTCCGGGAAGGAGTCTAGGTTGGTGCCCACCATGCTGTCCCCCTGGACCCGCAGCGCAAAGGTGTGGCGCTTGATAACGACCGTCACCGGCACCATTTCCAGTCCGTCCCTGGGGTTGAAGTTGTCAATCACCGTGTAATTTCCGGCCTGCACTTCCGAGATCAGCGGCACTTCAGCCCTCACGTCAAAGCCCGGGCTGACATTGGACCCCCCAGAGATCAACTCCGCCACGGAAACGCCAAGCAACTCCGCCACCCTGCGCTGGTTGGAACGTTTTGGCGCGGTGCCGCCTGGTCTTTCCCATTGTTGTACGGCCCCGCGGCTGACGCCTGCAGCGTCAGCAAACTGCTGCTCGCTCATGCCCAGCCGTTTGCGGCCTTCCCTGATTAATGTGTGAACACTCATAGTCTAGAGGTTAGGCTCTCGCCTCGATAGAAAATTTGTCTATAGATAGAAATTTCAGCGCCCCCGCGGAACGCAGCTGCGGTGCACAGTGACCGTGAAAAGGCTTGAAACAGGCGCCCTGCCGGCGCCTTCCAAACAAGCTCTGTGCGTAGCCTGCTGTTGTTCTTCTTGTTGATTCTTCTTGGTGTTGCTGAAGAATCTGGGCATGAAATTACACAAAAAAAGGTCTACAAAACCCTGTCAATCTTTTGTATTAATATCAAAAATGTAAGGAATCACCCCGGAATAGGGCCCCGGACAGGCAACTAACCGTCCTTGAGCAAAAACTGCATGCTGGTTCCCGCGAGCTCCAGCACGTCGTTGTGGGCCAGCGGCACCGCGTCGGCACCGATCGGCCGGCCATTGAGTGTCGGCAAGGCCTCGCCGGCCATGTGCGCCACGTAGTAGCCGTAGCGCCGGTGAGAGACGGCCACGACGCTGACATCGGGCTTGCCGAAGGTGGTCACCGCCTTGACCACAGGCACCTCCAGTCCGGCCGAGGAACCCGAGAGCACCTTGAAACTGGCGTGCAGGGTGCCCGCCCCGCCCGGTGCGCCGTGCCCCTCGAGCTTCATCGCCGCGGTCTCGTGGTAGCCGGAATCTTCCGAGGCCGAGAGGTACTGGATCCTGAAGTTTCCGATGGCGATGATGTCGTTGTCATGCAGCAATTGCCGCGACTTGATCATCTTGCCATTGATATAGGTGCCGTTGGTGCTATGCAGGTCTTCGACATACACGTCGGCCAGCCCCACCAGTTCAAACACACAGTGGTCACCGCTGACCACCAGGTTGTTGAACACAATGTCGTTGTGGGGCCGCCGGCCCAGCGTGGTCCGGTCCCTGCGCAGGTGGACATGCTTGATTTCGACCCCCTCAACCGATGCGATCAACTGCGGCATAAGGCCTCCCTGCTGCTTCCAGTCCGTTTGCGCGACTTTCACGCAACGGCCTGGCCATCGTATGCCTGGCGCTGCCCGGAAACAAGCCCCCTGTCAGCGCCTGCGCAGGGGCTGCAGCAAGGCGGACAGCCCGTTGTGGTCGATTTCGAGCATCAGTGCCAGCAAGCGACCGAGCTCGTTACGGGGAAAACCCTCGCGGGCGAACCAGGCGAGGTAATTGCCCGGCAGGTCGGCGATCAGCCGCCCCTTGTATTTGCCGAAAGGCATCTCGCGCGTCACCAGCAGTTGCAGGTCTTCTGGCTTCATGCACCCGCGCGCTTGACGGTCCAGCCCTGCCGGGTGAGCAAGTCCACCACGAGCGCGGCATGGTCGCCCTGCACTTCGATGACGCCGTCCTTGACCGTGCCACCGGAGCCGCAGGCCGTCTTGAGCTGTTTGCCGACAAGAACCAGCGCGGCGTCCTGCAAGGCCAGTCCCTTGACCACGGTCACGCTTTTGCCGCCACGGCCTTTGGTCTCGCGCGACACCCGGACAATGCCGTCGGACGGGGCCAGCGGCCGCGTCTGGCGACACACGCACTGGGCCAGCGCCTTGCGGCAAGCCGGGCACATGCGACCGGCCTCGGTCGAGTAAACGAGTCCGCCGGGGCTTGAATGACTTTTCATGGAATGCACCGATAGAAAGGAACTGCCTCCGGGCGGATCGCCCCGGGCACCACCGGCTATCGTACAGCGATGCGGACAGGAATCACCGGCAAGCCGGCGTGTCACCGCCCTCAGATGTGGCCGACGGGCTGCGGCGTGTGCCGCAAGTGAAGCGACAGGCCCAGCGCCTGCATGTGGTTGCCGTCGCGGCCGAGAATGGTCTCGGCCAGTGGGAGGAAAAACTCTTCCTCGAAACGCGCGTGCGAGGAATAGGCGTGCACCAGTTCTTCCACGGCATCGAGGTCCAGATCGACAGACTGGGCCTTCGCCGCGGCCTTGACGGAAGGCTCCAGCTTTTTCCACATCGCCTCGATCTGACGGTGCTGCGCCGTCAGGCGTTGCACCATGGTCTGGACTTCATCGGCCTCCTGGCCCCGGGCCGCGCTGCGCAACACGGCCGGAAAAAGCTCACGCTCCTCGTCCGCGTGGTGCTCGTACACAGCATGGTGGAACAGGGCCAGCGTGTCGGTGGCAATGGTTCGCGCCTGGGCCGCCGCCGCCTGGAGCGCAGGCAGTTCCGCAAAGGCCTGAAGCTTGGACAGAATGCCCAGATGACACAGGGAAAAACCGGTCAGCGGCTCGCTGGAATGGCCCGGGTCGTGCGCGGCAGGATGGGTTTTCATGCCGCCAATATAGGGGGGCGTCTGTGCGCCCGGCTTGATGCACATCAACAAAGCGGCCGCGCACCCCAGCAAGATAAGGGCCTGTTCATCACCAGACAAGGCTCCCATGTTCAAGAACATTCTTCTGGCGACCGACGGCTCCGAAGCATCCGCCCACGCGGCCCAACTGGCCGTCAACCTGGCGCGTACGCACGGCGCCAGACTCACCGCCCTGTACGTTGTGGACCCCTACCCTTACCTGAGCATCGGCGAGACCAACCCGCTGGGCGTTCAGGCCTATATGGCCGCTGCCCAGCAACACGCCGCGCAGGCCCATGCCAAGGTCGCGGCGCTGTGCGGTGCACCGGGCGCGGGCGTCAAGCTCGAAGCGCGCATGGCCGAAAACGTGTCCGCCGCCAACGGCATTGTCCAGACGGTCAAGGACGAAGGCGCAGACCTCGTGGTCATGGGCTCCCACGGCCGCACCGGCATCGTCCGGCTGATGCTGGGCAGCGTGGCCGCCAAGGTGGCGGCCGAGTCGCCGGTGCCGGTGCTGATCGCGCGCTGAGCGGCTGCGGTTACGGCCGCCTACCAGCCGATGGCCTTGGGCAGCCAGGTCGCAATCGCCGGGAAGAAAAACACCAGCACGATGCCCAGGATCTGCAACACCACAAACGGAATCACGCCCAGGTAAATGTGGCGCGTGGTCACGCCTGGCGGCGCCACGCCGCGCAGGAAAAACAGCGCCCAGCCGAACGGTGGCGTGAGGAAGGATGTCTGCAGGTTGATGGTGATCATCATCGCCAGCCAGACCATGTCGACACCGGCGGCCGCGAAGATCGGCAAAAACAGCGGCACCGCGATGTAGCTGATTTCGATCCATTCAATGAAAAAACCGAGCACGAAGATCAGACCCATCAGGAACCAGACCGCGGTGTTGATGCCGCCCGGCAAAAACGCGAACAGATCCTCGATCAGCTTTTCACCCTGCAGCCCGCGAAACGCCAGGCTGAAGACCTGCGAACAGATCAGGATGAACAGCACCATGGCCGAGATGCGTGTCGTCGTCTGCATCACGTCGCGCAGCACCGCCAGCGACAACCGCCGCGCCAGCGCCACCACCAGGATGGAGCCCAGCGCACCCATCGAAGCCGCCTCGGTCGGCGCGGCAATGCCGCCAATGATGGAGCCCAGCACCGACAGCACCAGCGCCAGCGGCGGCAGCGCCACCTTGAGCACGCGCAGCCAGAGCTGAGCGCGCGACACCGCGTCACGCTCAGCTTGCGGCACCGGCGGCATCGAATCGGGCCGGATCATGCCGTAAACCACGATCCAGCTCACATACAGCCCGGCCAGCATCAGGCCTGGCAGCACGGCGGCGGCAAACAATGTGCCCACCGACAACTGCATGATGTCGGACAGCAAAATGAGCACCAGGCTGGGTGGAATGATCTGCCCCAGCGTGCCGGAGGCGCAGATCGCGCCGCAAGAGATCGCTGGGTCGTAGCCACGCCGCAGCAGGGTCGGCAAAGTCAAGAGGCCCAGCGTGATCACGGTGGCGCCGACAATGCCGGTGGTCGCCCCCATCAACACGCCAACGCCGATGATGCCCAGCGCCATGCCGCCGCGCAGCCCGCCGGCCAGGTGGCCGATCACGTCAAGCAGGTCCTCGGCCAGGCGCGATTTCTCCAGCATCACGCCCATGAAGACAAACAGCGGAATCGCCAGCCACTGGTAGTTGGCGACCACGCCGTAAATACGCGCCGGCAGCAGGTTGAACAGCGACTCGCCGAAACCCATGAAGCCGAAGATGAAGCCACTGGCGGCCAGCGTGATGCCGACCGGGATGCCGCCCATCAGCATCAGGAAAAAGCCGATCAGCAGGCCAATTGCCAGCCATTCGTTCATGCTCATGGCGCGGCCTCCGGGGTCGTCGCGGGTTGCGGGCCAAACAGGCGCAGGGCAGCGCCCACACCCTGCGCCGCCGCCATCAGGCCAAACACCGCAAAGCCGACCGGGATCAGCGCCTTGAGCATCCAGCGGTGTGTCAGCCCGCCAGGGTCGGACGAAATCTCGTTGATCACATAGGACTGGCTCACGAACTGAATCGAGTAACGAATCACCAGTGCCGCCATGGCGACGGCCAGCAGCGCCGACAGCAAATCGACTGCCGCCTGCATGCGCGGCGAGTAACGTGCATAGAACACGTCAACGCGCACATGTTCACCTTTGAGCAGCGCGTACGTCATGCCAAACAGCACCAGTGGCGCCAGCAGATGCCACTCAAGCTCCTGCGCCCAGACCGAGCCGATGCTGAAGGCGTAACGCATCAGCACGTCGATGGACATCAGCACCACGATGGCCAGCGTGAGCCAGGAGGCCGCGCGGCCGATCAGATCCACCACCTGTTCAACGCGCGCCACGAAGGCGCGCGCAGGCCCCACAGCGCCCCCGGAGGCGCCGGCATTTTTTGCAACTGTCATGACCGGCTCAGGCCGTCAGGATCTTGTTGTGGTACGGCCCTTCGCTGTAGCCGGCCCAGGCGTCGTACTTCTTTTTGTACGCCATGTAGGAGTCGTGCACTTTTTTGGTCATTGCATCCTTGGCTACGGCTTCGGCCAGCACCTGGTTGGTGACCTCGCGCAGCTTTTTGAGCACCTCGTCGGGCAGCGGCTTGGCGATCACGCCCTGGTTTTTCACCAGGTCGTCCATGGCTTCGGCGTTGTTGCGCTGGCACCAGGCTTCGCTGATGACATTGCAGGCGGCCGAAGCGTTTTCGACCACGGCCTGCAGGTCCTTGGGCAGCTTGTCCCAGGCGGCCTTGTTGATCAGCAGTTCCGACACCGTGGCCGACTCGTGCCAGCCGGTGGTGTAGAGGTATTTGGCTGCCTTGTGCAGGCCCAGCTTGCGGTCCTGGAAGGGGCCGACAAACTCGGCCGCGTCGATCACACCGCGCTCGAGCGCCGGGAAAATCTCGCCACCGGGAAGCAGTTTCACGTCCACGCCGAGCGCCGCATAGACACGTCCGGCCAGGCCGGGGATACGCATCTTCAGGCCCTTGAGGTCGGCGCTCGATTTGATCTCTTTCTTGAACCAGCCCGTCATCTGCACACCGGTGTTGCCGCAAGGCATGGCCACCATGCCGAAGGGTGCATACACCTCGTTCCAGAGCTGCTGGCCGCCGCCGTCGTAGAGCCAGCCGTTGATGCCCTGGAAGTTCAGTCCAAACGGCACGGCCGTGAAGTACTGCGCGGCAAAGGTCTTGCCGGTCCAGAAGTAGCTGTTGGCATGGTTCATCTCGACGGTGCCTGCACGCACCGCGTCGAAACCTTCCAGCGCCGGAATCAGCTCGCCCGCACCAAACACCTGGATCTTCAGGCGCCCGCCCGACATGACGTCGATGCGTTTGGCCAGGTCGGTCGCACTGCCCGGCCCTTCCATGTAAAACGGTGAACCCTTGCCATAGGCGCTGGTCATCTTCCAGCTGAAATTCTGCTGGGCGCGGGCAATCATGGGAAAGCCGAGCGCGGTTCCGGCAGCCGCAGCAATGGATGCCTGACTGAGCAGTGAACGTCTTGTGGAGGTCATGCGATATTCCTTGGTGTAGATAAGCTGATGAGCCAGCATCTGCTGCGCAACCGGTCGGTTGTGCAAAGGGTTAGCATGCAAACAGCGTGCCACGGCAAGGTAGCGAAACACCCAACTTTTCAGTGTGTAGGGCGCCCACTACAGCCCGTAGACCAGCCCCGACAAGGGGCTCGAACGCAAGGCTCGTCAGCCGCGTCAGCCGCGTCAGCCGCGTCTGCGCAGCAGCGGCCTGACCATCAGCAGACCCAGGGCTGGCCCAAGGGCAAGCCAGGGCAGCACCACCGCCAAGGGCCAGGCCTGCGTGGCCCGCACGAAAACTTCGATGCTGAGCACCGAGATCGCAAAACCGATGCAATTGGCAAAGGTCAGCACGCTGCCGGCCACCGCAGGCGGCGCGTTCTGCGCAGTCAGGGTGGAGAACTGCGGCGAGTCGCCCGACACCGTCACGCCCCAGAGCAGCATCCAGGCCATGAACCACGGCAAGGGCGCGGCCAGCATCAACGGTGCGACCACGCAGCAGGCGCCGCTGACGGCCAGTTGAACTTGCGCCACACGTGCGCTGCCGAAACGCCGCACCAGCAGGCCGCCACCCACGCAGCCGGCGCTGCCGACCGCAATGATCCAGAAGGCCGCGGCGCTCACCGACGTGCCGGCCAGCCGGGTTGCCACGATCAGCGGCACCAGCACAAAAAAGGCATACAGCTCCCACATGTGGCCGAAGTAACCAAACACCGACGCGCGCAGGCGCCGGTCGGTCCAGATCAGGCCCAGCGCCCGCGGCGTGATGCGCGCGCCGCGCAGCAGGTACGGGCTCTCCGGCACCAGCCAGGCCGTGGCCAGGCCACCCAGCGTGGCCAGCAGCGACACGCCCAGCACCACCGCCTGCCAGGGCGAGCCGCCCCCTGCAAATGCCGGCAGGCCCGCGTCACCGGCCAGCGCACGCAAACCGTGCGGCAAGGCCGTGCCGAGTACCAGCGCGCCTATCAGCACACCCATCACCGCGCCCAGGCGTTCGCGGTACCAGCTCGCCGCGATCTTCATGCCCACCGGGTAAATGCCGGCCAGCAGAAACCCAACACCAAAACGCAAGGCCAGCAACAGCGTGAAGTCGCCCTGCACCCCCACGGTGGCGGCGTTGAGCGCCGCACCGAGCAGCGAGCAGATCAGGAACACGCGTGAAGGTGCAAAACGGTCGGCCAGCATCAGCAAGGCAAACACCAGCGTGCCCGCCACAAAGCCGAGCTGCACCGCCGAGGTCAACATGCCCACCGCGCCCGGCGGCAAGCCCCAGGCGCGCTGCAGGTCGGGCATGACGGCATTGACCGCAAACCACAGGGAGGTGCCGGCAAACTGCGACAGCACGATGACCGGCAGGATGCGCCGGGGAACGGCGCCCGCCATCAGCGGAACCTGACGCTCAGACCGGACAGTGGTGCATCAAACGCCGCCGTCCAGGTCTCGCCCGGCGCCACCGGCCAGGCATCGGTCCAGGTGCCGGTGGTCACCACGTCGCCCGGCTGCAGCTCGGGCGCACCGGGGCAGCTGCGCAGCTCCTGCAGGAAATGCTGCAGCGCATGCAACGGGCCGTCGAGCACATTCGCACCCACGCCCTGGTCCACCTGCCGCCCGCCGCAAGACAGCGTGATGTGTGCCCCGGCCAGCTTTTGCTCCAGGGCCTGCGCATCGCTGGCCAGCGTGGCCACCGGCACCCGTGCGCCTACCAGCAGGCGCGCATGCAGCGCACCGTCGGCCACGGTATCGGCCGCCACGAATTTCCAGCCGGGCTGGTGCGACTGCACGATCTCGAAACCGGGCGCGACCCAGGCGATGCAGGCAAACAAATCGTCAAGCGAGGCATTCACAGGGGGCGTCGCGGCCATGCCGAACACCGCTTCCGGCTCCAGCCGCGGCTGGCAGGTTCCCGCCAGCGACACCTCGCCCTGCCCTTCGCAATACGACAAGGTGGTGTCCCAGACCGTGCCCCAGATCGGTCCAAACACCTGGTAGCGCGGCCAGATGCTGCGATTGGTAAAACCCACCTTGTAGCCGCGCGGCTGTTCGCCGCGGTCCATGCGCAACTGCCGCACCGCCAGCGCGCGTTGATAAGCCGCAGGCACGTCCAGACCCGAGGCGGCGGGCCAGAAACCGGCATGGTCGTGATGGTGGAGAAGTTGCTCAGGCGTCATGGGGTCGAGCTTAACGCGGGTGGCCGGATTCCGCATGTCAAAGAATTACATGCAAAAACAGCCGTCAGCCCAATAGATACGGGCGCCACCAGCTATTATTTTGATAGTCAGCAGAAGATGATGGCCAGCAGCGCCGGGTCTTCCACCAGGTTCAGCAGCGCGTAGCCGCCGACGCGGTAGACGAGGTAGACGGCTTGCGCCATCAGCTGTTCAAACGCCATCATCGCTTGCCGGTCCCTGCTCAGGCCTTGGTCTGCGCGGCCTTGCGGTCAGCCACCACTTTCTGGGCCGAAGGCCGCTCGCCGATAAGCTTGACATACGCCTTGTAGTCCACCCCGCCGGCCAGCAGCAGGTCTTCGCCAAACGCGATCTTGCTGGCCATGCCCACCAGCGGCAGGCTGGCAAAGGCGGCGCAGTCGGCCTGGGTGAAAGTGTCGCCGGCCACATAGGGCGAAAACTTCGCCAGCTTTTTGAAGGCGGCAATGTTGGCCTCCAGCTGTTTGCGGATGCGCGCCAGGTTGCCCTCACTCAGCGGCTCGGCACCGAAAAACGCCGCGCCATACAACTGGCGCGCGACGATCTCCAGGTGCCAGTCGATGAAGGTGGTGAGCTCGCGCACCTTGGCGGCGGCAAAGGCATCGGCCGGCAGCAGCGGCGACTGCGGGTAGGTGGTTTCGATGTAGTCCAGGATGGCCTGGCTCTCACACAGCCCGCCGTGCTCGGTACGGATGAACGGAATTTTTCCCAGCGGCGAAGCGCCGAGGATGGCTTCGTCCTTGCTGTGCGTGGCGGCATGTTCCTCGGCAAAAGGCACGCCTTTTTCAAGCAGCGCGAGTTTGACCTTGTTGTAGTAGTTGGACACGGGAAAGCCGCAAAGGGTAAGCATGGTGTTGTCTCCTGGAAAGATGGCTCCGAGTTTATGCCGCCCGGCGCGCCCGGCATGCAACGGCGGTGACAGCCGCCGGCCACCCGGTGCCACCCCGCCGATCTGTGTGACTTCTGCCGCTTTCTCCTCCAATTGTGGGACGACAGCCAGCGGCGCCAGCGCGAGTATTTTCTCCTCATCCACTTCGTTGACTGGAAACACCATGAGCAACTACTACTGGGACGAAACGCAAATGAAGGCCGACGGCGCCAACCCGACCATCCTGGCGATCGGCGACTCGTGGTTCTGGTACCCCTTCTTCGGGGGCAGCCTGACCAACTACCTGGGCCAGATCGTGGCGCCCAAAAGCCACGTCATTCTGGCCAAGGGCATGAACGGCGCCGAAGCCTTTGACTATGTGGACGGCAAATACGCCGACAGCGTGCGCAGCACACTCAAGCTGTACGGCGCAGGCCTGTCGGCCGTGTTCCTGAGCGGCGGCGGCAACGACTTCGCCGGCTTCAACGACATGCGGCCGCTGCTCAAGGACAGCTGCTCGGGCGAAACCACGGCCAACGGCTGCTTTCGCGGTGGCGCGCAGGGTCTGCAGGGGTTTCTGGACCGCATGGACACCTATTACCGCAAGCTGATTGGTGTGGTCTACACCCGCACCCCCCTGAACTGCCTGATCGTCATGCACACCTACGACTATGCGATCCCGGACGGCAAGGGCGTGTTCGGCAAGGACGGCTGGCTGCAACCCGCGCTGACGGCCGCCGGTGTCAAGCCCGAGCTGCACCAGGCCTGCGTGGTCTACCTGCTGGACGCTTTCTACAAGGTGCTGGACAACATCACGAAAATGGACCCCGCCCACCTGCACGTGGTGGACAGCCGCGGCACGCTAGGCCCCGGCGACTGGGCCAACGAGTTGCACCCCAAGGGCTCGGGTTTCAAAAAGATAGTCATGCAGTGCTGGAAGCCCGCGCTGAAAAACATCGGCCTGGCCTGAGCGGCCAGGGCGGCTTGAGCCTGAGGGGCTACGCCCGGTCGGGAAACAGCGGCGTCAACAGGCGCACGGCAATGTTGAAGCCGTCGCCGGCAGGTGTTACCCGCACCACCTGTGCCTCGCAGGTCAGCGGGTGCACACGGCCGGTGCGTGGAAACTCCAGCACCAGTTCCATATTGGCGCCAACTTCATAACTGCGGTCCGACTGGAAGTACAGCCCGGTCGCGCTCAGGTCATGGGTCGCGCCCTCGTCACCGTCGACCGTCAGGCGCAGCGCCACACCAAAACGCTGTGCCGCCCGCTGCTCCGTTGCCTGCGCCTTGCTCACAGACGCCTTCTTCTCGCCGCCCAGGGAAATGTCCATGACTTGTGTTCCTGCTGATGTCCGCACAGCGGACGTAAGCTCGAATTTAGGGCCAGATCACGACGCTCGTGTAGGCGAGGTAACACGTTGCATGTCGGACAGCGGGCCCACAGCGGGCCCACAGCCGGCGCCTGCCACCTTGCAGTGCCAGGCCCGCGCTGCGGCCAGTCCACCAAAGTTGAAGGTCAAAACGGCCTGCAGCCCCTGTCTGTCGGGCGCCAGCAGCTCTGCTATTGATAGCAGATCAAATACAGCGAGGTCGCGACTACCTGCACAACTGGTCTTCGCAGGGCACACCATCGTGGTCGCCGTCCATCTTGGTACCTGGGCAGTTTTTCAGGAAATACGTGGCTTCGGCGCAGGACGTCATCTGTGAACAATGCTGGCGGCCGTCGCAGACATAGGAAGCTGTAGCGGCACGCGAAGGCGCCAGGTCCAGCAAGGGTTGGCTGGCGGGCGACGTTGCTTCACTGGCACGATGGGCTGGCGCCACCTTCTGGTAATACGCATAAGCCTGCCAACCCAGTGCCGCCACCAGCAGCACGCCCACCACGGTCTTCAAAGCACCGCCGGGCGAATTGCCCGAACGGCTGATGCGCACCGGGCGGCTGCTGCGGTCGGGCTGGTACGCGGCATGCTGCGCACCCAAACCCTGCACATTCATCGCGCGTTTTTTGCCCTGGGGATTGAGCGCCACCTCGAAGGTCAGCGCCTCGTTCAGCACCGGTCGGCCACCGCGCCGGTATTCGGAAATGTGGACAAAGATGTCCTGCCCGCCCTGGCTGGGACTGATGAAGCCAAAGCCCTTGTCGTCGTTCCAGCTTTTGAGGGTGCCTTCGAAGCGCATGGGTGGGGCTTCTATTGGGTTTGATTCATCGACGCTGGGGTGTTCACGTGATCGCGAGACTTCGATTGTGAAGATCCTCAACAAAAATCCGCGCCGTTCCTATTTCGAACGTTGGCGTCAGTACACAAATAGCCAAGACACTCGCCACCTTCTTACGGGTTAATAAAGCCAACGATAGATTGCACTTCGTCAATGGTGGTAATGAACCACTCATCTCCAGGCGCATCTTCTTTCCAACGCCCTCTTGCTTTAAGAACGGCATGAATGGCATCTTCAACTTGGGCAACCCGTTTGACCGGCCACCGACCGAGGATTTCTGGTTTCTCGAAGTATCCTGCACCCCGACATTGTCCAAATACACGGGTCTCTACGTCAGCAGCGGTGGTAAGCCCAACCTTGATTGGAAATGGCTCCTTGCTTTTCTTAATTGCAGGGAAAGTGAAAGCATATATCCACCCGTTGAATTCAACGTCGACCTGCTCCTCAACGGCGTTGTCTACGTCCTCGGCAGCTTCCTGCGTCAACTCCGAGTCTGACTTCAGGCGATACATCCCGGACTGCCCCATCCAAACAAATGGTGATTCCGACCCTCGCTTTGCGCGAAGAGAAACGAAAAACCGAATGGCTGCGCCAACCTGATGCATTTTCCCTTCAGTGTCCCGCGCTGGGTACGTAAGACCCATTTGCTCATCCGTCAAATATCGGTTCAAAACTCTGTTAATGACAAGATTCAGTTTGAAAGGTTCACGCGATAGAGCTTCAGGTTCTTGGGCTAGTTCTGGCAGAAGGTGGTAGCGAGCAAATCGGTAGCAGAAGGAGGCATTCGGCTCGAATTCAAGGGGTAGAGACTTCATTGTGTTCTTGTCAAAAGTGATTCAGTTGTAAAGATATTCCGCTAGAAATATCTGTCGGCAAAGCGACTACCAACAGGTGGGCACAAATACAGCAAATGCCAAGTATCGAGCTCAGGCTACAACCCGTCATCCTGCAATCGGACTAGAAAGACGCACTCTTCTGTACGAGGCGGCAACGCTCATGTCGCTTCAGCGATCCAAAGGACAACTCTAAGCCTGCCAAACCCCATACCCCAACTCCCGCAACGCAATCCCCAACTCCACCTCCATGTCGCGCGCCCCTTCATACGGCATGGGGTTGTACATGGCATACAGGCCAGGCAGCAAACGCACACCCCACTTCTGCACATACACGTTGGACTGGATGCCGGCCTTGTGTTTGT